>NZ_JBOHGC010000344.1:0-1168 GCF_050699995.1 Actinokineospora sp. | reverse complement strand
CATTTATTCTCAACAGCAGCCATTACTTCGCTTCAATGAGGCCGCGGCGCGAAGCCGCGGATCACGTGGCCAGCCGAAGCGATCGTGCACCCAGCCCTTGAAGCTTCAATGAGGCCGCGGCGCGAAGCCGCGGATCACCCGGAGAGCAACCATGTCGCACATGACCAACTACCTCGCTTCAATGAGGCCGCGGCGCGAAGCCGCGGATCACGCCGGTGACGATGCGGATGAGCAGCTCGACCTCGGAGCTTCAATGAGGCCGCGGCGCGAAGCCGCGGATCACATCGAACGAACGGTGGAGCTGACGCACGACGTCGAGGCTTCAATGAGGCCGCGGCGCGAAGCCGCGGATCACGTCGTTGACGGCGTCCTCGGTCACGGTGATGGATTTGCTTCAATGAGGCCGCGGCGCGAAGCCGCGGATCACGGGCCGCTATGAGGATCAGCCGAGACAGCTCCGTTACCCCACTACGTTTGAGACCGAGTACTTCGGCGGAATGCTGATGCACATGTGAATGTGGTCCGGCATCAAGTGCCCCTCCACAATCTTCGATTCCTTGTGCGTCGCCAACTCGTGAAAAATCTCCCCAAGGTGGCGCCTGACGGCGCCAAATATCTTCTTCTTGCGCCGCTTGGGGATGTACACCACGTGGTACTTACAGTCCCACCGGGTATGGCTCAAGCTCTGATAGTCTTTCATCGTGAACCTCGTCTCTTGGCAGAGATTTCAGGCTCACAATGACCGTCGCACAGGTCAAACCACGGGGAGTCCCCCGGCATAGCCGGGGGTTTTCCTTAATGAATGAGGCCGCGGCGCGAAGCCGCGGATCACTCCTGGATCTTCTGTGGCTCCGACGTCAGCTCGGTGATGCTTCAATGAGGCCGCGGCGCGAAGCCGCGGATCACCTCCGCCAGCAGCTGGGCCTCGGCGCTGTATTTGGCGCTTCAATGAGGCCGCGGCGCGAAGCCGCGGATCACGCGTGTGCTGGCGGAGTGGTTTCCCAATCTCATCACGCTTCAATGAGGCCGCGGCGCGAAGCCGCGGATCACCTGAACGCGGCATACTTCAGACACGGGCTGGTCTCCGCTTCAATGAGGCCGCGGCGCGAAGCCGCGGATCACGTGAGACGGTGGCCCACCTTCGCTGGGAGTGTCCGCTGCTTCAATG
>NZ_JBOHGC010000343.1:0-2619 GCF_050699995.1 Actinokineospora sp. | reverse complement strand
TGCACCTGGCCCTGCGGCCCGGCACCGACGTCGTGCTCGCGTGGGCGGTGACCAACGAGCTCGAGCGCCTGGGCGCGCTCGACCGCGACTTCATCGCGCAGCACGTCGAGGGCTTCGAGCCGTACATGGAGCGCGTGCGCCGGTATCCGCCGGACGTCGCGGCCCGCATCTGCGGGGTGCCGGAGGCGCAGATCCGCGAGTTCGCCGGGTGGTTCCGCACGGCCTCGCCGGTGGCGATCAGCGTCGGCAACGGTCTCGAGCGCAATCAGAACGGGGGCAGCGGCATCCGCGCGGTCTTCGCGCTGCCCGCGCTGGCCGGCAAGCTGGGTGGGCGAGGCGGCGGGCTCGTCAACAGCGCGGGCTTCGCGTTCCCGAAGACCCCCGCGCGGCTGGCGCGGCCCGACTTCGTGCCGTCGGGCACGCGGGCCCTCAACATCATCGACCTCGGCCGCCACCTGCTCGATCCGAGCCTGGCCCCGCCGATCAAGGCGCTGTTCATCTACAACCACAACCCGCTCGTCGTGCATCCCGACCAGAACCGCATGCGCCGGGGTCTCGCCCGCGAGGATCTCTTCATCGTCGGCTCGGACGTGGTCATGACGGACAGTCTCGACTACGCCGACGTCGTCCTCCCCGCGTGCAGCCACTTCGAGCACGATGATCTCTTCGCCGCGTATGGCACGCACTGGCTCCAGCGCTCCCAGCCGGTCATCCCGCCGCAAGGCCAGGCGCTCCCCAACACGGAGATCTTCCGCCGGCTCGCGGGGCGCTTCGGCTTCAGCGACGCGGCGTTCACGGCGACGGACGCCGAGCTGATGGACGACGCGCTCGACCCGGCCGATCCGCGCCTCGGCGGCGTGCGCCCGAGCCGGATTCCCACCGACCGCGCGACGGCCATGACCGTGTCGGGCGAAGGCGAGGAGTTCGTGCTGTTCGGCAACGTGTTCCCCAAGACCCCGTCGGGCAAGGTCGAGCTCGTGTCGACCTATCTCGCCAACAAGTACGGGGCTCCGCTCGCGGATTACCGGCCGGTCGACTCGCCCTACCCGCTCGCGCTGATCTCACCGGCGTCCGACAAGCGCATCACCGCCACGTTCGGCGGCTGCCGAGACAGCGCGCCGCCGCCGCCGCTGGAGATGCATCCCGACGACGCGCGCGCCCGGAATCTACGGGACGGCGATCGCGTCAAGATCTGGAACGACCTGGGCGAGGTGCATCTGGTGCTTCGGATCACCGACGACGTCCCGCCCGGCGTCGTGTGCTCGCTCAAGGGCGCGTGGATGCGCACGAGCGACAATGGACAGACGATCTCGGCGCTCGCGCCGACCCACCACGCCGATATCTCCGAGGGCGCCTGTTACAACGACGCACGCGTCGAGGTGGCGCGGCACTAACGCGAATTCTACCTATCCGGTTGACTCAGCATCATACAAGGCATGGTAGGTCGTGGGGCTGTGCTGACCGGTGAGCCCGAGAAGCGACTGGAACGCCGCCATCGGTGTCCTGCGCCGGTTGAAGCGGAAAACAAACTCATTGAGGTAGTGAGGCAGATGTTTGCGGCTCACGCCGCGGTGAGTGCCCCAGACCCACGTCTTCAGGTGAGTGAAGACGCGATGGACCCGCGGGAACAATGCCGCCGCCTCTTTCGGCGCTCCTTGCGTAGTCGGCCGATGGTCATACCCGCGGTGCTTGAGCGAGGCGTAGCCCTGCCAGCCGTCCGTCCGGACCGTGCTCCCTGGAGCCACGGCGGTTTCGACGAACCCGACAAGAGATGGGCCCGACACGTCGGGCACGGTCCCGAGTCGGATTCGGCCGGTGCCACGACCACGAACTTCCACCGCGGCCACCACGATCGACTTCCTGCTCTCACGCCACCGACCGCCGGCACGGCCCTCCTCCGCGCCGCCGAGATAGGTCTCGTCCACTTCGACGATGCCGGCGATACGGTCGCGCTCGGGCCGGATCATGGCGCGACGGAGCTTCTGCAGCATGACCCAGGTTGTTTCATACCGTCCCAGACCGAGCTGTCGTTGGAGTTGCAGCGCGGAGAACCCCGGCGAGTGCGTGGTCACCAGATAGGCCGCCCAGAACCAGTCGCGCAGAGCCACGCGCGTCCGATGCATCACGGTCCCCGCCGTCACCGAGACCTGGTAGCGACAGCCTTGGCACTGCAGCAGCGCCCCGCGCGCCACCGGATAGGCCTCTGCATGTTTACACCGAGGACACCGATACCCGTCAGGCCAGCGCGACTCGACGAGGTACCGTCGGCACGCGTCCTCTGTGGAAAATCGCCGTTGAAATTCGGCGAGGGTCTTCGGGAAGTCGGGACGAGGCACCTTCCGTCTTCTCCCTTGAGGACCCACCACAACATACTGGGCTATGCTGAGTCAACCGGATAGGTAGAAATAAGCTTATCGAATCTGACCAAGCCGAGGGCGAATGACGTAGTTCCATTCACCAAGAAACGCTTGCGGGGTACTGCGGATCGTCTTCATCTCCTCGTCCGTCACTTTTCGCCCGGCTGGATACTTGCGCCGGTCGAGGCGGCAGGAGACGGCCAACCCCTTGGCGGTGGTCGTGCCCGCGATCAAGCGCACGATCGTCTCGTAGTCCCGCCGC
>NZ_JBOHGC010000342.1:0-13996 GCF_050699995.1 Actinokineospora sp. | reverse complement strand
GCCCGCGTCCGCCGGTGTCGCCGCCTCCCGCTCGCGATCCGGGCGGGAACGACGTTCCGCGCCCAGTGCCGGGCAGGCCCGGACCCGTTCCGGGTCGCCCACCGGTCAGCACCGGCCCGCCACCCAGACCCGGCCCGGACGTGGTCGGCCCGCCCGTGTTCGTCGTGCCTGGCTGGACGGTGGTGGTCGGCTGCGTCGGCCCGCCGTCGAAACCGGCCGCCTTGGTCCCGGTCGTGCCGGTGTCCACCGGGTTGACCGACACCTGACCGTGTGACCCGCGGCCGTCGGTGCCCGTGGAGTCGGTCGACCGCGTTCCGGTGTTGTCGGAGGTGGTGCCGCGATCCTCGTAGGTGAACCCGCCGACGCGGTGCCCCGGCTCGGTCGGCTGCCCGACAGTGACGGTGGCCTCGTCGGCCAGGATCGTGCCGTAGGACTCGGGCATCCCGCCGGTGTTGTAGGTGCTGGCGTCGCCGTAGGAGCGCATCACCGCCACGTTGTTCTCGGCGGCGGCGCTGTGCTCACCCAGCTTGGACTCGTAGGTGCCCCGCTTCCCGTCGTTGAGGAAGTCGAACGGGTTCAGCTTGTCGGGCCGTGGCGGCACCTCCACCACGGAGTTGTTGGCGTGGTCGAACGACTCCACCTGCCGGGTCGTCAGGTCCTGCGCGGTCTTCATCTCCGGCGCGGCCATGGCGTGCTGCACCGCCAGCGGCCCGGCCCCACGCTGCGCGGCCCCCGCGGACTCCCCCTGCCACGCCGACTCCATCCGGCCGGTCAACGCCGTGATCGCGTCCGCCCGCTCCTGGTACTTCGCCGCCAGGTCGGTGACGATCGCCGACGCCTGCGACAGGCCCTGGCCGCCGTAGCCCGCCTTGAAGTTCTCGTAGATCTGCTCTGGAGTCAGACTCATCCCTGGTACCCCTCCCCATCCCGCTCCCGCACGAACCATACCGGCCCGGAGTCACCCCCCGAGCACGTTTGGTGACCATGCCCGCAGGTCAGGTACTTCTACTCACCTCGGGCCTACCCGCCGAGCAGGACCGGCACCAGCCGCTCGGCCAGGGGGACCGCGTCCGCCGCCTTGATCTTCACGGTGCACCACGCGTCATCGCGCAGCAGCACCGTGACGGAGTCCTTGCCGAGCTTCGCGGGCCGCCCCGCGACCGTGTCGGGGAACGTCTCAGTCTCAAACCTGTAGTGGATGCCAACGCTCGCGTCCTCGCGGCCACCAGTGCGAGTGGCCTGACAGCTGCCGACGTAGACCTTGGTCGAGTCTGTGTACCGGGGCGGCTGTAGTCCCAGGTTCTCGCGCATTGCGGTGCACAACTGGAGCGTTTGGGTCGGTATCGGAAGGTCCACGATGCCACCACGCGGCGCTGGCGGGGTGCTCACGTACGGCATCATGCCGTCGGTGTCGACCGCCGGAACCGGCTCGGTGTCGGGCACCAGCGCGGGCAGCAACTCGTCGAGCACGCGCGCCAGCATCTCCTCCCCGCCGCTCCGAAGGGGCTTGGTCACTCCGATCGACAGCAGGCTGTGGGACCGCGCGCCGACCGACTCCGCAGGGGTTAACGCCTCATCGGTCAGCGCCAGCACGACCGAACGTCCATCGGGGGTTCTCAGCGCAGGCCTGCCGTTGATCGTCGTCGTGAGGACCAGCGCCTTTCGATCTGGCCGCATGACACTGACCGACACACCGAACGACGCGCTCGTGATCTGACAACGCCCGCCGAGTGCGGCGGTGGGTTGACGGCCGACTGGGCCGCTGAGTAGGTGCTCCCACCGGTCCTTCGGAATCGCCTGACACAACACCTGGGCGGCCGTCTCCGGCTGAAGCCAACTCAACGCCCGGCCACCCGCCGGGCGCACCGGCCGCAGCGCACCGTCCTGCGTCAACGGGTCAACGGCGACAGCCGATGAACTCGCCGGAGGACTGACCTCAGGACCTGTGCACCCGCTGACCAGCAGAAACCCCACCAGCCACACCAACGTCACGCGCATTCTCACCACTCGTCCACCATGAATCCAGACCGCGACTCGTCACGATCGTTCTCGACTACCGGGCGTTCGGACGGCGTCGGCTTGACCGCAGGAGGCAGGACAGGCAGCTCTCTGATCATTCCCTCGTTCTGCAGGGCCACATACATGCCGTAGACAGACTCCCTGGCTTTGCCCGCGGCCTCCTGGGCGACCCCGATGATCACAGCGGCCAGATCGTCCGGGCTCATGGCCAGAGCCTGGTGAGTCAACGCCAACTCGGTCACCATGCCTCCCGCGTCGACCGTCGCGCGGACTGACCGGTCACCGGACTTTGCTTCGGCGGTCACGCGCGTCGCCGCGTCACGAGTCGATCGGAGAGTCTCCTTGCGCGTCAGGGTGCGGCTGTAGATCTGTTCGGCCTGCTCGGTGATGGCGGTCGCGCGTTGCGCGAGTTCGGCTGCTGTGTGCTGTTGATCGGTCATGCCGCAGGTCCTTGCTCTGGGTAGCGGTCCTCAACCCGGTCGCCCACCGTGCGATCGTCGAATGAGCCGTTCGCGTCTCGTGTGGGTTCCGGGACAAGATCGCGGGTGTCGGTTGGTTTGCGATGCCGTCCCTGGGTCTCGTCGGTCAGGCCGAACGTTTCCGGCCGGAAGTCCGGCGAGGTCACGATCAGCGGCCGATCGGGTCGGATCTGCGGCAGGTTGTCGCCGGTGAAGCTGCTGGTCACGATCCGCAACGCGTGTTCGATCTTGGCCCGTTCGCCGTCGATCAGGTGGATCATGGCCTCGCCCGCGTCGACGCACTGTACGATCACGCCGAGTTCGGAGTCAGCGCCTTTGGCCTCGATGGCCACCGATGTGCCCGCGCCCATCAGGGTCGCCGCGAGTGACATCAGCAGCGGCGGGCCGACCGGTCCGGCCGCCGCGACCCCAGCAGCTATCGCAGCCAGCGCGCCGACGATCGACGCGCCGACCTTCCAACTGTCCGTTTCGGCGGCTTCGATGCCCCGAAGGGTGCGCTCAACCAGGTCGAGAACATCGCGACGCATCGCGCTGATGAGGGCTTGATGCGCCCGCAAGACTGTGTCCAGCCCAGCGAGGTCCAGGACCAGCACGCCGGAAACCCCGTCACGCAGTTGGCGCAGGTAGCTTTTGAACTGGTCGGCAGCCGTGCCGTGCCATTCCTGAACACATCCATCGGCGGCGCCGAACAATTCGTTTGGGTCCTGGATGAGTCGGTGCTGGGCGGCTGCCAAGTGGTGGATCATCACCTGGGTGGCCGCGTCCTCGCCAGAGGCGAACTCGTCGAAGATGCGTCTGAGGCGGATGTCCAGCTGTGCCGCCGCGCCGATACCGTCGTCGTCGTGTTCCCGCATGAGCCGGGTCAACACGTCGGCATGCTCGCCCATCGCGCGTTTCCACTGGCCATCGGCTTCGTAGTCGATTCCAGACGGACCACGAGAGACGGGGGCATGATCGATGACCCCCGTCGCCGGGGACGACTCGTCCGGCCTGCCGTCGGCCTGCCGGTATCGCCGACCGATCTCGATGATCGCCTGCGCTGCGAGTTCGACATTCTCTCTGTTGTCGTCGAGTGCTCGCGTCAGGTAGTTCACCGACAGGTATATCTCGCTGCCGGGCTGGTGGAATAGCTGGCGCATCGACGGCGGGCGCATCGTTGGAGTGGCGGCGCCCACGGTGAAATCGTCATGGGTGCCGAACGCGCGAGAAATCCAGCTGCTGGCGTTCCTGACCTCACACCGAGCGTCATGCGTCATCTGCGCGATTCCGGGCAGCACTTTCGCACCCAACTCGTCCAAGCCTGATAGCGCTACCGAAAAGTTGTCCATTCCCCCACCTCGGCATCGGGCTCGTTCCGGTCTCCCCAACCTGAACCCCGGGGACACCGTATCGCCCCGGGGTCACCTTGCGAACACCTTTGATAACTTTCAGTAGTTCTACTCACTCACTCGCGGCACCCGTAATGATCTTGGTCAACCGCCGATACACCCTGTGCTGAAGCGTTACAGTGCGAGACGGGTCCGAGGAGGGGGAACATGCAGCCGTCGCTGATCGCCGATGAGCTCAGGTCTGCGCTGACTTCCTACCTTGGCACCACGTTCGCGCTGGCGGACGAGGACGTTCGCGACCGGCTCACCGGCTTCCTGACCAGCCAGGACGAAGGCATCTTCCGTGGCCCGTACGTCCGTCTGCGGCTGCCGTTCCAGGTGGCGGACGGCTCGTGGCGGGCCGCGTTGGACTGGGCGCCGACCGGGTTCGCGCCCTACCGGCACCAGGCCGAGGCGTTCACCCGGCTCAGTTCCAAGCACACCCGCCCGCGACCGACTCTGGTCACCACGGGCACCGGCTCCGGCAAGACCGAGTCCTTCCTCATCCCGATCATCGACCACTGCCGCCGCCACCGCGACACCCCCGGGGTCAAGGCGCTGATCCTCTACCCCGATGAACGCCCTGGCCAACGACCAGGCCCGCCGCATCGCGGCGATGGTCGACGGGCATGGGCTCAGCGACGTGCGGGTCGGCCTCTACACCGGTGACGCCGAGGCGGGGGCGGGTGACGGCCTGCTGCGGCAGCGGCGGGAACTGCGCGACAACCCGCCCGACATCCTGCTCACCAACTACAAGATGCTCGACTTTTTGTTGCTGCGCCCCGAGGACGCGCCCCTGTGGGCCGAACACGCCCTCCAATACCTGGTCCTCGACGAATTCCACACCTACGACGGCGCGCAGGGCACCGACGTGGCCATGCTCCTGCGTCGCCTCGGGATGGCGCTGGGCCAGTCCACGCCCGGTCGGCCGCTGGGCTCGATCACCCCGGTCGCCACCTCCGCGACCCTGGGCGACGGCAGCGAAGGCGGACGGCTGCTGGAGTTCGCCGGGCGCGTGTTCGGTGAGCCGTTCGACTCCGACGCGGTCATCGGCGAGCGGCGGCTGAGCCCGGGGGACTGGCTCGACGACCCGGCGGGGCAGTCGCTGCCGCTGCACGACGAACTTCCCCCGCTGTGGCCCGGTCTGTCGCATATGGACCGTCTGCGGCAGACCGCCCAGGTGTTCTTCGGCGACGTCGGCATCGACGACCGCCACGCCCTCGGCCTGCGACTCAGGGGCCACCCGCTGACGCATGCCCTGCTCGACGCCGCCGCGACACCGCGCGCGTTCGCGGAGGTGATCCGCGCGGTCGCGCCGAGTTGGGCGGGCCGCCCCAACGGGGAGCGCGTGCTCGCCGAATACCTCGGCCTGCTCTCGCACGCCCGCGACGGCGACCGGCCACTGTTGCAGGTGGACATCCAGCTCTGGGTGCGCGAAGTCCGCAGGCTGGACCGGATCGTCGACTCCGTGCCCGACTTCCAGTGGAGCCTGGACAGCCCGCGCACCGAGATCGACGAACGGTTCCTGCCCGCGGTCTACTGCAGGCACTGCGGCCGGTCCGGCTGGGGCGCGCTGCGCCGCTCCCGGGACATCGTGCTCGACAGCAACGCCCGGACGATCACCCAGCAGTCGGTGTCCAAGTCCGGCCGGTTCCGCGCCATGCTGCACGCCCCCGGCGAGCGCCGCGCGGGTGATCAGGGCGCGCTGTCCTGGCTGGACCCGGTCACCCTCGAACTCTTCGACGCCGAACCCAAAGGCGACCACGCGTGCCTGCCGGTCCTGGCCACGCCGGACGACGAGGCCAGCAAACGCGACACCTGCCCGTCGTGTCAGCAACGCGACGGCATTCGCTTCCTCGGCTCCCGGGTCGCCACCCTGACCTCGGTGGCGCTGGGGCACCTGTTCGGCAGCTCCGACGTCGAGCCCGACCAGAAGAAGACCCTCGTGTTCGCCGACAGCGTCCAGGACGCCTCACACCGCGCCGGATTCATCGAGGCGCGGTCCTTCACTTTCAACTTCCGGTCGCTGCTTCACCGCAGCCTCAACGGAAACACCCTCACGCTCGCCGAGATCGCCGACGCGATGAAGTCGGCGGCCCGCACCCCGGCCGAGCGCTACGCCTTGCTGCCGCCCGACTTGCTCGTCGACGACACCTACCGCGACGTCTGGGAGAACCCGCGCCGCGCATCAGCCAAGCTGCGCACCGCGATCACCACCCGGGCCGGGTTCAACGCCATCCTGGAGTTCGGGCTCAACGCGCGCGCGGGCCGCACCCTCGAACTCACCGGCACCGTCGTCGCCCATGTCGACGCGGGCTCACCGACCCGGCTCACCGGGCTGGCCGAGTCCGTCATCGCCGAACACCGCGACCGCTTCCCGCAACTCGACCTCACGCCGCCCGCGCCCGCCGCCCTGGCCTGGATTCGCGGTGTGCTGGAACGGATCCGGCTGCAGGGCGGCATCAACCACCCGTGGCTGACCAAGTACCGGCACGAGGACGGCAACCGCTGGTCGATCTGGGGTGGCCGCCCGGCGGCGATGCCCGCGTTCCCCACCCGCAGGCCCGCGCCGGTCTTCCCTACCACGGCGGTGAAGTCCGAGCCCTTCGACAGTGTGGTCGCCAAAGGCACCTGGTACTGCCGGTGGACCGCGCGCTGTCTGGGCCTCGCCGAGTCCGAAGGCCCTTTCCTGGTGCGCGCCCTGTTCGAAGCGATGCACAAGGCGAACATCGTCTCCGAGGTCAAGACCAAGACCGCCGCGTCGGTGTACTACCTCGAACCGGACTCGGTCGTGCTGCACCCCACCGAGCCCGGCCACCCGCAGACCGTCATGGCGTTGCTGCGCTGCGACGTGTGCTCCTACCGGTTCCCCGCCGCGCACGAGATCGCCGGGCAACTGCGCGACGGCCGATGCCTGCGCGACCGGTGCGCCGGAACACTGCGGGACGAGCCGATCGCCCCGGACTACTACCGCGTCCTCTACACCTCGCGCGAAGTGCGGCGCATCACCGCGCACGAGCACACCGGCATGCTCGACGCCGAGACCAGGGTCAAGGTCGAGACCGCGTTCAAGTCCAGCGACGCCCCAGACGCGCCCAACGTGCTCACCTGCACCCCCACCCTCGAACTCGGCATCGACATCGGCGACCTGTCCGCGGTCGGCCTGACCTCGCTGCCGCGCTCGGTCGCGGGCCACCTGCAGCGGGTCGGCCGCGCGGGCCGCCAGACCGGCAGCGCGCTGGTGTTCGCGGTGCTGCCCGGCCGGGGCATCGAACTGCACTGGCTGGCCGAGCCGCTGGACATGATCGCCGGGGAGGTCACCCCGCCCGCCTGCCACCTCGACGCCGTCGAGATCATCCGCCGCCAGTACTTCGCGTCCCTTGTGGACAGAGCGGCTCGGGCGGGCAAGGGGAAACCGCCGCGCACGGCCGGGCGCATGTTCACCGCGGCACTGTCGGAGGGTTCCTGGCTCAGCGACCTGCTGCGCGACGCGCGGGACAACGCCGACACCCACGTGCGCGAGTTCGTCGACGGCTTCCAGGGCCACATCATGACCACCACCGCGGACATGCTGGCCGACTGGGCCGGGGTCGGGCTCGACCGCGACATCGTCTCGCCGCTGGAGCGCGCCGTGGACGACGCGGTGAAGGTGTGGCTGGCCGAGCGGGACGAGCTGCGCGAACGCGCGGCGGTGATGGAAGCCGAGATCACGCGCCTGACCGAGATCAAGAACGTCCTGGGCTCCGACGACGTCGACGATTTGCGGCGGGTGCGCGGGGAGCACCGCGCGGCCCGGTCGCGCATGTCGGGCATGGCCCGCCAGTACTGGATCACCGCGTTCGAGGCGCTCGGTCTGCTGCCGAACTACACCCTGCTCGACGACCGGACCCGGCTCGACGTGGGACTGACCTGGACCGACGAGAACGGCAAACCGTCGGTCGACCGGTTCACCTACGAGCGCGGCAGCCGGGTCGCGCTGCGCGAACTCGCGCCGGGAAACACCTTCTACGTCAACGGAAGCGCCCTGCGCATCGACGCCGTCGACGTCGGTTCTCCACGCAAGTCCGAGATCGTGCGGTGGCGGTTCTGCCCGCGCTGCGGCTGGTCGGCGGAGAACGCCGGGCCCACGACGTGCCCGCGCTGCGGCGACAACCGGGCCGCCGACACCGGCTCCGTGCTGCCGGTGGTCCGGTTCAAGCGCGCGTCGGCGTTCGCCCCGCGCGACAGCACCCGGTTCGGCGACGAGGACGACGACCGGCAGCGGCGGATGTTCACCGTCGCCACGACCGTCGACGCGCAGGACGTGCAGCGGGCCTGGGGGCTGACCGACTACCCGTTCGGCGCGGAGTTCGCCCGCCGCGCCGACATCCGCTGGGTCAACCTCGGGCGCGCCGACACCGGGGGTGTGGAGCGGATCATCGGCGGCGAGTCGGTGCAGGCCCCGCTTTTCCTGGCGTGCAAGCATTGTGGCGTGGTCCCGGCGGCGCAGGACCGCGACACCGCCGACGCCCGGCACCGGGGCTGGTGCCCCCAGCGCGGCACGCCGGAGCCCGATGGCTGGACGTCGCTGGCGTTGCTGCACGAACTGCGCACCCAGGCCGTGCGGCTGCTGGTGCCGCCGATCGTCATCGCCGACGACACCCTGTTGCAGTCGATGCGCGCGGCGCTGTTGCTGGGTCTGCGCCGGGTTCTCGGCGGCGAACCGGACCACCTCGACGTGGTGATCGCCCCCGACGTCGACCGTCACCACAGCCGTCATGTGCTTGTCCTGCACGACCTGGTCCCCGGTGGGACCGGGTACCTGGCCCGGTTCGCCGACCCGGACGCGGTGCGCGCGCTGCTGGCCGAGGCGCTCAAGGCGCTCGAACAGTGCCCGTGCGCCGACCGGCCGGTGCAGGCGTGTCACCGGTGCCTGCTCGCCTACGCCCCGCCCGCGGCCGTGCCGGTGGTGCGCCGCGACCGCGCGGTCGAGCTGCTGCGCGACATCCTGGCCAACTGGTCCCCGCGAGACCTGACCTCCCTGCGCGATGTCACCGTCAGCCCCCGCGAGACCCCCATCGAGCTGCGGCTGCGCGCGTTGCTGCACCGGTGGGCCAAACAGGAGAAGGCCGAACCGAGGTTGGCCCCCGGAACCGGCGGCGATCGGCTGGAGTTCACCTTCGGCTCCGGTTCGGACAGTCGCGTGTGGACAATGGAGGCCCAGCCGGGGCTGGGCTACGTGCGCCCGGACTTCGTGCTGTCTTGCTCGGACGGCCGCGTCCCACGGGTCGCGGTCTTCTGTGACGGACGGCAGTTCCACGCCACCGCCGAACACAACCGGCTCGCCGATGACGCCGACAAGCGCGCGAACCTGCGCGCGGACGACTACGTCGTGTGGGCGCTCACCCACGACGACCTCGACGCCTTCGAGCAGGCCATCGACGGCGTCCCGGCCACCGGCTACCCCTACCTGTCCAACGCCCAGCGCCTGGCGACGGAGAAGGTCGCCGACAAGTTCGCCACCCCCCGCACCGAGACCGTCGCGCGGATGCAGGGCGACGCGGTGACCCTGCTGACCAGGTTCCTGCGCCGACCGGACCCCGACGCGTGGCAGGGGCCCGCGCAGGCGATCGCCGTGGGCCTGGTCGGCGGCACGCCGGGCGGTGCGGGCGCGCTCGACCGAGACCAGATCCCCGACCTGCTGGCGCGTGAGCTGCGTGGACAGCACCCGGTGGCGGTCAACGGGAAGGCCAGGATCTTGCTGCGCCGCTCCGCGCGCGGTGCGGTCGCCGTGGTGGATCTCAGCTCCAAGCAGATCGCCGTCCGCGTCGGGGTGGACGACCGCGACGAGACCATCGACACCGTCGAGGAGTCCTGGCGCGACTGGCTGGCCCTGTCGAACGTCCTGCAGTTCCTCGGGCCCGAACGGTTCAGCGCGGGCACGACGTCGGTGCCGGTGCCGGGCGGTCTCGACGCCGTTCCCGCGGCGCCGACGAGCGATCCGGCATGGCGCGAGCTGGTCGCGGCCCGGTTCGGTGGGTCGGTCGAAGCCCTCATCGCCGCGTTGGCCGGCCTCGGCCTGCCCGCGCCGGAACCGGGCTACGAGGCCCACGACGGGCAGCACGTGGTCGACCTGGCATGGCCGCAGGTGCGCGTCGCGGTCTCGATGGACGCCGACACCGAGCGGGACGCCGCGCTGGTCGCCGACGGCTGGCTGGTCGTCGCCCCACATCCTGACGTCGTGGCCGCCGCAGTGAGAGGAACCGCCTGATGCCGGTCGTTTTCTCCAAGGACTTCCACAAGGACCTCGATCTCGACGGGTCGATCAAGGCCAAGGCGTGGGACTTCGTTCGCAAGCTCAGCGCCGACGCCGACCTCACCGGCCTGGACTTCAAACAGCCCAAGGGCGCGATCGACAAGCGGGTGCGCACGGCCAGGGTGTCCGACAGCATCCGGGCGGTCCTGTTCGACATGAGCGGCAACCGCGAGAAGTTCTACCTGCTCGCCGCGATCAAGCCGCACGACGAGGCGTACGCCCTCGCGTCGACCCTGGAGCTGCGGGTCAACCCGGTCAACGGCATCGCCGAAGTGTTGCGCCACAACGACGTGGGCCGGGTCACCGCCCCGCCCGCGGTGTCGGCCAAGGCCGACGACCGGCCGTATCTCGTTCCGTACACCGCCGATGAGCTGACCGGCCTCGGGCTGCTGGCCGACGTCGCGGCCATGGCGGTCGAGATCCGCGACGAGGACACCCTGCAGGCCCTGTGTCTGGCGCTGCCGGAATGGCAGGCCGACGTGTTGCTGCAACTGGCGTTCGGGGTCGGCATCGACCAGGTGCGCGCGGTGTATGAGCCCGCGCCGACGACCGACATCGGCCAGGCCCTCAACCATCCCGCCTCGCGGATGCAGTTCGTCGTGGTCACCGGCGAGGACCGCGAGGAACTGCGCGCCATGATCGAGGGCGACTTCGCCCGGTGGCGGACCTTCCTGCACCCCGAGCAGCGGGCCATGGCCTACCGTCCGAAGTGGAACGGGTCGGCCCGGCTCGCCGGCGGAGCGGGAACCGGCAAGACGGTCGTGGCCATCCGCCGCGCCGCCTACCTCGCCCGGTCGTCGTCGAGGCCGCGAGTGCTGCTCACCACCTACAACCGGACGCTGGCCGCGCACCTGGAGGCAGACCTGGCCCAGTTGGCGGGGCCAGGTGTCGTTGCCCGCGCGGGCGCGGCCGAGTCCGGGGCGGTGCGGGTGGCCGGTGTCGACAGCGTGGCCCGCTCGATTGTGTCCAAAGTGGACGGGCGGGTGCCGAAAGTCATGACGCGGCAGGAGGAGAACCGGGCCTGGGAGCAGACCGTCCAGGAGCTGCCGGATGTCACCGTCGCCGAACTGGACCTGTTCACGCCGGGGTTCCTGGCCGCGGAGTACCGCGATGTCATCCTGGCGCAGGAGATCGCCGACCGGCAGGTATACCTGAAGGCGCCGCGCAAAGGCCGTGGCGTGCGGCTGAACTGGTTGCAGCGAAGCCGGGTGTGGGACGCGGTGGAGACCTTCCGGCGGCGGCTCGACTGCCGGGCCACCTACACCGACCTGGTCGCCAGGGCCGCGCGGCTGTTGGCCGATCCGGTCAGCCGGGCCAAGGCCGACACCTACGACAGCGTGATCGTCGACGAGGGCCAGGACCTGCACGCCACCCACTGGCTCATGCTGCGGCGGCTCGTCACCGAGGGCCCCAACGACCTTCTCATCTGCGAGGACAGCCACCAGCGGATCTACGGTGAACGCCTGACCCTGGGCCAGTTCGGGATCAAGATCGTCGGCCGGTCGCGGAAGCTGACGCTGAACTACCGGACCACCCGGCAGAACCTGCGCTACGCCCTGGGTCTGCTCGACGGCCAGGTCGCCGACCTCGACGGCGAGCAGGAGACGGTGGCGGGGTACCGGAGTCTGCTCAGCGGCGCCGAACCCGAGGCCCATGGCTTCGCCGGCGTGGGCCAGGAGTCGGCGTTCATCGCCGAGACCGTCCAGGCGTGGCGGGCCGACCTGGAAACGGCGCTGCGCGATCGGCACGGCGACGACGTCGACAAGGCGGGGCTGACCCCGGACCTGACCGTGCTCGCCGTCCTGGCCCGCACCAACAGCCAGTGCGACGAGGTGGCCAGGGTGCTGCGTCAGGCCGGCGTCCCGGTGGACGTGCTGACCAAGGACTCCGACGTCGCCGGGTCCGGCGTCCGGGTGGCGACCATGCACCGGGCGAAGGGAATGGAGTTCGCCCGAGTGGTCGTGGCCCGCCTCGACGACGAGTCGGCGCCGCTGCGGTGGGCGCTGGAGCAGTCCCCCGCAGGCGATCGCGAGGACCTGATCCAACGCGAACGCCTGCTGCTCTATGTGGCGGCCACCCGCGCGCGCGACAACCTCGTCCTGACCTGGTCCGGCACCCCGTCCCGGTTCATCCCGGCCAGGTGAGGAGATCCGGGGCGACGGCCCGCAGCATGTCGTCGACCCGCTCGGCGTCGTCGACGAAGCCGATCGGGCTGCGCAGGTCGTGTTCCTCGTCGTCGGTGTCGACCAGGTAGTCGATCGTCTCGGCCACCAGCGCGCGCTTCCCGGCGTCGAGACTGTCCCAGCGGTCCAACACCGCGTCGATCTTCGCGTGCAGCCGCGCGGCCAGCGCGTGGTCGACGAACTCGTGCGTCCTCGCCTCGGCGACAACCCGTGCGTGCTCCGTCAGCCGCCTGCGCAGTTGATCCATACCGCAGTATCCCGCGTCAGGCGCTGACCAGCGCCGCGCGGATGCGCTCGGCGAAATCCTCGATCCGGTTCTCCGCGTCGTAGGGATGGCGCGGCCCGAGCCAGAACCGCAGCCCGTCCTTGCGCCTGCGCGGGATGACGTGCAGGTGCAGGTGCGGCACCGACTGACTGACCACGTTGTTGATCAGGATCGTCGACCCGTCGGCCCCCAACCCGTCCTCCACCGCCCGCTCCAATCGCTGCGCCAGGGTGAAGAACGCCGCGACCCGTTCGGCGGGCAGCTCGCTCAGGATCTCCAGGTGGATCTTCGGAACGACAAGCGTGTGGCCGTGGAACACCGGGCGGTGGTCCAGGAACGCGAGCGTGTCGTCGTCCTCGTGGACGACGGTGGCGGGCAGTTCACCGGCGACAATCCGACAGAACGTGCACGGCTTGGACACCTGACCTCCGGGTTCGCGGGGGTGTGCTGGGCACAATGGTCCCGTGACCGTGCCCGACATGCCCTATCAGGTCCGCCGAGCCCCGACCCGGTACCGCGGCGGGCCGCCAGATCGAACGCATCCTCGACGCCGCTGTCAAGGTGGTCCTGGACAAGGGGCACTCGGCGGCGACGACCGCGGACATCGCGCGGGTGGCGAAGGTGTCCATCGGGTCGGTGTACCGGTATTTCCCAGACAAGGCCGCGGTCATGCAGGCGGTGGTGGAGCGCAACATCCTGTGCTACCTGCACCGCGTGCACACCGAGGCCGACCGCGAGCGCTTCCCGGACTGGTGGTCCGCGGTCGCGCACGCCTACGACATCTACGTCGACATGTGCCGCGCCGACGACAGCTTCCGGGCGGTCGGGGGCGCGGGCCTGTCGGTCGGCGACCCGCCGGAGCTCGACGTGCCGCTGGCCGAAGCCCTCTCGACCGTCCTCATCGTTCGCTACGGATTCCCCTTAAGCGCCGCGTTGCGCGTGTCGATGCTGCAGGCGGTGACGATCGGCGAGGTCATGACCCGGCTGGCGTTCCGCCTGCACCCCGACGGCCACGCCGGCACGCTCGCGCAGGCCCGCCGCGTCGCCCGCGACATCCTCGCCGCACACGCGCCCGCGACCTGGGCGCCGGGCGTCGAATCCGGTTCGGCGGCGAGCCCGCGGGACCGCCCGCCGTCGAATCATGGACGGTCCACACCGGTCAAATCGGCCGCCTGGTTTCGTGACCGCGCGGTGGTCCGCCCGGCGACGTCATCCTGTGCGCACCCCCGAATTGAGGAGTGCCGATGAGCCGTCTCGCCACGCTCGCCGTGCACGCCGGCCGCGAGGATCTCGCCGGTCTTGGTGTGCACGTGCCGCCCATCGACCTTTCGACCACCAACCCGGTCCCCAGCGTGGCGTCCGGTGGCGCGGCCTACGAGGCCCTCGCC
>NZ_JBOHGC010000341.1:0-1052 GCF_050699995.1 Actinokineospora sp. | reverse complement strand
CCCCGGACCGTGTGGTCCAGGGCGGCCACCGCGAGCCGAGATCAGGACTCGGCGGGGGTTTCGGTCGCGGCCTCGACCGCGGCGACGGCCTGCTCGCCGTCGGCGGCAGCGGTCTCGGCACCCTTGAGCAGCTCCTGCTCCCACTCGGCCAGCGGCTCGGTGGCGGCACCCGCCTCCGGCTTGTCGGCGCCGTTGCGGGCACCCGAGCGCGCGATGAGACCGGCGGCGGCGGCCTCGGCCACCACCTTGGTCAGCAGCGCGGCGGAGCGGATCGCGTCGTCGTTACCCGGAATCGGGTAATCGACCTCGTCCGGGTCGCAGTTGGTGTCGAGGATCGCCACGATGGGGATGTGCAGCTTGCGCGCCTCGCCGACCGCGATGTGCTCCTTCTTGGTGTCCACGATCCAGATGGCGCTGGGAACGCGCGCCATGTCGCGGATGCCGCCGAGGGTGCGGTCGAGCTTGTCCTTCTCGCGGGTCAGCAACAGGATCTCTTTCTTGGTGAGACCCTGGAAGCCACCGGTCTGCTCCATCGACTCCAGCTCCTTGAGGCGCTGAAGACGCTTGTGCACGGTGGAGAAGTTGGTGAGCATGCCGCCCAGCCAGCGCTGGTTCACGTAGGGCATGCCGACGCGCAGCGCCTCGTTGGCGATGGCTTCCTGCGCCTGCTTCTTCGTGCCGACGAAAAGGATCGAGCCGCCGTGGGCGACCGTCTCCTTGACGAACTCGTAGGCGCGGTCGATGTAGGTCAGGGTCTGCCGCAGGTCGATGATGTAGATACCGTTGCGGTCAGTCAGGATGTAGCGCTTCATCTTCGGGTTCCAGCGGCGGGTCTGGTGCCCGAAGTGCACGCCGGAATCCAGCAGTTGCCTCATGGTGACGACGGCCATGCCGTGTGACTCCTTGGATCTGTCTCGGTTGTTCCTGGCGCCCGCGCCGAGCCGCAGTAGCTACCGCGGACCGAGAGGCGTTCCCCGATCACGATCGGGGACGGGCGTTGTGATGTCGGTCCAGCTTGCGCCGGGCCGCCTGGCTAGTGTACGGGACCGAGT
>NZ_JBOHGC010000340.1:0-6223 GCF_050699995.1 Actinokineospora sp. | reverse complement strand
CAGGTCCACCCAGCGCCGCTCCACCTCGGTCCACTTCGCCACGACCCGCTCGACACACGCCCATCCGCGCGGCGCGAGCACGACCATCCGGCTGCGTCCATCGGTCGGGTGCGGCACGCGCTCGACGTATCCGCGCTGCTCAAGCTCGTCCACCAGCTGCACCGCCGCCTGCTTCGTCACCCCGAGGTGCTGTCCCAGTTCGACGGCCGTCGCGCCTTGGCGGTGTGACAAATACTGGAAGACGAAGCCGTGCGCGGGCCGCACATCGCCGAATCCCTCAGCCGCGAGGTGGTCGTGGACCTCGTCCATCACCGACCGGAACGCCATCGCCAGCAGCGCGGGGATGTCGGCGGCCATGGGCTCTCCTCTGGTCAACTCGCTTTACTTTAGGCGCACTAACCAGATACTGGGCGCATGGGCAAAACATACGAGCGGATCGACGGCAGGCTGCGTGACTTCATCGAGCGGCAGCCGCTCTTCTTCATCGCCACCGCCCCGCTCAGCGAGGACGGCCACGTCAACCTCTCGCCCAAGGGACGCACGGGCTCGTCCGCCGTCCTCGACGAGCGCACCTTCGCCTACGTCGACTTCGGCGGCAGCGGCGCCGAGACCATCGCGCACCTGCGGGAGAACGGGCGCGTCACCGTGATGTGGTGTGCCTTCGAGGGGCCGCCGAACATCGTGCGCGTCCACGGCCGCGGCGAGCCCGTCTTCCGCGACGACCCGCGCTGGCCGGGTCTCATCGACAAGATCCCCGAGGGCAAGAAGCCCTCGGCGCGCGCGATCATCGTGGTCACCGCCGACCGGATCAGCGACACCTGCGGCTTCGCCGTTCCGCTCATGGACCACCAGGGTGGCCGCGCGCTGCACGAGGAGTACTTCGGCCGCAAGACCGATGCCGAGTTCGCCACCTACTGCGAGTCCAAGGACCACGTCGGCACCAGCCTCGACGGGCTGCCCGGCCTCCCGCTGCCGCTGCCTCAGGCCCCGTAGGCGAACACGGGGTAGTGGTCGGAGTAGTCGTCGTAGCTGTAGGTGGTGAACCACGACGTCACCTTCCACGTCGGGCTCTTGACCGCCCGCGTGTCGTTGACCAGGTCGCCGCCGGGGTGGCCGTTGATCGAGAGCACATAGTCGAGGTGCTCGGGCACGGCGTTGCCGTACTGGCCCTTGCAGACGCTGTTGGTCACACAGTCCCACGAGTACCGGTGGCCGGTCAGCCGTGGCGCCCGCGCGTTCAGCGAGGTGAGCATCTGGCCGTACTCGGCGCTTTCGCCGATCACGTTCAGGTCGCCCGCGACGTACAGCGGCTCCGTCGCCGGGATCGCCTCGCGGTCAAGGAACGCGCGGATCTCGGCGCGCTGGTTCGCGCGAACCGACCCGGGGGACACCGAGCAGCTGCTGTCCTGGGCCTGGGCGTGCACCCCGACCACGTGCACGGGACCGGCGGGTGAGCTGAGCCGGACGTAGGCGAAGCCCTTGTTCGACATCGGCTCCACACCGCAGCGCTGGGTGAACACGTGCTGCACCTTGCGGGTGATCGGCCACCGGCTGATCACCGCGGTCCCGCCGTCCTCCGGCGTGTAGTCCGAGTAGCCGCCGAGCGTGGCGTCCCACCCGCTGCGCGACCGCCCCACGACCGGCGTCTGGTGCGGGTAGGTGTCGGACAGGTTGCGCAGCAGCCGGTCGCCCGCCTCGTTGTCGAACACCTCGTTGAGCACGACCACGTCCTGCCCGGCCAGCACGTTCTCCTGGTCGATCAGGTCGGCCCTGGTCACCTGGCCCCAGTTCGGGTACAGGTTCCGCGACAGCATGAAGACGTTGTAGCTCGCGATCTTCGGCGCGGTGGGCGCGGCATGGGCGGGCGCGGCGGTAAGGCTCAGCCCGGCGACCAGCAGTGACGTGAATAACATTTGCGTTCGCATGGGAGCGATTGTGCGGCCTCGCCCAGTCTCGGGCAAGGAAAACATTCACCTTTGGTCGGTGTTCATCCCGGCGGCACCGACCTGTCGCCACCTGAGCACCACACCGGTCAAGGCGATGAGCGTGAGCCCACCGATGAGCCCACATCCGGGTGGGGCGTGACAGTCAGCCTCGGCCGACGAACTCGGCCGGGCTGACCGTGTTGATCACCACCAGCAGCGGCCGCTCCGCCGAGATCGGGGTGCCGTCGACGCCGGCGACGACCTGGCGCTGTCCGATGGCGGCCTTCGGGAACACCAGGAGCTGCACCGAGAACCGGCCGTTCACGTCCGGGGTGGCCTTCGCCTCGCCGACCGCGTTGGCGAACCGCACGGTGACCGGTTTGCCTGGCGGGAAGCCGATTCCCGTGGCCATCGCGACCCGCCCCGGAGCCAGCACGGCCGGGTTCAGGTCCAGCGCGGGCTGGACCGCGCTGCCTCGAACGCCTACCAGATGTGGGCTGGCGGGGGCGGTCGAGGTGAAGCGCAGGACGGCCGTGCGGACTTCCGGGGCGCCGGGCGCCGCAGGACCCCGCGGCGAGAATCGGACCTGAGCCACGCACGTCGCCGCGGGCGCGAGCGTGGTGCCGACGCAGCCGTCCACTGTGTAGTCCCCGGCCACTGTCGGGGCGTCCACGGTCGCGGCGGTCACCGTCATCGGAGATCCGCCGCCGTTGCGGATGGTCAGCGGGATCGGCGCGCCTTCGGAGAGCATCAGGCGCGCGCCGAAGTCGACCGGGTCGGGGGTGGCGGCGAACACCGCGTCCGAGGGGATCACGATCTCCGGCGTCCCGGTGCCGCGCAGGTCGACGGTGTATGTGCGGCCGCCGCGGACCTGGAGGACCAGTGTGGCGGTGTAGTCGCGGGTTTCCGTGGGGGAGAAGCGCACGGAGACCAGACAGGTTCCCGTTGTGTGCAGGACCTCGCAGGTGTCGGCGCCGATCGTGTAGGCCGGGTCGCCCGTGATCGAGGCCGACTCCACCACCAGGGCACCGAAGCCGACATGGCGCAGTTCGACGCTGCGGTTGGCGGTGGCGCCGATGGTGACAGGGCCGAAGGTGACGGGTCCGCCCGCCAGGCCCGGCTCGAAGGTATGGACGTAGGAGTCGGTGTAGTCGTCGGCGTCGTCGTCAGCCAAGTCGCTTGCCCGGGAGTCGAAGGCCACGCGGCCGGTGTCGGAGACCGACGGTGGCGCGGAGGTGTACGACGGGGTGCTGTCGCCCGGGCAGCGGGGGCCACCGTCCGGGCAGACGGTGTCGCGGGGGACCGACGCCAGGGCCGCGGGCAGCATGGGCAGGCCCGCGGTGGCGCGTTCGCCGTCGACGACCAGGTCGCGGACGACCACGTGGCAGCGGGTCCGGTCCTCGCGGCCCTCGTCGACCGGAGGTGGGGCCATGGCCGTCGCGTCGTTCGGGACCAGGCAGCTGTAGTCGTGGGGCTCCCCGATGTCCAGGTCGTCGTGCACCACGAAAGCGTCGGTCACGAACGCGAGATAGCGACCGCTGGGGGACAACGCCGGCAGCGCGCCGTTCACGGGGTCGCCGAAGATGTTGCGGGAGACGATGCCGGACTCGTTGGTGCCGGGGCGAACCACGTACACGTTGGGCTGCCCGGTCGTGCGGGACGCGACGAACGCGATCACGGAGCCGTCCCCCGAGATCGAGGGCGCGCGCATCCGGATGCCGTCGTCCGGGTTGACCGGGGTGCCGTCGGCTTCGAAGTCGACCCGCTCGTTCGTGTCGGCCGCGACGGCGGTGCGGAACACCGCGTACGGGTCGGTCTCGTCGTTGTCGATCCGGGCGACGGAGACGATGAACCGGCCGTCGGCGGAAACGCGGGCCTCGTCGAAGCTGCGCAGCGACTGCTCGCCGAACTCGATGGACACCGGCTCCCGGGTGGCCGGGCTGCCGATGGTGCCCGCGGGGCCGCGCAGCAGCGCCGTGGTGAGGTTCCAGCTCGACCCGGACGTGCCCGCGAACTCGCCCCACACGATCCGGCTCGCATCGCCCGAAAGGTGGGGGTCGCGGTAGCTCTCCAGCCTGGTCGGCGGCGAGGAAGCGGTGATCAGGGAGTAGCGGTAGTCCATCGAGCCGTCGGGCCTGCGCGCGTCGAAGACCCCGTTCGGGGCGCGGTCGCACAGCACGACGTCCTCATGGTCGTGCAGGTCCTCCTTGACCAGGTTGGTCGCGTTGGTCATGAACGCGACGAACCGGCCGTCCGCCGAGATGGTCGGCTCGTAGCTGTCGCCGTCGGTCGGGAACTCGACGGCCGCCTGGTTGAAAGTCAGCAGCCGGGGTCCGGCCAGCCCCGGAACCGGGGGTTCGCTGCTGGGCAGGGATGGCGGGCTGTACTGGCCTCGGCTGATCAGCACGGTCCGGCCGCGGGCCAGGTCGCGGACGTAGACGTTCTCCGTCTGCGTCGTCGCCACCCCGTCGAGCACGGACCGGCTGACGAAGGCGACCGCGGTGCCGTCGTACGACATCTCCTGGTCGAAACCACCGGTCGGCGAGAACTCCCCGTTGCCCGCCACCGACACCAGCGTCGTCGAGCCCGGTGCGACCTCGGCGGTCGCCGATGGCAGCGGACCGCTGTGCACGAGCAGGGCGCCGAGGCTCGCGACCAGCACGATCGCCACGGCGCGTCGGGCGGCGGAGACGGGCACGGGTGGACCTCCGCTCAGGCGGACTTGTGCTGCTCAGCCTAGGAAACGCGCCCATCGCCCGGCCCCGGCGCGCGGGTGGCCATCGGGTCGCCATGATCCGCCCGATCGGGCGGATCTCGCTGCCCAGCCAGGCTCCCGATCGCAAGCTGCGACCCCGGTACACCGCCGGCCACACTTCGGGCCATGGGAGCTACGACCTCGCTTGCCGGGAAGGAACTGTCCGTGACCCCGGGGGCCACGGTCACCTCCACGGTGCAGATCCGCAACTCGGGAACGCTCGTCGACCAGTTCACTGTGGACGTCGTCGGCGACGCCGTCGAGTGGACAACAGTGGAACCGGCGATCATCAACCTGATGCCCGGCACCGAGGGGCAGGTCACCGTGACCTTCGCTCCGCCACGGGATTCGACGGTGCCCGCGGGCGTCGTCCCCTTCGGCATCCGGGTGCTCTCGCGTGAGGAACCCGGCGCCTCGATGGTCGAGGAGGGCGCGGTCCACGTCGAGCCGTTCACCGACCTGCAGCTCGAGCTGATCCCCAAGACGTCCAAGGGGCGGCGCAAGGCCAAGCACGAGCTGATCGTCGACAACGCGGGCAACTGCCCGATGGTGGTCGAGCTGACCGCCATGGACCCGGAGGACGAGCTCAAGCTCGACATCGACCACCGGATGCTGACGATCCAGCCGGGCACGTCGGCGTTCCTGCGGCTGCGGGCCCGCCCGCACGACACATTCCTGCGGGGCGCCGAGAAGCGACACCCGTTCCAGGTGACGGCGACGACGGGCGAGGCCGCGCCGGTCACCGCCAACGGAACCGTGGTGCAGCAGCAGATTCTGCCCAAGTGGCTGCTGCCCGCGCTGATCGCCCTGCTGGCCTTGGCGATCATCGCCGTGACCCTGTGGTTCACCGTGCTGAAGCCGACGCTGCAGTCGGCGGCCCGCGATACCGCGGCGCAGCTGGTGAAGGAGGAGCAGCAGAAGCTCACCGACAAGGCGGACAAGGCGGAGGAGAAAGCCGCCGCGGCCGAACAGAAAGCGGCCGCAGCGGAGAAGAAGGTCACCGACGGGGTGCTCGCGGGCGCGGGCGGCGGGCCGCCGCCGGTCACCGCCCCGGGCGGGGCGGATGTGTCCAAGGGGCAGGCGTTCGACTTCCGAGTCGTGACCGACCCGGTGGCGACCGCGGACGGCGCCGACTTCGCCACGTTCACCGCGCCAGAACCGGTCCCCGACGGCAAGACCCTGGTGATCACCGACCTGGTGCTGCAGAACCCGCGCGGCGACTCGGGAACCCTGCGGATCCTGCGCGGCGACGAGGTCCTGCTCGAGTTCGGCCTCAACAACTTCCGCGACGTCGACTACCACTACCTCGAACCGCTGACTTTCCCACCGGGCAAGGAACTCCGCGTCGCGGTGAACTGCCAGCTCCCCGGCGCCCCCGAACCCGCGACCGGCCGCTGCCGCCCCTCCGTCTCCTTCTCCGGCCGCCTAGCCGGCTAGTCCGAAAATGAGTGGTGAGTGGGTGGCGACAGCTCCCGGCGGAGCCGGGATCTTGTTGGTCAGGCGGCTGGTTCGAGGGTGACTCGGTAGCCGAGGGCGTGGAGTT
>NZ_JBOHGC010000339.1:0-2064 GCF_050699995.1 Actinokineospora sp. | reverse complement strand
GGTCCACGCAACCCCGGTAGCCCGACAGGTGCCACAGCGACCCGGGCACGTCGGACCGCACGGACGCGTCGTCGCGGAACTCGTCGAGCAGCCCGGTCAGGCCCTCCCGCCACCCGACGTCGCCGCGGCCGGGCCTGCCCTCGGCGAAGGCGGGCTCGGACCGCTGCCCGAAGCTGTCGACGGCCCGTACCTCGAGCTTGTAGTCGGCTCCGTCGACCAGCCCGTCGAGCTGGGTGTCGGGCGTCGCGACGAGCTTCGACCGGGCCGGTGCGCCGCCGCCTTCCCAGCGCACCTCGTACCCCGCCGCGTCGCTGTCGGCCCACGACACCCGCAGCCGCCCGGGCGCGGCCGCCGAGGCCACCTCCCGCGGCGCCGCGGGCGGCTTTCCGGGCTCCGGGAGCAGCACCCGGTCATCGGCGAACCGACTCACCCGTTCAGGGGGTGGAGAGACGGTTGAGGGTCGCTCCGGAGGGGGCGGGTCGTCACTGGGCGTGCGCAGCGTGAGGACCGCCCCCACGAGCACGGCGACCGCCCCCACCCAGATGAGCACTCGTTTTCCGCTGACCACGACCGCAGCGTATTGGCATGTCTCGCCAGTGCGTAGCCCATCAGAGCCTGGTGTCCGACCGTCGAACACCAGCGCTCACTTTCGTTGCAGTCTGGTCACGAGCAGCCTAGGGGCGTGACTACTCCTCGTCAGGTCACTACTTTCCGCCCCAACCCTCAAATAGGTTTGAGGGCGAGGTTCGGCATGCTGTACGGCATTGTCGGACGAAGCGGAGAAGGGACGTCACGTGCGTAACCAGACGGTGAAGGCCGCGGTGCTGGTCGCTGGCGCGTTGTTGCTCGCAGCCTGTGGCACCAACAAGGAAGAGACCGGTGCGGGCGGGGGCAACCAGGCTTGCGACCAGAGCAAGGGCACCCTGGTCATCGGCGTCATCGCGCCGCAGTCCGGTGGTCTGTCCGCGCTTGGCCTCGGCATCAAGAACTCCGCGCAGCTCGCGGCCGACCAGGCCAACGAGAAGTGCGCTGTCAAGGGCTACAAGCTCGCTGTGCAGACCGAAGACGACCAGGCGACCGCTCAGGTCGGCGCGCAGGCAGCCACCAGGCTTTCCTCGAACGCGAACGTTGTCGGCGTTGTCGGCACGCTGAACTCCTCGGTCGCGCAGAGCGTGCAGCCGATCCTCAAGAACAAGAGCATCGTCATGGTCTCGCCCGCCAACACGAACCCGGCGCTGACCCGGGGCGGCGAGTACGCCACCGCCCCCAAGCGCGATTTCGAGAACTACTTCCGCGTTTGCGCCACAGACGACCTGCAGGGCCCGTTCGCGGCCAAGTACGTGGTCGGCAAGGCGGGCAAGAAGAACATCGCCATCATCACCGACGGCAAGACCTACGGTAAGGGTCTGGCCGCGGAGTTCCGCAAGCAGGCCGAGAAGGACGGCGCCAAGATCGCCGCGGAGGCCACGGTCGGCGAGCGCGACACCGACTTCTCGACCGTCATCACCACCATCAAGGGCTCCAACCCGGACGCGGTCTACTACGGCGGCGAGTACCCGCAGGCGGGTCCGCTCTCGAAGCAGATGAAGGACGCAGGCCTGAACGTGCCGCTCATGGGTGGCGACGGCATCTTCGATGACAAGTACATCGCCCTGGGCGGCAAGGAAGGTGACCTGGCCACCTCGGTCGGCGCACCGACCGAGACCCTCCCCAGCGCGAAGGCCTTCATCGACGCCTACAACGCCAAGAACTACAAGGACAAGTTCAGCGCCTACGGTGCGTTCTCCTTCGACGCCACCAACGCCATCATCGCCTCCCTCGGCAAGTCCCTGGGCGACGCTGGCACGTGGGGCGACGACAAGCGCGCCGACCTGCTCAAGAACGTCGGCGAGTACACCGCCCAGGGTGCCACCGGCGAGATCAAGTTCGACCAGTACGGCGACAGCACCAACAAGCTGCTGACCGTCTACAAGGTGACCGCGGGCAAGTGGGTGGCCGACGAGACCGGCACGTTCGGCGGCTGATCCAGAGCTCTTTGTCCAAACAGACGGACGTGGGGGGGGG
>NZ_JBOHGC010000338.1:0-11089 GCF_050699995.1 Actinokineospora sp. | reverse complement strand
CTGCTGCCGTGATCAGCCGCTCGGGGTCGGGACCGGAACCGGCGGGACCGGGATCGGCAGGGGCAGCCCGCCCAGCAGGCCTGCCACCAGCGAGAGCACCAGGGTCAGCAGGGTCGAGACCAGGTCGGTCACCAAGGCGATCGGACTGGGCAGACCGGGCAGCACCTGGGGGTTCTGCTGGAGCTTGTCCTGAATCTGGACGGACGTGTCGTCGGCCTCCTCGACGACATGCAGCGTGTTGTTGCTGCGAGCGATGTCGCGGACCGAGGCCAGGACGGGGCGCAGCTCGGTCACCGAGCTGAGCAGGGCCTTGGCGTCGCCCGCTTTGTAAGCGGCGTCGATCTGGTCGTGCAGCTTTTGCAGCTGGGCGGCCGGCGCCGAGTTGGAAGCCTCCGCCGACGCGGAGCCGGGCTGGGTCGCGGACGCCATACCTGTCCCGGCCATTGACAGCACGCTCACGGTCGCGACCGAGGCCACGAGCCGAACGAGGTGACGATTCATCGAAAGGTCCTCTCCGGGTGTCTTCTACCGCTACTGCAGGGCTACCAGCCGGGACGGTAAGTCACCAAAGGATCACCAGTGGTCATCGACGCAGGTCACACCTATCGTCACCCGACGCACGCGGACGAGATCCACGACAGCGTGAAGATCCTTGTCAATCAGCCACCAGAAGCGATCGGAACCCAGGTCAATCACCCACAGGAACACCACGAAGCACGTTCGGCTCATTCTGTGCGGATAATCTCGCAAAAACACTCGAAGGGGCTCTTGCTTTTTACTCCGTTCGCGCGCATACGCGACCGAAATGGGTCGAAGATGAAGTTTTCCCAGTTACCATGACGACTGAACCATCGGGCGAAGCGCGGAGTCCAGATCGCGGAACAGCGCCACCGTCTCGGCCACACCGGTCAGCTGCATCGTGCCGAGAACCGGGCCGGGCGGGACCGCCACACGCAGCCTGCGGCCGCGGTGCAGGCAGTGGTAATGCGCCCGCAACAACAGCGGCGCGGTGCCGACACTGAGGTACGTCACCCGTCCCAGGTCCACTACTACCAGCGCTTTGGCCGAATCCTCGGCGCACGCGTCCTCGATCTGCTCCCGCCACGGCTGCTCGGTCAGCAGGTCGATCCGACCCGCGGCGGTGACCACCACAGCCGAACGGGTGCTTCGCGTGGTCACCTCCAAGGGTGGCGACACGGCAGCCTCCGAGAAATCAAGCACTAACGACGGTTTTGTCATCGTCGCCGGGCCGCGCGGACGCAATACACGCTGGTCGCCGTCGAGTTCGGGGCGACTATAACGGACCGAATGCAAGCCACTCACGCCGCCACGCGGATACTCGGATCCCGCGGGCGAAAGCATGCGGTCCAGTGAATTTCTCAGCCCATTCCCAGGCCATTCACCCGCCGCGGGCCCTAATGATCATCGCTCGGCGCGGCCGACTCGGCCTTGTCCGGCTCGTCGCCGGCGGGCGCGTCGCGCTTGTCGCCCGCGCGGCGCTCGGGAGTGATCTTGGACCAGGCGAGGTCCCGCAGTTCGACGGACACGCAAGATCAATCGGCCGAACGGAGCAAGTTGTTACCCATAGCGACGCTCGATCACTCGTTTGCCGCAATGATCATCCGATCGGCTCAGCGCGGGTTCCGATGGCGGTCAGTGGATCAGTCCGTCTACCTTCTGCGTATGACGATGCGAACGGCGGCCCGCGGCTGGTTCGGCTTCACCGCGCTGGTGGTCCTGGCCGGTCTGGTCACGCAGGTGGCTGTCACGTCCCAGGCCACCGAGGGCCACTTCACGACCGTGGCGGGCCGGGTGGCCAACGTCTTCAGCTTCTTCACGATCCAGTCCAACATCATCGTGCTGGTCACCTGCGCGCTGCTCGCGATCAACCCCGACCGCCAGTCGACGGTCCTGCGGGTGTTCCGCCTCGCCGGTCTGCTCGGCATCGCGGTCACCGGGGTCGTCTTCCACACCGTGCTCTCCGGCCTCTACGACCTTCACGGCGGCGCGGCCGTCGCCGACTTCCTGCTGCACACCCTGTCGCCGCTGCTGACCATCACCGGCTGGCTGGTCTTCGGGCCGCGCGGCGGTATCGAATACCGGGTGATCGGGCTGGCGGCGCTGTTCCCGATCCTGTGGCTGGTGTTCACCCTCGTCCGCGGGCCGTTCGTCGACTTCTACCCTTACCCGTTCCTCGACGTGCGCCTGCACGGCTACCCCGTGGTGATCTTCAACTGCGTGATCGTGGCGGTGCTGTTCCTGGTGCTCGCCCTCGGTGCCCGCGCGCTCGACCGCACCCTGCTCAGGCGGACGGCTCCGGCGTAGCGAGGCGGGCGGGGAAGCCGCCGGTCGCGATCGGGCCCCAGCGGTCGATCTCGATCCGGATCAGGCACTTGCCCTGGCGGACCATCGCCGCGCGGTACTCGGCCCAGTCGGGGTGCTCGCCGCGGATCGACCGGAAGTACTCGACGAGCGGTTCGACCGCCTCGGGCAGGTCCATCACCTCGGCCCGGCCGTCGACCTGCACGTAGGGCCCGTCCCAGTCCTCCGAGAGCACGCAGAGCGTCGCGGAGGGGTCCCGGCGCAGGTTGACCGCCTTGGCGCGTTCCGGGTACGTGGAGACCACCACACGGCCCGTTACTTCGACGCCGTAGGCCACCGGGGACACCTGAAGGCTCCCGTCGGCCCGCCGCGTCGTCAGCACGCCGCGGGAGCGGGCCCGCAGGAAGTCGAGCAGGTCGACGCGATCGGGGCGGCGGACCGTGGCGGTTCGGGGCGACATGCCCTCGAACCTAGTGGCTCGCTTGGACGAGCCACCAGGTCCTCGGATGCATAAGCGACTAGCTACTTGGCGAGCTTGGCCAGACGCTGTGGCGTGGGCCAGCGGACCTCGCTGACCCAGCCGAACTTCTCGAACAGCCAGATGAGCCGCGCCGAGATGTCGATCTGACCGCGCTGGACGCCGTGACGGGCGCTGGTCGGGTCGGCGTGGTGCAGGTTGTGCCAGGCCTCGCCCATCGACAGGATCGCCAGCGGCCAGAAGTTGGTCGCCTTGTCGCGGGACTTGAACGGTCGGTTGCCGACGATGTGGCAGATCGAGTTCGTCGACCAGGTGACGTGGTGCAGGAACGACACGCGGACCAGGCTGGCCCAGAAGAACGCGGTCACCGCGCCCCACCAGGACCACGTGATCAGCCCGCCGAGCACCGGCGGCGCGAGCATGGTGACCGCGGTCCACATGCCGAACTGCTTGTCGATGCGGCGGATGTCCGGGTCGGCCAGCATGTCCGGGGCGAAGCGCTCGGCGTTGGTCAGCTTGCGGTCGAAGATCCAGCCCATGTGGGCGTGCCAGAAGCCCTTGACCAGCGCGGCGGGCGAGGTGCCGAAGGCCCACGGGGAGTGCGGGTCGCCGTCGCGGTCGGCGAAGGCGTGGTGGCGGCGGTGGTCGGCGACCCAGTGCAGGATCGGCCCCTGCAGCGACATGCTGCCCGAGATCGCCAGCCCGACGCGGACCGCGCGCTTGGCTTTGAACGCGCCGTGGGTGAAGCAGCGGTGGAATCCGACGGTCGTGCCGAGGCACGTGAACGTGTAGAAGAACACCGCCAGGCCGACATCGACCCAGCCCAGCCCCCAGCCCCAGGCGAACGGGACCGCGGCGATCAGGGCCACGAAGGGGATGAGGATGAACAAGTACGTGCCGATCTGCGGCCACGGCCCGCGCGGCTCCCCGAACATGGGCTTGGGCCCATCCTGGTCCACCTGCGTGCTGCCCTCGACGGTCGCGGTCATCTTTGCCCTCCGGCTCCTGGGTACTCACCCAGTGTGTCTGGGGGAATTAGTACCTGCTCAGCGGTAAGCAAACCAGGCGTTCAGGCAGACACCAAGCATCGACGAGATGAGGCTTTGTCCGACATGCCGCTTTCACCTGGCGCCGGGTCGCAGCGAGACCCACGTCACAAACTTCGCTCACGCCCGGGGCCGCGATGGCAGCCGGGCGGCCGATTTCCTTACCGTGTCTACTTCAGGGTAGCCCGAAAAGGGCGATCGCCCTCTCGTTGAGGCTTCCCAAATACACAGTTCCCTCGTGCTCGCGGACCCCAGTCACCATGTGGTAGTCCGGTGCCTTGCCGTAGAAGTCATGCACCAACCGCCCGGTGGCGCCGTCGACGGCCCGAACCCACACCACCCGCTTTTCCTTGGGCTGCAACCGATCCGGGACCCGCCAGAGCACCTGGCGGACCCGCGGCGGCGTGCGCAGCAAGAGATCGACGACCGGATCGCGTGGGGCCGCCAGCGCGATCCAGATCAGGCCGTCGGATCCGGTGGAGATGTTGTCGGGGAAAGCGGGCAGGTTGTCGACGAGCACGTCGGACTCCCCCGCGCGGTCACCCGTGAGCCACAGCCGGTTGAGGCAGTACTCGCCGGTCTGGGCGACCACGACGTAGGACTCGTCGGCGGCCAGCGCCACCCCGTTGGCGAAGTGCAGGCCGTCGAGGAGGGTCTCGACCGACCCGTCCGGCGAACGGCGCAGGAGCCTGCCGGTCCCGGAGTGCTCCAGGATGTCGGCTTTCCAGAACTCCAGGTCGAACCGGCTGGTGGAGTCGGTGAAATAGATCGTCCCGTCCTTGGCGACCGCGGCGTTGTTGCACACCCGCAGTCCCGGTCCGGCCGGGATCAGCACCTCGATCTCGCCGTCCCGCTTGTCGACCAGGAGCAGGCCCTTGTCGGCGTCGCAGACCAACAGTCTGCCGTCGGGGTAGAGCTCCAAGCCGAGCGGGCGGCCACCCGTGTCGGTGATGGTGTCGAGTCGCCTGCCGTCGGCGGTGAGCCGCAGGACCCGGCCGTCCTCGACGCCGGTGAAGACATGGCCGTGCTCGTCGACCAGGACGTCCTCGGCGCCGGTCCCGGTCACCTGGCGCACTGTCAGCGCCGGCAGCGACGCCTTCGGCTTGCGCCCTGGGCGGGGCGCCCGCCACACGACCGGCTCGATCCTCGGACGGCCCATTGCCACTCCTGACACTCGGTTCGCGGGTTGGTCAACGGTAGGTGAGGAGTTCCCGGTTGGCTCCCTCGAAATGCCCATGCTCGTTGAACGACACGAGCGACGCTCCGGAACGCCCGACGACGATCTTCGTGATCGCCGCGTTCACCACGACCCGGTTGACCGCCACCACGCCCGCGCCCATCAGCCTCGAGCAGAGCGCCGCGATCACGCCGCCCGAGGTGAACACGAGCGCGTCACCGCCCGCCGCCACCTCGGTGAGCGCGGCGAACGCGCGGTCGGCGAAGTCGGTGTAGGTGCCCGTGCCGCCGACCTCAAGGCCGTTGCCGATCCAGTCCTCCAGCGCCCGGTCGAGCAGCGCCTGGAAGTCTCGGGGCGAGACGGGGGCGTCGACCTGCTCGCGGGCGGCGAGCGCCCGCACGAGACCGAGGTGGTCGTACTCGTCCCACCGCCCGTCGGTCCCGCAGTCGAGGTCGATGCCCGCCGCGGCCAGCGTGGCCGTGGCGGTGTCCCGTTGACGCGCGAGGGTCCCCGCCCAGACCTGAGCGGGTGTGACGCCCCGGGCGCGCAGTTCCTCGCCCAGCACCTTGGCCTGCTGGTGTCCGACCGGTGAGAGGACGTCGTAGTCCGCCGCACCGAACGACGCTTGGCCATGGCGCAACAGGTAGACAACGCTCACTTGCCGATCACCTCGCGGCAGCGCCACTCCAGGTAGCCGGAGAACATCCAGAAGTCCTTGAACGCCGGGTTGTGCGTCTGCCCGTGGTGATAGCGGTAGTAGATCTGCTGCATGATCACCGCCAGCCGGAACAGCCCGAACGCCTCGTACCAGGACCAGTTCGCGGGCTTGAAGCCCATCCGGTCGCAGTAGTAGTCGACGATCTCGGCGCGGGTCAGCATCCCCGGCAGGTGCGACGGCTGCCTGCGGGCCACCTTGAACACGTCGTCGTCATCGCCCTGGATCCAGTAGGCGACGGCGCCGCCGAGGTCCATCAGCGGGTCGCCGAGCGTGGACATCTCCCAGTCGAGGACGCCCACGATGTTCCGGTCGTCGTCCAGCACGACGTTGTCGAAGCGCCAGTCGTTGTGGATGACCACAGTGGACACGTCGGCGGGCTGGTTCGCGTCGAGCCAGGCCATCACCTCGACGAAGTCGGGGACGTTCTCGGTGCGCGCGTTGCGGAAGCGCTCCGACCAGCCCTTGACCTGTCTGCCGACGTAGCCCGCGCCCTTGCCGAGGTCGGTGAGGCCCGCGGCGGCCGGGTCGACCTGGTGCAGGTCGACGAGCCGGTCGATCAGCGTGGTCGACAACGCGCGCGCCCGCGCCTCGCTCAGCGTCATGCCCTCGGGCAGGTCGCCGCGCAGGATGGTGCCCGGAATCCGTTCCATGACATAGAAATCGGACCCGAGCACCGACTCGTCGGCGCACAGCCCGAGCACCGTCGGGACGTACGGGTACACCGGCTTGAGCGCCTGCTGGACCCGGAACTCCCGCTTCATGTCGTGCGCCGACGCGGCCTTCTTGCCGACCGGGGGCCGCCGCAGGATCAGCTCGCGGTCGGGGTAGGTCAGCAGGTACGTCAGGTTCGAGGCTCCGCCGGGAAACTGGCGCACCGCGGGCTCGCCCACCAGTCCATCCACAATGGACGAAAGCCAGCTGTGCACCGCGGCGGTGTCGAAGCTGTCCTCCGACCGGACTTCGCGGGTCTCGTCCACACTCATGACAGCTTGGCCACGATGCCCAGCGGCAGGTTGCGCATGGCGAAGCCCATCAGGGTCCACGGCCACGCGGGCGTGCACGCCTCGGCCGACTCCTTCTCGATCGCCTTCACCATCGACTGGACACCCGGCACGGTGTCGACCATCAGCGGGGTCTTCTTGACCTTCTCGTTCATCTCCGAGCGGATGTAGCCCGGGTAGATGGTGGACACGTTGATCGGCGACTTGAGCAGGTCGGCGCGGATGCCCTCGGCGAGCGCGGCGACACCGGCCTTCGTCGCGGCGTAGGTCGACAGGTTGCCGCCCAGGCCACGCATGGCGCTCATCGAGGAGATGACCACCAGGTGGCCCGCGTTCTGCTCGCGGAAGATCTCCATCGAGGCCTCGCACTGGGCGAGCGCGGAGACGAAGTTGGTCACCGCGGTCTGCTTGTTGGCCTCGAAGTAGCCCGTGCCCAGCGGCTGGCCCTTGCCCAGGCCCGCGTTGACGATCACCCGGTCGATGGTGCCGAGTTCGGCCTTGAACTCGCCGAAGACCTTGAACACCGCGTCGTGGTCGTTGACGTCGAGCGCGCGCACGACGACCTTGATTCCAGGGTTCGCCTTGAGCAGCTCCGTGCGCAGCGTCTCCAGCCGGCCGGTGCGCCGGGCGGCGAGCGCCAGGTTGCGGCCGAGGGCGGCGAACTGGCGGGCCATCTCCTCGCCGAGGCCGGAGCTGGCGCCGGTGATGAGGATGTTCTTACGAGTCACGGGTTTTCCTTCTCCATCTTGGGCCGGAGCTTGGCCCAGTACTTGGCGACCTGCTTGTCCACCAGCCACGGCGCGAGCCGCTTGAGCCGCTGCGCGCGCCTGCCGTCGGCGTGCGTGTGGACGAGGAACCGCTTGGCCGCCACCGCGTCGAAAACCTGCTTGGCCACGTCTTCGGGGGTCACCTTGGACGACGCCATCAGTTTCTGACTGACCTTCAGCGCGGCCGGGTCCGGTGTGCGCATGCGGTCGTTGAGGTTGGTCTGGACGAACGCGGGACACACCACGGTGGTGTTGATCCCGTGCGGTTCGAGTTCGTAGCGAAGGGTTTGCGACAACGCCAGGACGCCCGCCTTGGTGACGTTGTAGGACGACATCCCCGGCAGGTTCATGATCGCGGCCAGCGAGGCGACGTTGACCAGGTGGCCCGAGCCCTGGGCCTTGAACATCGGGGTGAAGGTCGCGCAGCCGCGCACCACGCCCATGAGGTTGATCTCCCAGATCCAGGCCCAGTCGGCCATCGGGATGCGGTCGATCCGCCCGCCCGAGGCCACGCCCGCGTTGTTGACCAGCACGTCGAGCCCGCCCCAGTGCTCGTCGCACCAGTCGCGGGCCGCGGCCCAGGACTCGTCCTTGGTGACGTCGAGGGCCAGGTGATCGGCATCGATCTCCTTGGCGGCGGTCTCGGCGGCGGTGGCGTCGACATCGGTGACGAGCACGCGCCAGCCCGCTTTCGCGTAGTGCGCGGCCATGGCCTTGCCCAGCCCGGAACCGGATCCCGTGATCAGGATGCGACCGGTCATGAGGTGTACTTCTTCAGCTCGATGCGGGAGACGACGCCGCGGTGGACCTCGTCGGGGCCGTCGGCCAGGCGCAGCGAACGGGCGCCCGCGTAGGCCGCGGCCAGCGGGAAGTCGTCGGTCATACCGGCGCCGCCGTGCAGCTGGATGGACATGTCGATCACGTCAAGAGCCATGTTCGGCACCACCACCTTGATCTGCGAGACCTCCGAGAGCGCACCCTTGAGCCCGTAGGTGTCCAGCTTCCACGCCGCGTTGAGGACGAGCAAGCGGGCCTGCTCGATCGCGATGCGCGCGTCGGCGATGCGCTCGCGGTTGCCGCCGAGGTTGGCCAGCGGCTTGCCGAACGCCTCGCGCTCGGTGGCGCGCACGCAGGCGAGTTCCAGAGCCTTCTCGGCCAAGCCGATCAGGCGCATGCAGTGGTGGATGCGGCCGGGGCCGAGCCTGCCCTGGGCGATCTCGAAACCGCGGCCGGGACCGGCGATGACGGCGTCGAGCGGCAGGCGCACGTCGGTGAAGCTGACCTCGCCGTGGCCGAAGGGCTCGTCGTGGCGGCCGAAGACCGGCAGCATCCGCTCGAGCTTGAAACCGGGGGTGTCCAAGGGAACCAGGACCATCGAGTGCCGCGCGTACTTGTGCGCGTCCGGGTCGGTCAGGCCCATGAAGATGGCGACCTTGCAGTTCGGGTGGCCGATGCCGGTGGAGAACCACTTCCGTCCATTGAGGACGATCTCGTCGTTCTTGACCACGGCCGTGGCGGCCATGTTCGTCGCGTCCGAGGAGGCGACGTCCGGCTCGGTCATGCAGAACGCGGAGCGGATCTCGCCGCGCAGCAGCGGTTCGAGCCAGCGCTGCTGCTGCTCGTCGCTGCCGTACATGTGCAGGACTTCCATGTTCCCGGTGTCCGGGGCGTTGCAGTTGAACACCTCGGGCGCGATGAACGAGCGTCCCATCAGCTCGGCGAGCGGGGCGTACTCGACGTTGGCCAGCCCGGACTCGTCTTTGAGGAAGAGGTTCCAGAGACCGGCTTCGCGGGCCTTGGCCTTGAGCTCCTCGATGACCGGCAGGACGACCCACGGGTCGTCCAGTGCGGCGAGCTCACGGTGGTAGTCGGCCTCGACCGGCTCGATCTCGGTGCGGATGAAGTCACCGACCCTGGCGAGATAGTCGGCCGCTTTGGCCGAGTGCGCGAAGTCCACGTCGCCTCCTATTGAGCGTTGCTCAACAAGGTACCCTGCGTATCGAGCAATGCTCAACAGGTCCGAGGAGTGACGTATGTCGGAAGCACCGACCCGAGTCCGCCGCACGGCGGCCGACCGGCGCAAACAGCTGATCGGGATCGGTCTGCGGATGCTCACGGTGCGCCCGATCCACCAGGTCACGGTGGATGAGGTGGCGGCCGAGGCGGGCATCTCGCGCAGCCTGCTGTTCCACTACTTCCCCACCAAGCAGGACTACTACGTCGAGGTCGTGCGCGCCGCGGGCAGGCGTCTGCTGAGGTCCGCGCAGCCCGGCGACGACACCCGCGCCATCGTGGAGGGCTACGTCGCCTTCATCGAACGACGCCGCACGCAATACGTGGGGCTGTTCCGCGCCTCCGGGCTCGACGACTGGGTCAAGGAGATCCACGACGAGACCCAGGACGAGTTGAGCGTGCGGGTGATGTCGGCTTTGGGGCTGGTCGAGCCGCCGGAGCCGGTGGTGTTGGCGGTACGCGCGTGGTGGGCGTTCGCGGAGGAGCTGACGATCGAGTGGACCGGCCGCGAGCGGACGGACCGCGGCGCGCTGGTCTCGTTGCTCCTCGGGGCGCTGGACAACGTGATCTCGCTGGCACGCGAGGTCGACGAACCGAGCTGACCGGGGACGGAGAAAGACGGTGGGCCCGGCGCGAGGTGCCGGGCCCACCGATCCTTTTCTCAGGTCACGCCTTGAGCAGCAGGTTCACCGTGTCCGGGCTGATCCCGCCGATCTTGTCCTTCGTCGCCGCGGCGGTGATCGCCTCCGCGACGGCCGACGGGGTGGCGTCGGGGTTGGCCGCCAGGTACAGCGCGACCGCGCCCGCGACGTGCGGGGTGGCCATCGACGTGCCGCTGATCGTCTTGGTCTCCCCGCCGATCCACGCCGACGTGATGTCCACGCCGGGCGCGTAGAGGTCGACGACCTTGCCGAAGCTGGAGAACTCGGCCTGCTTGTCGGCGTCGTCCGACGCCGCGATCGTCAGCGCCTCGGGCACCCGTGCCGGCGAGCTGTTGCCCGCGTCGTCGGAGCTGTTGCCCGCCGCCACCGCGAAGGTGACACCGGACTCGATCGCCGCCTGCACCGCCTTGTCCAGCGCCTCGTCGGCGCCCCCGCCGAGGCTCATGTTCGCCACCGACGGGCCCTGGTGGTTCTTGGCGACCCAGTCGATACCGGCGATGACGCCTTCGGTCGTGCCGCTGCCCTGCGCGTCGAGGACCCGCACCGGGACGATCTTCACGCCCTTGGCGACGCCGTACTCCTCACTGCCGATCGTGCCCGCCACGTGCGTGCCGTGGCCGTTCTCGTCGTCGGGCTTGTCGTCGTTGTCGACGGCGTCGAAGCCGCCCGAGACGCGGCCGCCGAGGGCCGGGTGGTCGGCCTGGACGCCGGTGTCGATGACGAACGCGGTGACGTTGTCCGCCTTGCCGCTGTAGGTGAACGACTTGTCCAGCGGCAGGTCGGCCTGGTCGATCCGGTCGAGTCCCAATGCCGTGTAGCTTAAGTTGATCATGATGCTGGTCGGGGTGTCAGTCTGCGGATCGTGATCGTGGCCGGTTGCTTGTGGCGTGTGCTGGCCGGCTCGT
>NZ_JBOHGC010000337.1:0-2699 GCF_050699995.1 Actinokineospora sp. | reverse complement strand
CCCTGGGCCTTGGCGGCGGGCGCGAGCGCGTCGACCATCGTCTTGTCGCCCACCTCGGCCTTGCCGCGGGCGACGACGCCGTCGACCGCCGCCTGGAGCGCCGTCGAGATCAACTCGGGAGTGAGTTCGGCGGCGTCACCCACGGCGGTGGCCGCGCGCAGGAAAGCCGTCCCGTAGAGCGGGCCCGCCGCTCCCCCGACCTTCGAGATCAGGGTGGTGGCGACCAGCTTGAGCACCGCCGCCGGAGTGTCCGGAGTGGACTCCTCCAACCGGGCGAGCACGAAGCCGAAGCCGCGCTTGAGGTTCTCGCCGTGGTCGCCGTCGCCGATGGCCTGGTCGAGCTTCACCAGTTCGTCGCGGTGCTCGCTGATCACGGTCGCGGCCGCGCGGATGGCGGCGGCCACCGCGGCGGCGTCGCAGCCCATCAGGCTCCCCACCGCAGGGCGGCGGTGTGGACCGGGGCGTCCCACAGAGCGGTGAGTTCGTCGTCGAGGCGCAGCAAGGTGAGGCTCATGCCTTGCATCTCCAGACTCGTGATGAACGGCCCCACCAGTCTGCGTTCGACCGTGATCCCTCGCTCGGCGAGCATGCGCTCCGCGATGCCGTGGGCCAGGTACAGCTCCAGCAGCGGCGTGCCGCCCATGGAATTGGTGAACAGGAGAACCCGGCTCTCCTGCGCGAACGGGAGGTCGTCGAGGATCGGGTCGAGCAGCGCGGCCACGATGGCGTCGGCGTCGGCCAGCGGCTCGCGGCTGCGGCCGGGCTCGCCGTGGATGCCGATGCCGACCTCCATCTCGTTCTCGGCGAGGGTGAAGCTCGGCTCACCGACGTGCGGCACCGTCGGCGCGGTCAGCGCGATGCCCATCGACCGCACGTTGCCGACCACCGCGCGGGCCAGGCGCTCGCAGGTGTCGAGGTCGGCGCCGGACTCGGCCGCGGCGCCCACGATCTTCTCCAGCAACACCGTCCCGCCGACGCCGCGCCGCCCGGCCGTCCAGGTGGAGTCGCGCACGGCGACGTCGTCGTCGATCACCACGGTGCGCACGTCGATCCCGTCGGCGGCGACGAGTTCGGCGGCGGTCTCGAAGTTCAGCACGTCACCGGTGTAGTTCTTCACCAGCAGCAAAACGCCCTCGCCGCCGTCGACCTGCGTCACCGCGGCCTGAACCTGGTCAGGTGTCGGGGAGGTGAAGACCGCGCCGGGGCACGCCGCGTCGAGCATTCCGGGGCCGACGAACCCGCCGTGCAGCGGTTCGTGGCCGGAGCCGCCGCCGGAGACGATCGCGACCTTGCCCCGCACCGGGGCGTCGGCCCTGGCGATGACCGCCGGGTCGTCGGTGATCCGCAGCAGACCCGGATGGGCCAGCGCCATCCCGCGCAGCGCGTCGGCCACGATGGTCGCCGGATCGTTGATGATCTTCTTCATCGCGCGCCTCTCGCCGGAATGGGTCCGTCTCCCGTTCCTACACCGCCCCGGGCGTGCGCGAAAGGCGTGCCGCTCAGCCTGTGGGCAGCTTGGGGATCAACGCCTTCGCCGCGGCCTCGAGCTTGGCGCACGGGTCGCCGGCTTTGTCGTCATACCGGCTGTAGGACAGGGAGACGACCTCGGCCTGCTCCTTGTCCGGTGGGAACGGCGCGTGCGCCCAGTCCAACCGGCACCGGTCTTCCGACGGCCGCTTCTGCGCCTTCACTCCGCCCAGGTCGACCGGCGTGGAGTCCGCGGCGTCGGCCAAGTCGTCGGGGTTCGGTCCGACCTTGAAGTTGATGGAGAACGACGCGCCACCCGCGCTCCAGTCACACGCGTGCAGCGTCGTGGGCCGGGCGTTGCTCTCACCGACGGTTTCGGTGATCGTGGACTCGTCCAAGACCGCGCAGGGGTCGACCCCGGCCACCGTGCCCTTGGCGAGCGCCAGCTTCTGCCCGCCCGCCTGCAGGTTCTTGATGACGCCTTCCATCACCTTGCGCCCCGGCTCGCAGAGAGGACCCGCCGGGCCGCTGATCTGCAGCGTGATCGCCCGCTTCGGCGAGGCCTCGGTGATGACGCCGATGAAGCACGCGGTCTTGTCGTCGAGTTCGGACTCGCTCGCGGGCAAGCCGCCGATCTTGAACGTCCCCTCGGCCGACTTCCCGCTGGCCGACTCGCCGAGGACGAGGTTGAAGTTCAGCTCCTTGCCCGCGGAGTCCTTCATGTAGTGCGCGCAGTGGCCGAAGTCGCGCAGGCGGTTCTTCGCGGGGGTGCCGACCGAGGCCAGCGTCTGGTCGTCGAGCAGCACGCAGGGGTCGACGACCCGCAGGTTCTCGGCGGTGAACGCCGCCTCACCCTCGACGGGCTTGCCGTCGACCGGGGCGTCGCCGCCACCGAGATCGGCCGCCGCGGCCACCGTGGACCTGGGGAAGTTCTTCTTGGCCAGGTCGGGGCCCGCGCACCCGGCGACCACGCCCACCAGACACACGACCACACCGACCGACCACCGCGCTGCACGCCTCACGGCGTGAACCGTAGCCAGTCGCGGCCCGGCGTGTGTCGGCAACCGGCTTATTCGGCCACGGCGCGGCCCCGAGGCGAGCAACAGCTAGTACGGCAGCAGCCATTCGCTAGCTGACCTGGGTGTTCTCGATGTTGCGGGCGAGTCTGGTGCGTTTGTGGAACCAGCGTGAGCGTGCTTGGTGTCGGCGTCGCCAGTTCACCCAATGGGTTG
>NZ_JBOHGC010000336.1:0-2187 GCF_050699995.1 Actinokineospora sp. | reverse complement strand
TCTTCCCGCTGATGCGTTTACCGACGATCGAGGGCACGTTTAGGTAATACACCCTGGATGCTGGATTCTCCAGTGCCAGCAAGGACGACACGCCAAACGATCAAGAAAGCCAGGAAGGTCCGGCTAGACGCAGGTGGAAGTGGCCGGAGTGCCCGCCACCCGGTCCTTGAGGAACGTCATGGCGTCAGCGTTCCCCGAGAAGATCCCGGTGATGTGGTCGGTCGGGTAGGTCTTCCAAGTCAGCTTCACCCCCGCCCGGCAGTACGTCTTGTGCAACGTGTCCGCCTGCCCGAAAGCGACGATGTCATCGCTGGACCCGTGGTACTGCAGGACCGGGACCTTCACCGGCATGGTGCCGAGCTTGTTCTTCGCGACAGCGGCAAGGAGGGCGTCCTGGACCGGGGTGTCGGTGGTGAACTCGGACAGGGCCTTGTTCTTGTACTCCACCACCAGCTCCAGGGTGCACGCCTCGTTCTCGACGTCGGCGACCGCGGCGCGGCCAGCGTCGTTCAGGTAGGACGCCAGGTTGATCTCCGGGTAGGCATTGTTCAAGCCCACCAAGGCGTACAGCAGGAAGCCGAAGCCGCGGCTGCCGTCGAGCTTGAGGGTGACCTGCACCAGGTCACCGGGGACACCGCCGGCGACGACGCCCGCGAGTTTGACGTCCTGGCCGTACTCGGGCTGCAGCTGGCCCGCCCAGAGTGCGGCGCCGCCGCCCTGGGAGTAGCCGCGGAAGAACACCGGCGCGGTCGTGGACAGCTTGGCAGCGGGCAGTTTCTGGCCTGCCCGGACCATGTCGATCACCGCGCGGCCCTCGGACAGGCCCGTGATGTAGGTGGTCTTCGGGTTGACGTGGTAGCCGGCGTAGTCGGTCATGACGACCGCGTAGCCGCTCTTGAGCATGTCGGCGATCGCCGGACGCTCATAGCCGGCGCCCACGGCGAGCATCGACGAAGGCGCGCAGCGGAACGCGCCGCCGTGGGTGCCGGAGGCGAAGCTGACGATCGGCGCGGTTGCCGGGTTCGCGGTCTTGGGCACCAGGATCGTCCCGGTGACCGCGTTCGGGGCGCCGTCCTCATCCGACGACAAGTACATGACCTGCCACGAGTTGACCGTGCCCATGAACTGAGGCGCCGGGCTCGGCCGCCAGCGGATGACGTCACCGGGCGCGCCCGCGGGCAGGGGCGACGGCGGGGTGTAGAAGGAGTCGTCGGCCGGGCCTGGGTCGGCGGGGGCCGGGCCCGCGACGGCCGCGGACGGGGTGGTGGCGAGAGCCGCGGTCGAAGCCGCGACCATCATGGCCGTGGCGAACGCGGAGAGCCGGGCCCTGCGCCGCGCCGCCTTTTGCGGGGAGTGAGTGAAGAGAGAGCGCACCGCTCGACCTCCGAGTCAGTAGTGGAAGTTGGTGGTTGGGGACGCCCGGTGCGGGTCAGACGCACACCGGGCGTCCCCTGTGGCCTGTCAGCGGCGGCGGGCGCGCAAGCGCATCACCAGGATCATGTTGGCGCCCAACCCGATCAGCAGCAGGCCGATGCCGAGCGGCCACGCCACGGAGGAACCGGTGTTGGCGAGTTCGCCGTGCGAGCTGGTGTTCGTGGGCACGTACCCACCCCCACCGCCGGACGGAATCTGGGTGTTGACCACCGGCAGCGTCGTGACCGTAGTCGTCGGCTCGGTCGTCGTCGGCTCAGTGGTCGGCGCAGTCGTTGTCGGCGCGGTCGTTGTCGGCTCAGTCGTGGTCGGCTCAGTGGTCGGCTGAGTCGTGCTCGTCGGCTCAGTCGTGGTCGGCTCAGTCGTGGTCGGCTCAGTCGTCGTGGGCCCAGTCGTCGTCGGCTCGGTCGTCGTCGTCGTCGGGACCGTGGTCGTGGTCGTCGGCGTCGTGGTCGACGGTGCGGGAAGGATCTGGCCTTCCTTCAGCACGTTGTTCTGACCCGGGTCCTGCGCACACGGCGCGTCGAACGGGTTCGACGGCGGGATGCTGGCCAGCGTGCCGTCGGCCTTCCGCGCGGTGATGTTGAGCAGCAGGTCATGCACGGTGATCTTGATCGGCCCGGCCTGCGGGAACTTCAGCGACGGCGTCTTGCCGGTCGCGCGCACGGTGAAGCCACCCGACGCGGGGATCGCGGTCTTCTCCACGACGACGGGAACGTCGAGGTCGGTGTCGAACCCGGGCGCGGTGATGTGCGC
>NZ_JBOHGC010000335.1:0-21992 GCF_050699995.1 Actinokineospora sp. | reverse complement strand
ACGCCGGAGAGCACGAAGCGCAAGATCTTCGTGCTCTCCGGCGCCGCTTTGGCGGTCCTGCTGGTCGGCGCGGCGGTGGGCATGCTGATCACGCTGTCGGTCGTGCGGCAGGCGAGCACCCCGACGGCCGAGTCGGTCGACGTCGGGTTCGCCCAGGACATGCAGGTCCACCACCTGCAGGCGGTCACGATGGCCAACTGGGCGCGGGACCACACGACGGACCTGTCGGTGAAGAGCCTCGCGTTCGACATCGAGCAGACCCAGCTCGGCCAGATCGGCGCGATGAGCGGCTGGCTCGACATCTGGGGCCAGCCGGAGCAGGCACCCGAGCCGGGGTACATGGCGTGGATGGCCGCGGGCAGCCACGGACACACCACTGAGGCGTCCGGCGGGGTGCGGACCATGCCCGGCATGGCCACCAGCCAGGAGATCGCCAAGCTGCGCACGCTCACCGGGCGCGAGCTGGACGTGTACTTCCTGCAGCTGACGCTGCGTCACCACGCGGGCGGCCTCGACATGGCGCGCTACGCCAGCGAACACGCGGCGACGTCGCAGGTGCGCAACCTGTCGGAGAAGATCCTCAAGGGCCAGGCCAGCGAGATCAAGGTGCTCGAGTCGATGCTCGCCGAGCGCGGCGCGAAGCCTCTCTAGCACCCGCACTTCGAGACAGGGTCAGCTACCAGGAGAGCTCTTGGCACCGCGCGTTCGGCGACTCCACCTGAAGCGTGGCGTGCTCTAGGCCGTAATCGACGGTAAGCAGCTCTTGGGCCGCACGCAGAACCTCGGCCTGGTCGGCGTCGGCGGTGATCGTCAGGTGGGCGGAGGCGACCTCCATGCCCGAGGTGAGCGTCCAGACGTGCACGTCGTGCACCTCGGCCACGCCGGGGACGGCACAGAGTCGCTTGGTCAACTCCTCGACGTCGACCCGCTCGGGCGCGTGCTGGAACAGGATGTGCAGCGCGCGGCGGGCCAGCCCCCACGTGCGCGGCAGGACCCATAGGCCGATGGCGACGCCCACGATCGGGTCGGCGTAGCGCCACCCGAACAGGATGGTCACCAGCGCACTGATCAGGACGCCGACGGAGCCGATGAGGTCGGCCAGGACCTCCAGGTAGGCGCCGCGGACGTTGAGGCTGTCCTTGGCGCCGTCGCGCAGAAGCAGGAACGAGACGATGTTGGCGGCCAAACCGGCCAGCGCGGCCAGCAGGACGGGCACGCCGGGGACCGCGGGTGGGTTGTCGAAGCGCTGCACGGCCTCATAGACGACGTAGCCCGCGACTCCGAAGAGCAGCACCGCGTTGGCCAGCGCGGCGAGGACCTCAGCGCGGTAGAGCCCGAAAGTCCGGTGAGACTTCGCCTTGGCCCGCCGCGCCACCATGATCGCGGCAAGGGCCAGACCGACCCCCACGACGTCGGTCAACATATGCGCGGCATCGGACACCAGGGCCAGCGAAGAGGTCGCGAACCCGACGACGAACTCAACCACCATGATCGCCGCGGCGATGGCGAAGGCGGCCCACAACCGGCCCGCCATCCGTCCCGAAGCGCTGGCCGCCGTGCCGTGTCCGTGCCCGTGCCCCATGTCCCCAACCCTTCGTCGTCGCCGTCATATTGTCACATGCGCATGAATGCACAAGCCACTCGGACGGGGTCCGTTCACCACCCGAAGGAGGGGTACCCACGCGTGGCCAGCGGTTTCCTGGTCGGCGGGCTGGTAGACGGGTGATGCGGGTAACACACACCGGATCGTCACATGGAATGAGGCAGTGCGTGCGCTCTCGATCCCTTAGGCCCCACCGAGTCCGTCCGACCACAGCGCTCGCCCTGATCACCCTCTGCCTCGCGGGAGCGGCCACCCGGGCCTCGACACCGGCGGAAGTCCACGTCCCGCGCAGGCTCGTTCCGGAGCCGATCCCGGTCCGGGTCCAGCCCGCTGTTCCCGTTCCGAAGGCACCCGTCCAGGCGGCCGCACCGGTCGAGCAGCTGGCGGTGGTCGTCCCGGTCACCTTCACCCAAACAGGTATCCCCGCGAACCTCCTCGCCGCCTACCGCTCGGCGGAGACGCTCCTCGCCCGAACCCACGGCGGCTGCGCCCTGCGCTGGTACCACTTGGCAGGCATCGGCCGCGTCGAGTCCGGCCACGCCCGCGGCGGCCGCGCCGACGCCTCAGGCAACACGTCGCCGCGAATCCTCGGGCCGGCCCTGTCCGGCGGCCCCGGCATGGCCACCATCCCCGACACCGACGGCGGCACGCTCGACGGAGACCGGGCATGGGACCGCGCGGTCGGCCCGATGCAGTTCATCCCCACCACCTGGGCCGTCTACGCGACCGACGGGAACGCCGACGGCACCACGAACCCCCACAACATCCACGACGCCACCGCGGCGGCAGGCCGCTACCTCTGCTCAGGCGGGATGGACCTGTCCAACCCGTCGGATTTGAACGCGGCGGTGTACCGCTACAACCGCTCGACCGAGTACGTCTCGACGGTCCTGATGTGGATGCACCGCTACTCCCAAGGAGCAACCCCCCTCCCACCCCACCCCCCAACCCCGGCGCGCGCGGACCTTCCCCTCGACCCACCCCCACCCCCGGACATCCCGCTCCCAGAGCCCCTGCCGACCCCCAAGCCAGACCCGACGCCCCTCCCCAGTCCAACTCCCCCGGACCCCATTCCGCTGCCCGAACCAACCCCCGCCCCACCCCCGGACTGCGACACCGTGGTGGACGCCCTCCCCCCCATCGGCGGCGATGTCCTCACCGGATGCCCCACACCGCCCGAGACGCCATCCCCATCGCAATCCCCGTCGCCGCCCGCGGAGCCACCGGTCGACGAGACCCCGAGCCAGCCCACGCCCGAGCCGACACCTCAGCCCACACCCGAGCCGAGCGCCGAACCCACCCCGGAACCGGTGCCCACCCCTGTTCCCGAGGCCGTCGTCAGCCCGACCACGGAACCCGTCGCGACCCCACAGCCCGAACCCACCAACCCATAGCCGCCCAATTTCAGCCCCCACTCCCACGTGCGCTAGGCTTCACCAAGTCGCGCGAGCGATGGGCCCCCGTAGCTCAGGGGATAGAGCACCGCCCTCCGGAGGCGGTGGCGCAGGTTCGAATCCTGCCGGGGGCACGTACAGCATCTACACAAGCAGCGCCTGCCGTCTGAGCAGGCGTTTCTTGTGTAGTCATGGTTTCGGTGATCCTTTCCGCCGTTTCGGCGATGTGGGGCAGTTGGTCTGCTGGCAGTGTGATGGTGATGGTGACGTGGTCGCTGTCGTCGTGTAGCCGGATGGTGAGCTGGGTGATCTCGAACAATGCCCGCAGCAGCGGTTCGGGCGCGTCGGCAAGGTTGAGCGCCAGGTGGGGCAGCGCGTCGAGTAGCGCCGCGTCTGCGGGGCTGGGGCGGGTGGGTTCGGTGTGCTCTGTTGCGTCGAGTTGGGCGATGGCGGCGAGTGCGGCGGTCTTCTCGGCGTCGAGGTCGTTGTAGGTGCCGCGTAGTGCCTTGGTGAACGGGTCGTCCGGATCGCCGTCCTGGGCCTGGCGGAGCACGGCGTTCTGCCGCCGCGCCACGTCAGCCACGGTCCGTTGGAGCCGTTCGCGTTCGGCGTGCCGTTCACGCGCCGCGCGGTCATCGACCCCGGCGAGGTCGGCGGCGAGGATGTCGCGGCGTTGCGGGCCGAACACCCGGTCGGCGAAGAACCTGGAGACGGCGTCGAGGGTGGCGTCTTCACGGAGGTAGACGGCCTTGGCGTGGCCCCGGTATTTGTCGGGGCGGCCTCGGTTGTTGTTGCGTGGCCAGCACAGGTAGTAGGCGGCACCGTGGCGTTGGTTGCCGAACATGCGCCGCCCGCACCCGTCGATGATCATTCCCCGGAACAGGTAGGTGCGTCGCGTCGCCGGGTGAGTATTGAACCCGTCGCCCTGCCGCGAGCCGCGTCGGGCGTGGCGGCGGGCGTTGAGTTCGTCCCACATCCACTTCGGGATCAACGGTTCGTGGGCGGGTTCGGTGGACCACACCCACTTGACCGGGTCGTTGACCTTCCCGTGCCGCGACCGCGTCGCGCGCCGGTTGTACACCTGGTAACCGGTGTACTTGGGGTTGCGCAGAACATCGGAGACACTGGATTTGCCCCACGCGCCGCGCGCCCTCGTCTTGCCTGGCGGCTCCGGCGGCGGGTACTTGACGGGGTCGGCGTTGAGGCGCTCGGCGATGGTGTCGTAGCCGAGACCTTCGTGGTAGCGCCACAACGCGATCTGGGTGACCGTCTCCCCACGCACCCCGTCGGGCTCCAACCGGGTCTTGGTCAGCGCTTTGGCCGCTTTCATGGGGTTGGGGTGGCGCAACGTCTTCGCCTTGTACCCGTAGCAGGGTTTGCCGATGTTCCAGCCCTCGCGGACGTGGGTGCACAGCCCGCCCCAGGACTGCTCCAGGGTGTTCATCACCTCGTACTCGGCGACGCCCTGGTTGATCCGGCGGTGCAGGACCCGCTGCGCCCGGCTGCCGGTCACCATGATCGGCTCGTTCGCGGCGAACAGCGGCACCTCCGCCCGCTCCAGCTCCCGCTCGATCGACAGGCCCTCGTAGGCGCGGCGGGCAATACGGGAGATGGACTCGCCGATCACCACATCGAACCGCCGCCCCGGGTGGGCGGCCTCGCCCAGCAGGTCGGCGATGCCGCCATCGCGGGCGATCGGGATGTCGAACCGCTCATAGCCGGTGCCGTGGCCGCGCCGGTCCAACTCCATGCGCCCGGACTCGACGTCGTAAAAGTGCGCGACGATCACCCACGATTCGGGGATGGCGGTCTTGCAGTTCCCCAACTGCCGCACCAACGACTGACGCGGGTCCTGCTGATCCTCTGTGGAGGTTCGACCGAGGAACGCCACCCGCACCTCACCATCCAACAGGGCCACCGGCAACCCCAACGGCGACACCGCCATGTCCGAGAGCCCCGACGGCCCCGACACCGGCACACCCGCCGCCATGGCGTGCGCGGCACGAGCGGTGAGGCCCGGGGCGGGCGGATTCACGATCACCGGATCCTCGGGTGCGGGTGTCATCGGTCGTCACCATCCTCACAGGACAGATCATCGGTGTCGGCATCAGATTCGGATTGGTGGCGGGCGGCCCAGTCGAGACGATCACCGACCACGGCGGCGAACTCACCCCGGACACGGTCGGCGTCCGCACCGTGAATGTAGTTGATGTGCCCGGAATACCGGCGGTCCCCACCGCGTTTCCTGCCCTGATCATACCACCAAACCCGCTGGTCAGGCCCGGTTTCCGGCAGATTCGGGATACCGGTGATGTCGTCGTCGGGGGCGACTCGCGGGCGCGGGATCGCCGCGCCGGGATCACGCCGGGAACCCTGACGGTGATCATCGACGCCTTCTGGATCATGTTCGTGGTGGTGCGGGTTGTCCGCGTGCTCGTGCATGGCGGGCCTACCTCCGGTTGCCCGCGAACCCGCACAGCACGTGCAGGTTCGCCGGGCGCTGGTCAGCGGTCGGGGTCGCAACCGTCGATCAGCGAGAGCATGGGCCAGCCCTGGTCACCAAACCCGTGTCCCCGCGTGCGCGGGTCGGGGGTTCGGGTGCGCGCCCAATCCGGTGGGCGCGCTGCAACAGACTGACCGGCTCGGCTGTGACAACCGGCGACACCTCGACTCCCCAGGCGCCATTCGCGGCCAACCCCAGGGCCGGTGATCACCGGTCGACTGGACCCTCAACCAATCCGGGCGAGACTCTCACCGAGACCGGGTCGAGACAGGTCGAGACTGGTTGTCTCGTGTCGGTCTCGACACGGGTCTCGTTGTCTCGTCTCGGGCTCGGCTCAGGTCTCGCGCGGAGTCCCGATCGGACAGCTCGACGCAGGGTCCAGATTCCCTTGCCGCCAGACGTCCTCTGGCGACCACATCCTGTGCTGGAACGGGGATCAACTCGTCATGTCGGCACCTCAACTTCCTCAGGGGCAGGGTTCTACATCTCTCATAACCTGCGCCGACGCCCGTTTGGCGTCGTGCCATTCGCAAATAGTTACGCCGCCTGCGTCACGGACAGACGATCTACACCGCGCTGACAGATGATCTACACAGTGGACGGTCCGGCACTTCCCGGCAGTGCGCAGGACATCCCGGGCGCGAGGCTGGCGCTACCGATCGTCGTCGGCGGGGTCGCGGACCAGCGGCCGGTAGTGCTCGCGCAACCACGCCTCGCTGTGCCACACCCGCAAACCTCACGCTCCGCCACAACATGGCCGGTGCCGAGTCCCCGTTCGTAGGCGGCCAGGTCGGCCGACTCCAGAGCCCGGGTGATCCGATCGGCGTGCGCGGACGGGCGCGGCGGCGACCCACCCTCCCGCGCCGCCAGCAGACACGCCCCCCGATAAACCGTGCAGCAGCCCGCTGACCGCGTCGGCCGTCTCACCCATGGCCTACCGCAACGCCGACACCTCGGCCAGGTCATCCTCCAGGCCGTCGCGCAGCAACGTCAGCCGTTGCGCCGCGGCCACGGCGGTCTCACCGGTCCAACTCGGAGTCGCGCCGGCGGAGTCCACCTCGTCGGCCAACCCGAGCAACGCGGTGCACCGGCCGTTGAGGTCCCCCGTCGCGGTATGCAGCGGCTCGGCCGCCCACATCCGCACCTCCCCGAAGTCGGCCATCAGATAGGCCTCGCGTTGCCGCTGTCCCCACTGATGACCCGGAAATCCCGCGCCGCCGACTCTTCGTTGGCCGCGTAGGCGTCCGCCGACCACCCCAGCGCGTCGGCGTGACCGCCCATCGTTCCGTGCCAGTAATCCGCGGCCTGCCGCCACCTCACCTCCACGCGCGCCAACAGCTCGGTGGACCGCGACCCGACCATCGCCAACCGCACCCCGTCCAACACCCCAGCCTCACCGACCGCGCCCCGCTGCTGCGCGGCCGACCGCGCCGCACGTGACGCCGAACGAATCTCCTCGATCTGAACGTCGTACCCGCTCACGTTCGTCGCTCCCCCTGTCGGTGTCCGACCATCCCCACTCCCAGCGACCTGGGTCGGATGGTCGTGACGCGCGTTGCGAACCTGTGACGCGCGTTGTTCAGTCGCTCAGCGCTCGGTGCATCTCGTGGAGGCGGTCGGTCAGTGTCCGACGGTCGGCGGGCGCGATCACGACCCGGGTCTCCTCCTGGCGGACTGTGATTCAGCCAGCGGCCGTGCACAGTGTCGGCATAGCGCAACGGTTGCCGCGCGCTGTGGCGTCGGCCCGCCGGGCTCTGCCGTCCGTCCTCCGTGGACCGCATGTCGTCCACCGAGACGGTCACCGCCCGTCCGCGGCCAGCGGGCACCTCAGCGGTCTGCGCGACCAGCACGTCGGCGAGCCTCTCCGGTGCGATCCGCGCCAGTGACACCGCGTTCTCGTCGCGCACGGCCAGCACGGCGTTGCGGCCGGTCGCGGCCGTGAGCACCGGCCCGGCCCGCGCTGGCTACTCACGAGAAAGGTGAGAGTGTCGGAGATCCCCACCACAACCCCGCAGTAACCGCCGTCCCTGCGTGCGGCTCGGCTGATCACCGGCCGGCGGCTCGATCAAACGGATGATCCGGTCAAGGGTCTTGCCGTTGTCATCGATCTTGTCGCGCCGTTGCTCCCACCTCGCGATGAGCCCGTCGAGATCGGCCACACTGGCGATCGCGTAATGCCCGCCCGCACCGCCGCCGCCCACCGGCAGGTCCGCGCCACCGCCGAAGAACGGCGGAATCACCTTGATCACCTTGGCGACCACGACCTGCGCGTCAACCTGCTGATCGACTGATGGCGCTTGCTCGCCGCTGTTCCCCTCGGGCATTGCCCTTGCCTTCCTGTGCGACACCCCAAACCCCGAGCAGAGCATACCGACCCTACGAACACGGCCGGTCACGTTTGGTATCAGGCCAGGGCGCATACGGCGAAATTGAGTAGAACTACCTGCGCCGCGAATACCCGACTGGCCACCGGGGCGGGTCCATAACCGCCGGACCCTGCCGGTTCCCGCACCCGTCCAGTTCCGCCGTGCCGGCCGTGCCCGTCCATCTCGGCCCGCCCTGTGCGATGCCCCGGTCACCCCCGTTTCGGCGGCCTGGTGACTGGGGGCCACCAAGCAACGCCGCCGGACGCTCCGACGTTCCCCACTGATGCCAACGCCGCGAAACCGCCGCACGTCCCCCACCATGAGTGAATTCGCGTTTGTAAAGTTCCGCAAGTTGATGGCTCACGACACGTTCTCACACGTTTCCTGAACGGTCCTTGTCGAAGTAAGGGATTCTGGCTGCCACGACCGCCGCGATCGCGACGAGGATGGCGCCCTGGGCGGTGGCGCCGTAGGCCCATTCCTGGCCGTGGTCCAGGAGTCTGCCGAGGACCGCGGTGACCGTGGCCACCGTCATCCCGGTCGCCGCCAACGCCATCGAGATCGCCCGGCGGTAGGTGGGGAACAGGCTTCGCAGGAGCAGACAGGCGATCAGCAGGATCACCGCGAGCATTCCGCCCATGGTTGCCAGCAAGGCGACCAGGGCGATCGGGACCCAGCGTTCGCCCGCGGGAGCCGACGACAGGTCCGTGCGGCGTCGCGCGGGGGTCAGGACGAGGGCTGCCAAGCCCAGTACCGCGACCAGCCCGATCAGCAGTCGCAGGCGGTAGGAGGTGTCGGGGGCGAAGGTCAGGTTCACCGTCACCAGGCCGCCTTCGGGCAGGACCCACGCCTGCTGCCAGCCGTCGACCCTGGTTCGCGGCAGTGGTTGTCCGTCCACTGTGGCTTCCCAGCCGTCGTTCGCGTTCTCCGGGACCGCGAGCACGGCCTTCGGGCCCGCGGCGACGGTCAGCGAACGGGAGGCGGCTTCCCAGGACTTGATCTCCACCGCGCGCGCGTTCGGCGGCGGTGACGACAGCCCGACCGGGGTCAGCCACAGGTCCTGGACGATGAAGCTGTCCGACCGGTCCGTGCGCACCTCGTGTTCGTCGGCGCTCAGGTCGACGCCGCCCGCCAGGTCGGCGCACGTGCCCAGGGGCAGGGCGCGGTGGTTGTTCAGGTCGCCGAGGGTGCCGGAAACCGTGGTGGCGTAGTCGAACTGGTCGATCCGCAGGCTCGGGCCCGACCCGCAGGGGACGGTGAAGGGTGTGTCGGCGCCGATCCTCGGCAGGTCGGCGCCCGCCAGGGTGACGGTGCTGATGCCGGTGGGCTTGGCCTGATCCTCCTGGCGACTGCGGGTGATCTTGATGTCCGCCCGGTCCGTAGTGCCGTGGAAGTCCACGGTGCCATCGGTGAACACTGGCAGCCGCACGGTCCCTTCGACGCTCTGGATCTCCACTTCGGACGGTGCGACGGCGCCGGAATCGGGATGGGTGGCCAGGGTCAGGCCGGTGATGGCGGTTTGCTTGTCCCACTTGAGGCGCAGCACCGGGTACAGGTCGGTGTAGTCGGCGATCCACGTCGTCGCGGGGTCGTCGTCCACGGCGGCCAAAGGGCCCGCCGCCGGGTCGCCCGCGAGCTGGGTGGACGCGGACACGTCGAGGCCGGGCACCTTGACCGGGGCGCGGGCGCCCGCGGCGGGCAGGACCCGGCCGGAGACGGCGTACGTCGCGTCGGTCGATGTGCGGAACAGGCGGTGCACGCCGTCGGGTTCCTCGCCGAAGCGGGTCAGGCCGGAGTCGCAGCGGGTCTTGGCTTCCTCGCGGACACACGAGTAGCTGGGCAGCGCTCCTCGCGTGAATGCGAAAGCGGTGCGCTGGTCGGGTTTCGGCGCGACGTCGGCCGGGACCCGCAGGGCGCGCTGGGCTTCGACGCCGGGAATGGTGATCTCGGCGATGCCGACGTTGCCGGTGGTCCGGTCCGCCGCGACACCCAGGATCGTCACGCGCACGGTGCTGGTGAGGCCCGGGGCGACGGTGAACAGTTGCGGGTCCTGCCCGCGTTCGATGTCGCGGGTCACCGAGCCCTTGTCGGTGGTGATCTGCAGGCGGGTGACCGGCCAGCCCAGCCGGGAGTCGTCGACGACGCGCAGCGCGATCTGGTCGACCACGCGCGGGGTGTCGAGTTCGACCTCCAGCCACTGGCCCGTCGGGCCGCGCAGGCTCGACGACTGCCAGGCGGTGTACGGGTCGCCGTCGATCGCGGCGAACGGCATCGACGACGGGTCGGAGCCGCGGACCGCGTCGGCGAAACTGGCCGCCGAGGACGCCGTGACCCCGCGGATCCCGCGGTAGGTGGCCAGGGTCCGGTGCTCGATGCCCTCGAACGGCACCACGTCGATCGCGGGCCGCACCTGGCGGGCCTTCTCGTCCTCCGTCAGCGTCTGGCTCAGGTTGTCGCGCACCCGGCCGACGTTGCGCTCGCGGTACCGCAGCCCGTCGGTGACCAGCCATTCCCGCGCGTCGGGGGCACCGCCGTCGCCCGCCATCACGGTCGGCCGGGTCGGGTCGAGCTGCCCGGAGTCGAGCAGCGGCAGCAGCGACTCGGGTCCGCCGCTGACCGTGGCGACCTGGTCGCTGGGCACGGCCACGGCGAGCGGCACGGTCCGCTGGACCTCGTAGACCTCGATCGCCTGTGCCGCGGGCGCGTGCTCGTCGATGCCGGTGGTGCCCGCGCGGACCTCCGGGCCGAACCCGGCGACCTTCTCGATCCCCGGTGACCCGCGCAGTGCCGAACGCAGCATCGACAGCGGCGGAGCGCCCGTGGTGACCCGGTCGATGTCGTTGCGCAGCAACAGGTACCGGTGTCCGGAACGGGCCAGGAAGTCGGCCAGGCCGGGGGCGCCGCGGCCGTCGGCCAAGGCATCCTCCACCGCGTCCATCAGCCGGGTGTTGCCCTCGGAGCCGAGTGGGATCTGGCTGCGCAGCGCCCACGGCGCCCTGGCCAGCGACTGCGCGGGCTCGTCGATCGTGCGACCCCAGGTGTACTCGCCGAACCCGGTGCCCGGAATCAGCAGGGTTCGCGCGTCCTTGTCCTCCTCGGCGAGCCAGGTCATCGCCGTGCGCCAGTAGTCGGGGACCTCGTCCCATCCCGGACCCGGCCGCAGGGTGAACAGCCACGCGGGGGCGGCGGTGATCAGGACCAGCAGGAAGCCCACGGCGAGCCGGGCGCGCGTCGCCCACAGGCCGGAGGCCTTGCGGGCCAGACCGGGCAGCCGCCCGGAGATCGCGTGCATGAAGCCGAGCACCAGCGGCAGCCGCAGCCCGGGCTCGAACTTGTGGACGTTGCGCAGCGGCGCGAGCGGGCCGTCGAGCAGGGCCCGGACGGACTCGGAGAACGGGCTGTCGAGGGTGCCGACGTAGCCGATGGTCAGGAAGGTGACGCCGGCGACGACGCCGAGGGTGAGGAACAGCCGCTCCGGCAGCCGCGACCGGACCAGCCCGAGCAGCCCGATCGCGGCGACGACGCCGGTGGCCAGCATCAGGATCGGGTTGTCGATCAGCATGAACCCCGACGGCCACCATGGCGTGCCCTGCACGACGTAGGCGACCCACTGGTTCGTCCCGCGCAGCACCTGGAACAGCGATGTCGGCGTGGTCGTGTTGGTCGCCGACTCGACGTAGTCGACGAACGGGAGGCTGTACTCGCCGAGCAGGGCCAGCGGCAGGAACCACCACAGGACCGCGAGGACGACGCAGCCGAACCACCACAGCACCAGCCGCACGTGCTCGCGCGTCCACTGCCGGGTGAGCAGCCAAAGCCCGGGCAGCACCAGGGCGAGGACCACGACCGCGCCGTTGACCCCACCCATGCAGACGATCGCCAGCGCCGAGAGCCCGGCGGCGCGCCGCGGTGAGCCGATGCGCTCGACCCGGATCAGCGGAAGCAGCACCCACGGCAGCATGACCGCGGCCAGCATCTCCGCCGACAGGGGACCGATCTCGGTGAGCATCCGCGGCGCCAGCGTGTAGGCCAGCGCGCCCAGGTACCGGGCGGGCTCCGTGCCGATGCGCAGTGAGCGGGCCACGGCGAGGACACCGCCGAAGGCCAGGCACAGCAGCAGCCCGCACCACACCCGCTGCACGACCCACGGCGGCAGCCCGACGGCCTGGCCCAGTGCGAAGAACGGGCCCATCGGGAACAGGTAGCCGTAGGCCTGGTTCTGCAACTCCCCGCCGGTGGCGGCCGGGTTCCACAGGTGCAGCGCCCGGCCGAGGAACGCGATCGGGTCGACGGCGAGGTCGAGCTTGGTGTCGAACGTGGTCCGGCCGGGCCGCTGCAGGAAGGACAGCAGCATCAGCGCGGCCATCACCCACGCGGTGAGGCTGCGCGGCAGACCGGCCAGCCACGCGCGGATCCGCGCCTGCCGACCGTCGGTCGGTTCCCGCGTGCTCGCCATCGGAGGAATGTTAGGCCGAGCAGCCTGCTCAGTGTTCAGTCGTGCCACCCAGCTTGCGGATGACGTAGCGGCTCGACTGCCAATGCGTTTCCGGCTCGTCGGTCGTGATCGCCGCGACGACCTCGGCGCCGTGCGCGGACACCACGGCCGAGACCTTGGCGGGCGGCAGCGCGGTCATCCGCATCGGCGCGGGGTAGCGCAGCACGAGCTTCTGGCCGAGCCGGACCATCCGGTACGGCGCCAGCCGCCAGATCGTGCCCTTGAGTGTCCACAGCGGACGGGTCGTGCACTGCAGGACGGCCACGGCGCCCGGCCGCAGCACCCGGACGAACTCGGCCAGGTAGTCGGCGATGACCTTGGTGGGCAGGTGCTGCAGGACCAGCTCCGAGTACACCAGGTCGAAGCTGTTGCTGGTGAACACGTGCAGGTCGGGCACCTCGTTGAGGACGAACTGGCACTTCCCGTCGGTGCGGTCGAGCGCCCTGGCCGTCTCCAGCATCGGCACCGACACATCCACGCCGACCACCTCGTCGGTGTACTCGGCCAGCGCCTGGGACAGCCTGCCCGCCCCGCAGCCGAAGTCGAGCACCCGCGACCACTTGGTCGGCAGGCCAAGGCCGTGCAGCCAGTCGCGGGCCCGGGCGACGTCGCGTCTGCCCAGCTCCAGGAAGTCGTCGACCTCCCAGCGGCCGCCGCGCTTGTCGGTGGCGACGTGCACCGCCCACAGCGGGTCCTGCGCGCCGAGCTCGGTCCAGTCGCGTTTGACCTCTTCGAAACTCAAATGTCCGTCCTCAGCTTCCGGGCGTGGGCTTGCACGCGGGCGGTTGGCACAGGAGCTTGCTCAGCGCGGCGTAGAAGATCTCCGCGATCTTGGACGGGTCCGGGGTGGAGAAGGCCTGGCCGCCGGTCGCGGCGCTGATGGCCCGCAGTTCGCCGACGTCGATGTCGGGGCCGATGCCGATGCCGATGACCGCGATGGGCCGCTTCGGGTCGACCAGGCCCGCCAGTTCGGTGAGCAGCTGTTCGCGGCTGATGCCGTCGGGGTCCTCGTTCTTGCCGTCGGTCATGACGACGACGAGGTTGATCCGCCCCGGCTCCCAGTTCTGCCGGGCCGACTTGTAGGCGGCGAGCGTGCTGTCGTAGAGCCCGGTCGCGCCCTTGGTCTGGTTCTCGATGCTCCGCACGGTCGCGATGCCGTTCGCCGCCAGGTGCTCGCTGACCGGGCGGACCGGCAGCAGCTCCCGGTAGTCCTTGTCGCCGTCGAGGTTGGTGGAGAACACCCAGAGGCCGATCTTGGTGGTGCCCTTGAACAGGCGGATGCCCAGTTCGGCCGCGTCCAGGGTGACCGCCATCCGGGTCCGGCCGGTGCCCGGCACCTGCTGGGCCATCGACCCGGACACGTCGAGCAGGACCTGGATGCGGGCGCTGAGGTTCACCCCGGCCCACTCGTTGAGCACCCGGTCGACCTCGTCGGTGTCGGGCAGCGGGACCGGCGGCACTGGTTCGGCGGCGACGCGCTTGTCCTGCGAACGGTCGCGCAGGACCTCGCCGGCGGGGCCGCGGAAGCCCGCCGCACCCAGCAGGTCGCTCGCCTGCGGGCTCAGCATCCTCGACAGGAACCGTTCCGCCACCGTGCGCTTCTCGCCGGTCGTCGCGGGCAGCACGACGTACGGGTAGTCCAGCGACGGCGGCGGCGGGTCCGCGTACGCGGCGACGAGCTTGGTCGAGGTCTGCTTCACGTTGTGCCGCAGCACCGCGGTCTCCGAACTCGGGAAGGCCGAGAGCGGCGGGTGCGGGCCGGCGGTGCCGGGCAGCCGGGCGAACAGGTCCGAGGACTGGGGCACCGTGTTGGCCGAGAGCTTGCGGAGCATGGCTGTGATCGCCGTGGTTGCCTCTGTCGTATTGAGAGCGTCGTTGCCCTTGGGCTCGGAGACCAGGAACAGGGTCGACGCGCCGACCGGGTCGCGGGCCGGGTCGGGGAAGCCGAGCGCCTCCACGACCTTGGTGTCGGCGACCAGGTCGGCCCAGGTCGGGCTGGTCGCGGGCCAGCCGAACTGGCCCGCGAGGTCGTCGGTCACCGCGAGGACCACCGGCGAGGACGCGATCCGGGTGCCCTCGATCGGCGTCTGCCAGGCGCCGTTGGACTGCGCGCGGCGCAGCCAGAGCGTCGACTCGGGGATCCACACGTCGGGCGGCTCGGAACCGTCGGACACGGCCAGCGACTCCGCGACGCCCGCGGATTCCCGGCTGGTGACCCGCACGTCGTAGCAGTCGTCGCCCGCTTCGAGGATGTCCCGGCCGACCTGGGTGATCACCGGCGCGATGTCCGGCGACGCGGCGACGGTCAGCGACGTGACCCGATCGCAGTCCGAGGCGCCGAGGGTGTCGCGGAGGAAGTCGAAGCTGAGCCAGCCCACCAGGGCGGCGACGAGCAGGAGGCTCAGCGCCACCACGGATGACCGGTGCGTCGCCGCCCGGCCACCGCCTGGCGAGTGTCGCCCCATCCTCGATCCTCCTCCGACGCTTTCGTCGGAAGATACCCGCTATTTCATTCGCAATGAAGCGAATGTGCCATTTGGCGCAATTGTGACCGGGCCGCCGAATTTGATTGTGGGCGGGAACAAAGTGCATTGTCCTCGGGGACAACGCGACTATACAAGCGGTTCCCCGATGATGACCCCGACCAGGCAAGCTGCGGTGGCACCCGGCGCCCGACGGAGATCGATTCGGTCGAATTCGGCGTCGGTGACCAATTGCAACAAATGCACACCCTCCTGTAGCGGAACGGTGAATGACGCGCGGCCCGCGTTGATCGTCACGGGCCCGGCGGCGGAGGTGTAGTACTCCAGTCGGATGAGTCGTTTGCCCTTGACCGGGCCTGACAGCGGGACGAGCGTGGTCTGGTCGGTGACCGGGTAGCCGCATTCCGGCACCGGGCCGGGCTTGGCGACGACGGTGTTGACGACGCCCTTGACCTCCTGCGGCTTGCCCTGGCCGTCGAGCATGAAGATGGTCGCGGTCGGCTCGTCGAACCGGGGCGCGTCGGGGAGCAGTCCGATCACCCGCGACGCCCGGCCCTGGTCGCCGAACCAGTAGATCATCACGTTGCTCGGCACGGACGCGTCGTAGACGACCATGTCCGGCCGCAGCGCCGAGCCCGCGGTCCTTACGTAGGCGCGGGAAGCCGAGAACTGCAGGTTGGGGGAGAGTCGCACGGTGCTGACGGTGGCCCCGGCGAGCACAACGGCGGTCAGCGCGACCAGCCCGACGCGCAGGGAGCGGCCGGGGATCCGGGGCGGTCGCGCGCCGTCGGCGCCCAGTGGCGGCAGGTAGGCGAAGGCCGCGCACAGCACGAGGACTGGGACGGCGTCGGCGATGTAGCGGATGTCCAGGCCGATCAGCGGCCCGATCAGCGGCATTCGGGCCAGGGCCACCAGGACGACGTCGAGGACCAGGTAGCCGGCGAGCAGGGTCCAGGCCCAGGCCGCGCGACCGCGCCCGACGACCAGCCCGCCGACCACGACGGCGAGCGCGGCCAGGCCGCCCAGCAGCTTCAGCGCGGCCACCGGCTCGGCCAGCGCGGGTGAGCCCTCGTGCACCGAACTTCCCACCGGGAAGCCCAGCGTCGGGGTGAACAGGGTGTCGACCACCATCAGCCGGGCCAGTTCCACCACCTGCGCGCCGCTGATCTCGGTCTCGTGCACCGGAGCCGAGGCGAGTCCGAAGTAGACGACGGCGTAGACCGCCAGCAGTCCGAGGTGGACCAGCCAGAGCTTGCGGTGCGCGACCCAGGCTCGGGCGACGCCGGGGCCGAGCAGGACGGTGACGCCGAAGAGCAGGCCGACGAACAGGGCCGCCTTCTCGAAGAACGCCATGCCCACGACCGTCCACACCAGAGTGAGGATGGCGTCGCGGCGGCGTCCGGTGCGCAGGTAGCCGACGTGGCAGTACAGCGCGGAGAACATGGCCAGCAGCAACGGAAGCAGCTGCAGGGCGTAGGCCCACCACATGGTCGAGGCGAGGATCACCGGGGAGGCCGCGACCACGCCGAACGGCAGCAGCAGCGCCGCGCGCGGGCCGAAACAGCGCACCAGCAGCCGCCAGAACACCACGAGCGCGGCCAGGTGGACCACGAGCAGCGGAGCCATCGCGGCGGCGAAGTTCAGCGGCGCCACCGCGGTGACGACCCAGGCGACGAAGAACAGGCCGGGAGCGATGTGGCCGTTGTAGTTCTGGAACAGGTAGCCGACGTCGAGCGGACTGCCTTGCGCGGCAAGGTAAGTGATCAGGAAGTCGTCGTGCACGAAGAACCCGCCGAAGAGGAACCACAGGTGGATCCCGAACGGCACCCCCGCGATGACCGTGGCCGCGAGCCCGAGCCGCGAGGGCAACGGGATGGTCAGGGACCGCTCACGCACGTTCTTGTGCCTGCCGGTCGGGTGTTCGAGCATGGTCAACGCGAGCGCCCCCTCAGTTCAAGCCCCCCGACCCGCGCCTAGTTCACCTGAATGGACCGCTCAGAGCAAACTCCGCCAGGTCACGATCCTGGCTTGCAGGTCGGTGGCTGGCAGAGGAGCTTGCTCAGCGCCGCGTAGAAGATGTCGCCGATCTTGGTGGGGTCCGGGGTGGTGAAGGCCTGGCCGCCGGTGGCCTTGGAGATCGCGTCGAGTTCGGCGACGTCGATGTCCGGGCCGATGCCGATGCCGACGACCACCAGGGGGCGGCGCGGGTCCTGCAGCTTGGCCAGTTCGGCGAGGAGCTGTTCGCGGGTGATGCCGTTGGGGTCCTCGTTCTTGCCGTCGGTCAGGACGACCACCACGTTGATCCGGCCGGGCTCCCAGTTCGCCCGGCCCGACTGGTACGCGGCGAGGACGCTGTCGTAGAGGCCGGTCGCGCCACCCTGGATGGACTTGACGTCGCGCAGCTTCGCGATCGCGCCGCCGGCTTTGTGGTCGGTGACCGTCTCGACGGGGAGCAGTTCGCGGTAGTCCTTGTCGCCGTCGAGGTTGGTGGAGAACAGCCAGATGCCGAATCTGGTCGTCGGCCGGAACAGGCCGATCCCGAGTTCCGCCGCGCGCAGGGTGACGGCCATCCGGTCCATTCCGGTGCCGGGCACCGGTTCGGCCATGGAGCCGGACACGTCGAGCAGCACCTGCATCCGGGAGTTCAGGTTCACCCCGGCCCACTGGTTGAGCAGCTGGTCGACGTCGGCCGACGCGGGCAGCGGCACATACTCGATGGGCGCCACCGACGTGCGCTTGTCCTGGGACCGGTCCCGCAGCGCTTTGCCGTCCGGGGCGCGGAAACCGGCGTCGGCGAACGACGTCACCGCCGCGGGGTCCAGCAGCTTGTCGAGGAACTTCTGGGCCAGGTCACGCTTGGCGCCGCTCGCCTTCGGCAACACCGTGTACGGGTAGTCCAGCGACGGCACGGCCGGGTCGGCGTAGGACGCGACCAACTGGCTGTCCGACGACTTCACGTTGTGCCGCAGCAGCGCGTTCTCCGAGGTCGGGAACGCACCCAGCGGCTCGGCGGCGCTGGTCCCACCGGGCAGCCGCAGGAACAGGTCCGACCCCTGCGGCAGCGTGTTCACCGAGAGCCGCCGCAGCAGCGCGGTGAGCGCGGCGCCCTGATCCGCGGCCGTGCCGGTCAGCGCGCGCACGCCGTGGAGCGTGGACACGCCGACCGGGTCGCGCGACGGGTCGGGCAGACCCACGGAGATGTCGTTCTGCCCGAGCACCTCCGCCCAGGTGGGCTGCTTGCCCGGCCAGCCCAGCGCCGACGCGGTGTCGTCGGTCAGGGCCAGCACGACCGGCGACGACGCCACCGACGTGCCGGTCACCGGGGTGTTCCATGCGCCCTTGTCCTGGGCGCGCTGCAGCCACAGGGTCGACTCCGGGATCCACGCGTCGGGCAGCTCCCCGCCGTCCGAGAGGGCCAGCGACTCCGCGGTGGCCGCCGAGTCGCGGCTGGTGACCACGACCCGGAAGCAGGCCTCCGGGTCGGCCTCAGCCGCCCGCTTGCCCGCCTGGTCGACGATGCCCGACACGTCCGGCGCGGCCGTGACCTGCAGAGACACCGTCTCGGCGCACTCGGGGCCGCCGAGCCGGTCGGAGATGAAGCCGAACGCGAACCACCCCCCGATGGCGAGCACCAGCAACCCGGCCAGCAGCATCACTGGTGACCGGGTCGCCTTCGCCCTCGTGGCCGACGAATGCCGTCCCATGCGAGTCGCGCCTCTCGGGGTTCGACTGGATCCTCGGAGCCTGACCCGAGCGGTGGCCTATGAATAGAGGCTGTCGACCTCGGCGCCGAAGTCCTTCATGATCACGCGGCGCTTGAGCTTCAGCGACGGCGTGAGGTGACCGGTCTCGGGGCTGAACTCGGTGGCCAGGATGCGGAACTTGCGCACCGACTCCGCCGTCGACACCGCCTGGTTGCCCTCGTCGACGGCCTTCTGGATCTCGGCGACCAGGTCGGCGTCGTCCACCAGGTCGGCCAGCGTGGCCTCGGCGGGCTTGTCGACCGTGGTCTTCCAGTAGGTGAAGTAGTCCGGGTCGACGGTGATCAGCGCGGCGATGTACTTCTGCCCGTCGCCGACGACCATGGCCTGCGCGACCAGCGGGTGCGAGGCGATCCGGTCCTCGATGACCGCGGGGGCGACGTTCTTTCCGCCGCTGGTCACCAGGATCTCCTTCTTCCGGCCGGTGATCGACAGGAAGCCCTCGTCGTCGAGCGAGCCGAGGTCGCCGGAGGCGAACCAGCCGTCGGCGTCGATGACCTCGGCGGTGGCCGCGTCGTTGTTCCAGTACCCCTTGAAGACGACCCCGCCCTTGATCAGGACCTCGCCGTCCTCGGCGATCTTGACCGCGGCGCCCGGGATGGGCTGCCCGACGGTGCCCGCCTTGAAGTTCGTCGGCGCGTTGACCGTGGAGGCGGCGGTCGTCTCGGTGAGGCCGTAGCCCTCCAGGACGGTCAGGCCGACACCGCGGTAGAAGTGGGTGAGTCGAAGGCCGAGCGCGGCGCCACCGGAGATGGCGTACTTCGCCTTGCCGCCCAGGGCCGCGCGCAGCTTGCTGTAGACCAGCTTGTCGAAGATGGCGTGCTTGACCTTCAGGCCGAGCCCGGCCTTGCCCTCGGCCTCGCTGTAGGCGATCGCGGTGGCCGCGGCGGCGTCGAAGATCTTGCCCTTGCCCGCGGCGTGTGCCTTCTGCCGGGAGCCGTTGTAGACCTTCTCCAGCACGTAGGGCACCGACAGGATGAAGGTCGGGTTGAAGCTCGCCAGGTCGTCGAGCAGCTTCTTGACGTCGGGGCCGTGGCCCATGGTGGCGCGGGCGTAGACGCAGCCGACCTGCACCATCCGGCCGAACACGTGCGCGATCGGCAGGAACAGCAGGGTCGCGGCGTCCTCGGTGCTGCCCAGGCCGCGGAACAGCGGGCCAAGCACGTCGGTGGCGGCGGCGCACTCGGCGAAGAAGTTGTCGTGGGTCAGGACGCAGCCCTTGGGCTGCCCGGTGGTGCCCGAGGTGTAGATGATCGTGGCGACGTCCTCGGACTTCACGCCCGCGCGGCGCTCCTCGACGGCGGCGGTGTCCACGTCGACGCCCGCGGCGACGATCTTGTCGATCGCGCTGTCCTCGATCTGCCACACGCTCTTGAGCGCGGGCATGGCGTCGCGGATGGCGTCGACCCGGGACTGGTGCTCGGCGTTCTCCACGATCACCGCGACCGCGCCGGAGTCGGACATGATCCACTCGATCTGCTCGGCGGACGAGGTCACGTAGATCGGCACCGGGACCGCGCCCGCGGCCCAGATCGCGAAGTCGAGCAGGGTCCACTCGTAGCGGGTGGCGGCCAGGATGGCGACTCGGTCGCCCGCGCCGACACCGGAGGCGATGAGGCCCTTGGCCACGTCGAGGACCTCGCCGAGGAACGCGGTGGCGGTGACGTCGGTCCAGTCGCCCGCGGCCGAGCGGCGGCGGAACGCTACGTAGTTCGGGTCTTCCTTCGCGTTGGTGTAGACCAGGTCGGCGAGGCCGCCGGCCTCATCTCGCTTGGCGACGGCAGGGACGGCGAACTCGCGCATTAGCTACTCCTCCGGGCACAGAACCGCAGGCAGGTCGAGTCACCGGCACTGACCTCGCCCGCTACCTATCGGTAACTTTGTCGGTATCTTGCCTGTATCGCTCTCGCTCGGCTAGAGGACGATGACAAATCGGTACCTGCTGTCCATTTACGGACAGTGTGTAGTGGACTGACTACGAACGCTCGGCGAGACCGGTGCGGAAAGTTCGGCGGTACGTGTCCGGCGGGACACCCACCGTGGCGTGGAAGTGCCTGCGCATCGTCGTCGCCGTGCCCATGCCGGTGTTCGCGGCGATCAGGTCGACGCTGTCGTCGGTAGTCTCGAGGAGTTCCCGCGGGTCCCGACCAGGACCGGGGGGCCTGGTCGGGACCGCGCACTCAGAAGGTCAGCTTCCAGCTATCGATGTAGCCGGTGTCGTAGCTGTACACGTCGCGCACCTGGAGTTTCCAGGTGCCGTTGGCGACCTCGGTGGACGCGTTCACGGTGTAGGAGGTGATCACGTTGTCGGCGGAGTCGCTGCTGCTGGAGTTCTTCATCCGGTAGACGGAACCGTCCGGGGCGACCAGGTCGATCACCAGGTCACCGCGCCAGGTGTGCTTGATGTCGACGCCCACCTGCAGGGCCGAGGGGGCGTTGCCGGTGACGCCGGAGACGGCGATCGAGCTGGTCACCGCGCTGCCCGCGTCGGGGATGTTGACGTTGTTGGTGTTCTCGAAGACCTTGCCGGTGGGCGGGGGAGTGGTGCCGCCGAGTTCGTCGGCCTTCGCCTTGATGGCCGCCGAAAGCGCGCTCACCTCGGCGTAGACGCCAGGGTAGTTCGGGCGGGCGCAGCCCTGGCCCCAGGAGACGATGCCGACCTGGATCCAGGCGTTGTTGGCGTCGCGGCGGACCATCGGGCCGCCGGAGTCGCCCTGGCAGGTGTCGACCCCGCCCTGGGTGTAGCCCGCGCAGATCTCGACCGCGGGCTTCAGCGAGGGGTAAGACGACTTGCACGAGGTGTCGTTGACGAACGGGACGTCCGCCTTGAGCATGTACCGCTGCTGGCTGCCGCCCTCGGACGCGGCGCCCCAGCCCATGACGGTGAACATGCCGTCGTCGTAGGCGTTGGTCATCGCGATCGGCAGCTTCGCCGCGCCCGTGATCGGGCTCGACAGCTTGATCAGCGCCCAGTCGCCGCCCGCGGACGTCGAGTAGCCCGGGTTCTTGTAGACGTAGGAGGACGTGCGCTTGATGGCGCTGGTGCTCTGCAGGTCGACCACGCCGTAGGTGACGGTGATGCCCGTGTTGTTGCCCGTGCCGCTCACACAGTGGGCGGCGGTGAGGACCAGCGAGTCGGAGTACATCGCGCCGCCGCAGCCCATCGAGAGCCGGACCATCCAGGGGAATTCGCCTTGCGCCGCCGGGGTTCCGCCGACGACCTGCGGGGAGACCGGAGAGTCGCTGTCCGACGGCGGCTGGGCGCCGAGGGCCTGCCCCGTCGACATGCCCACGATGGCGGCGGCTCCGACGACCACCATCGCGGTCCTGCGTAACGTCCTCATCCAGTTGCGCTCGAACAATTCCGCCTCCCCGAAAATTTTAAGG
>NZ_JBOHGC010000334.1:0-15022 GCF_050699995.1 Actinokineospora sp. | reverse complement strand
GCCGCAGCCCTCCCAGCAGCTGCCCAAGCCGCAGCTCTCCCAGCAGCTGCCCCAGCCGTCGCAGCAGCTGCCGAAGCCGCCGCTGCCCGCGGGCGAGGCACGGCCGCTGCCGACCTTCCCGCCGGCGCCGAACCGGGGAGCGAGGGAGTTCCCGGGCGACGCGTCCGAGACGGCGATCGATCCACGCGGCCCCCGGCCGGAGTTCCTCGAGGAAGTCGAGTCCTTCGACGACCGGGCAGCAGGCCGGTTCACCGAGTACCAGGCGCACGACGACCTCGACGAGGACTTCGACCGCGATCCCGTCCGCGATCCCGTCCGCGATCCCGTCCGCGACTTCGACGACTTCGACGACAGCGACTTCGACGAGGACTTCGATCCGGACCCCCGCGACGACGCTGACGATGACGACGAGCCCGACGTGGAGGCCAACCCCGGTCGCGAGTGGGCGATCATGGCGGGCCAACTCGCGCTCGGCGTGGTCGGCGGCGCCGCGGTGTGGCTGGCGTTCAACTGGCTGTGGGGCTTCCTCCCCGCCGCCGCGCTGGCCGCCGCCCTGGCCGTGATCGTGGGTCTGGTGCTCATCGTCCGCAAGATCCGCAAGGCGGAGGACCTGCAGACCACCGTGCTCGCCGTGCTGGTCGGGCTGGTGGTCACGGTCTCGCCTGCGGTGTTGTTGCTCCTCGGTCGGTGACCGCGATCCCCGTCGGCCTGTCGACGGCATCCGTGTGGCCGCAGACCGCGGCGACCGCGTTCAAGCTGGCCGACGAACTCGGCTACGACGGCGTCGAGGTCATGGTCTGGGCCGACCCGATGAGCCAGGACGTCGCCGGCCTGCGCCGCCGCTCGGCGCGGATCGGCGTGCCGATCATGGCCGTGCACGCGCCCTGCCTGCTGATCACCCAGCGGGTCTGGTCGCCCGACCCGGAGGTCCGGCTGCGCAGGTCCGTCGAGGCCGCGCAGGACCTGGACGCTCGCACTGTGGTCGTCCATCCGCCGTTCCGCTGGCAGCGCCGCTATGCCGACGCCTTTCCCGACCTGGTGGCGTCGCTGGAGGACCGCACGGGGGTGGCCATCGCGGTGGAGAACATGTTCCCCGTGCGCCGTGGGCTGGGGACCCGGTCGATGGAGATGACCGCGTTCCGGCCGTCGATCGACCCGACCGATGTCGGCCACCGCAACTACACCCTCGACCTGTCGCACACGTCAGCCGCGCACATGGACGCGATGAAGCTGGCCGAGCGGATGGGCGACGGGCTCACCCACGTGCACCTCGCCGACGGCTCCGGGCTGTCGAAGGATGAGCACATGGTCCCGGGCCGCGGCGACCAACCCTGCGCTGAGCTGTGCGAATCCCTCGCCGCGAACGGGTTCAAGGGCCAGGTCGTGCTCGAGGTCTCCACCCGCCGGGCCCGCGGTCCGGCGGAGCGGGCGAAGGACCTGGCCGAAGCCCTGCTGTTCGCCAGGCTGCACCTGATCTCACCGAACGGGCGCTAAACGTAGGACGACCGGATGCCTTGTTCGCTCCCGGCGAGCCGCGTCGTACATTGTGCGCGTGAACCCGTTGCGCTCGTTGATCCTGGCCGCCGCCGGCAACGACACCATCCGCCGTGTCATCGCGACCGCGCCCGTGAGCCGGGACGTGGTCCGCCGCTTCGTGGCCGGTGAGACCACCGAGGAGGCCGTCGCCGTGACCCGGCGCCTGGTCGAGTCCGGTCTCGCCGTCACCCTCGACTACCTGGGCGAGGACACCACGGACGCGGCTCTGGCCGAGCAGACCGTGCAGGCCTACCTGGACCTGCTCGACCGCCTCCGGGCCGAGGGCCTGTCCGATCGCGCCGAGGTCAGCGTCAAGCTCTCCGCCGTCGGCCGGCTCCTCGACGAGGACCTCGCCCTCACCAACGCCTCGCGCATCTGCCGCGCGGCCGACGCGGCGGGCACCACGGTGACCCTCGACATGGAGGACCACACCACCACCGACTCGACCCTGCGCATCCTCGCCGAGGTGCGCAAGACCTGGCCGTGGGTCGGCGCGGTCCTGCAGTCCTACCTGCACCGCACCCTCGACGACGCGGTCCGGCTCTCGGGCGACGGTTCGCGGGTGCGGCTGTGCAAGGGCGCCTACAAGGAGCCCGACACCGTCGCCTTCGACGAGATGCCCGAGGTGGACCGCAGCTACGTGCGCTGTGCCAACGCGCTGCTCGCGGGCACCGGCTACCCGATGTTCGCCACCCACGACCCGCGGCTGGTGCGGATCATCGGCGAGCGCGCGGACCACCACGGCCGCAAGCCCGGCGAGTTCGAGTTCCAGATGCTGTTCGGGATCCGGCCCGACGAACAGCTTCGGCTGGCCCACCAGGGCCACACCGTGCGGGTGTATGTCCCCTATGGCGGCCAGTGGTACGGCTACCTGATGCGGAGGATGGCCGAGCGCCCCGCGAACACCGTGTTCTTCCTCCGTGCGCTCATGAGCAAGAAATGAGTGACGCTCATCCTGCGGAGCCGCGCGGGATCCGGTAGCTCGGCGTGGCAGGCTGTTGCCCATGAGTAGTGCGACAGGCCACGGCGATGTGCGGGCGTCCGGACACGTGCCCGCGGGTGGGGCGTTCGCCGCCGCGGTCAAGGTGCGTCCGCTGGGAGACGGCACCTTCACCGCGGATCTCCCGGCCCAATGGACCGTGGGAGGGCGACCGCACGGCGGATTCCTGCTGGCCCTGCTGGCGCGCGCGGCGGTGGCGGGCCAGACCGGCGCGGGGGCGCCGCTGGTGGACCCGCTGTCGGTCAGCGCGCAGTTCCTGCGCCCGCCGGGGGTGGGGCCGGTGTTGCTGCGCACCGATGTCCGCAAGACCGGCCGCCGCACCACGGTCGTCTCGGTCCACCTTGAGCAGAGCGGCCGCGCGTGCGTCGAGGGCATGGTCACCACCGGCAGGCTGCCGCGCGAGCGGGCCGCCTGGGCCGACCTGCCCAACCAGCCCGCCGAGCCGCCCGGCAACGCGATCGACCTGTCGACGGTCCCATCGGCGTCGGTGTTCCGCCTGACCGAGACCTGCGACGTGCGGCTCGACCCGAACGGCGCGGGCTTCCTGCACGGCCACGTCGGCGACCCGCTGCGCCTGCGGCTGTGGGCCCGCCCGCGCGGCGAGCACGCCGACCCGCTGTTCGCGCTGGTCGCGGGTGACATCTCGATGCCGGTGACGTTCAACCTGGGTAGGCTCGGCTGGTCGCCGACGGTGCAGCTGACCGCGCACCTGCGGTCCCGCCCGGCGCCGGGCTGGCTGCGAATCCAGGTGGAGTCCAAGGCCGTGCACGGCATGTGGTTCGACTCCGACGCCACCGTCGTGGACTCCACCGGCAGGCTGGTCTGCCAGGCCCGCCAACTCGCCCTCACCGCCACCGCCTAATCGACGAGCGCGGGTCGTTAGCCTTGTCCCATGACTGAGGCGAACGCGCGGCCCACGATCGCGGTGCTCGGTGCGGGCAAGATCGGTGAGGCACTGCTGTCCGGGTTGCTGCACGGCGGCCGCAGTGCCGACGAACTGCTGTTCACCGAGCGCTACCCGGAGCGGTCGGCGGAGCTGACCAAGACCTACGGCATCCGCTGCACCGACGTGCCCACGGCCGCCAAGGAAGCGGGCGTGCTCGTCATCGCCGTCAAGCCGCAGGACATCGAGCCGCTGCTCGACGAGCTCGGGCCGGTGGTCGGCGCCGACACCCTCGTCGTGTCCCTGTGCGCCGGTCTGCCGACGTCGCTGTTCGAGCGCAGGCTGCCCGCGGGCGTCCCCGTCGTCCGGGTCATGCCGAACACCCCGATGCTGGTCGGTGCGGCCATGAGCGCCATCTCGCCGGGCAAGCACGCCAGCCCGGAGCACCTGGCGACCGTCGAGGACATGCTCAGCGCCGTCGGCAAGGTCGTGCGGGTGCCGGAGTCGCAGCAGGACGCCGTGACGGCCCTGTCCGGGTCCGGTCCGGCGTACTTCTTCTTCCTGGTCGAGGCGATGATCGACGCGGGCATCCTGCTCGGCATCCCGCGCGCGGTCGCCGAGAAGCTCATCATCCAGTCCGCCGTCGGCGCCGCCGCGATGCTCGTCGAGACCGGGGAGCACCCGGTGATCCTGCGCGAGGCTGTGACGTCGCCCGCCGGCACGACCATCATGGCCATCCGCGAACTGGAGAACCACGGTGTCCGCGCCGCCCTCCTGGCCGCCATCGAGGCTGCTCGCGACCGCTCCAAAGAGCTAGGCGCCGAACACGAAGCGCACTGATCGAATCTGCACTTTGCAGATTTGAGCCAAACGTGGCGTCGCTTTAGTCACACGTGTCCCGCTACTCTCGACAGAAGCACGTGCGTGTCGAATCCGTCGGTGGGGAAGCCGACGGCGCGACGCGTGTTGAAGGACGCGGTGATGATGCCGGCGAACAAGCGCGACCCGGGCGCACCCGGACTTCCGCAGGTGCAATTCCTGACGGTGGCCGAGGTGGCGACCCTGATGCGAGTGTCCAAGATGACCGTTTACCGACTGGTGCACAACGGCGACCTCCCCGCGGTGCGGGTGGGCAAGTCCTTCCGTGTGCCGGAGAAAGCGGTGCACGACTACCTGCAAAACGCCTATTTCGACGCGGGCTGAGACCCCCGGTCGAGCCCCGAAGGCCGACGGGTACGCTGGATAACCGTTGTGCCTGGTGTTTTGGCGTGCGTTCCGTGACGTGGCCACACCGGAGCGCCGGAACACCTGGAACGACCCACCTGAGAGCTGAGGACACACATGGGCTCGGTCATCAAGAAGCGCCGCAAGCGCATGTCGAAGAAGAAGCACCGCAAGTTGCTCCGCAAGACGCGCGTGCAGCGTCGCAAACTGAAGAAGTAGTTCGACGCTTCCGCCAGCGCCCGCACCGACCTTCGGTGCGGGCGCTGCCGCGTTTCGGCCAGTGGACCAATCGGGTGACGTTGGCTAACAGCCCATGTGACCTGCGTTAAGAGTGTGTTGCCAGGGCTTTTTCGATCTTGACTCGCGAGTAGAGTCGGCCATTCCCAAGCGCCCACCCTAGGGAAACGCATGACGCCAAAAGTCGTCCTCGTCACCGGTGTCGGCGGCTATCTCGGCGGCAATCTCGCCGCCCGTCTGGCGGCGAACCCCGACATCGACCGCGTTCTCGGCGTCGACACCGTGCCCCCACCCAAGGACGTCGTCCGCACGATGGGCCGCGCGGAGTTCGTCCGGGCCGACATCCGCAACCCGCTCATCGCGAAAGTGATCACGTCCGCGGGCGTCGACACCGTCGTGCACGCCTCCACGACCACCAACCCGGCGGGCCCGGCCCGGCGTACGGTGCTCAAGGAGCTCAACGTCATCGGCACCATGCAGCTGCTGGCCGCCTGCCAGCGCGCGCCCTCGGTGCGCAGGCTCGTGGTGAAGTCCACCGCCGCGGTCTACGGCGCCAGTTCGCGGTCGCCCGCGGTGTTCTCGGAGGACGACACCCCCAAGGACATCGGCTCCAGCGGCTACGCCAAGGACGCCGTCGAGGTCGAGGCCTATGTCCGGGGTTTCGCCCGCAGGCGTCCCGACGTGTCGGTCGCGACGCTGCGGCTGGCGAATCTCATCGGGCCGAGCGTGGACACGGTGCTCACCAGGTACTTCGCCCTCCCGGTCGTGCCCACGGTGCTGGGCTACGACGCCCGCATCCAGCTGCTGCACTCCGAGGACGCCCTCGCCGTGCTGGAGCTGGCCAGCCTGGGCGACGCGACGGGGGTGTTCAACGTGGCCGCTGACGGCGTCCTGATGCTGTCACAGGCCATCCGGCGGGCGGGCAGGCTCCCGCTGCCGGTGCTGCGCCAGGCCCTGCCCGCCGCGGGCAGGCTCCTGCGCGGCGCGCGACTGGTCGACTTCTCACCCGACCACGTCCGCTACCTCAACTACGGCCGGGTGCTCGACACCACCCGGCTCAAGGCCGAGCTGGCGTTCACTCCCCGGTGGACCACCCGGCAGGCGTTCGACGATTACGTATCCGGCAGCAAGCTGCGTCCCGTGTTCACCCCCACGCTGCTCGCCGCCGCCCGCAGACGCGTCCTGGAGACGCGTACCTAGATCTGCCCTTGGAAGGTGCCACAGGCATGCAGGAAGCCCGTGTGATCCCGTTGCGGAGAGCGGACCGGCGTCGCCCGGCCCCGAAACCCCCGAAGGTCGACGGCCCGATCGTCGAGCCGACACCGCTGCACCCCGCTCGCGAACACCCACCGGTCTCCGCCGTCCGCCGCGGCATCGGCGACGCCCTCGGCTTCGCCGTGCGCAGGCTGACCGGCGACTACCCGATCGACGAGTTCGGCTTCGACCCGGACCTGACCGAGCGGGTGCTCCTCCCGCCGCTGCGGCTGCTCTACAAGAACTGGTTCCGCGTAGAGGTCAGCGGGATCGAGAACCTCCCCGTCGACGGCGGCGCCTTGGTCGTGTGCAACCACTCGGGCACGTTGCCCTTGGACGCCCTGATGACGGCGGTGGCCGTCCACGACAACCACCCACGCCGGCGCTATCTGCGGATGCTGGGCGCCGACCTGGTCTTCCAGGTCCCGCTGCTGGGCGCCCTGGCCCGCAAGTCCGGCCAGACCCTGGCGTGCAACCCGGACGCGGAACAGCTGCTCAACGCGGGCGAACTGGTGGGCGTCTGGCCCGAGGGCTTCAAGGGCGTCGGCAAGCCGTTCGCGGACCGCTACAAACTCCAGCGGTTCGGCCGGGGCGGCTTCGTCTCCGCGGCGCTGCGCACGGGTGTCCCGATCATCCCCTGCTCGATTGTCGGGGCCGAGGAGATCTACCCCAAGATCGGCGACCTGAAGACGATCGCCAGGCTCTTCGGGCTGCCGTACTTCCCGATCACGCCGTTCTTCCCGCTGCTCGGCCCACTCGGCGCCATCCCGCTGCCGTCGAAGTGGCACATCCGCTTCGGCGAACCGATCGCCACCGACTCTGTTGAGGCTGGGGCGGACGACGATCCGATGCTGGTGTTCAACCTGACCGACCAGGTCCGGGAGACGATTCAGCAGACCCTCTACCGAATGCTGAGCCAGCGCGGGAACCCATTTTTGGGTTAGACGCCGATCGGTAGTGAGCGCAGGCCCCGGAGAAGCCGAGGTGGTCGCGTTCCGGCGTGCGCGAGAGATGTCGAAGGTGTCCGGGTCCGAGTACGCCCCCGGGTCTCGTCCGGTGGACCCGAGGGCGATGATCACCATGCGGTCGGCGGGGATCTCCACACCGTCGACCACCGAGTCGGCGTGGGTGATCCGCTGGGTCAACTGGATCGGCGGTTCATAGCGGAGGACCTCGTCCACGGCGCCCGCCGCCCGCGACGGGTCGGATCGCAGCACGTCCCATTGCTCAGGGTGCCGCGCGAAGGTCCACATCCCGTATGCCGTGATCACCGGCGTCGATGGGCGGTTCGCTACGTCTGAGGATGGCACGTCGGTGGAGGCCACCGGTGGCCCCTGGCCCTTGGAAGTGGCATGAGACTGGAGCCTCAGACGGTGCGCTTGCGGTACGCGAGGCCCGCCGCGACCGCGCCCGCCACCGCGCCCGCGCCGAGCACCGACGGGACGCCGATCTTCGCCGCCTTGCGGCCGGTGCGGAAGTCGCGGATTTCCCAGCCGCGCTTGCGGGCGACCTCGCGCAGCCCGCTGTCCGGGTTGACCGCCACCGCGGTCCCCACCACCGACAGCATGGGCACGTCGTTGGACGAGTCCGAGTACGCCGTGCACCGCCGCAGGTCCAAGCCCTCGCGGGCGGCCAGCGACCGCACCGCGTGTGCCTTCGCCGGGCCGTGCAGCATCTCGCCGACGAGCTTGCCGGTGAACACGCCGTCGGTGCTTTCCGCGACCGTTCCCAGCGCGCCCGTCAGGCCGAGCCTGCGGGCGATGATGGTGGCCAGCTCGACCGGGGTCGCGGTGACCAGCCAGACCCGTTGGCCGGCGTCGAGGTGCATCTGGGCCAGCGCGCGGGTGCCGGGCCAGATCTTGTCGGCCATCAGCTCGTCGTAGATCTCCTCGCCGAGCCTGCTCAGTTCCTCCACGGTGTGGCCCGCGACGAACGACAGGGCCTGTTCGCGGCTGCTGCGGATCCCGTCGGCCGACTCCTTGCCGCCCACCCGGAACATCACCTGCTGCAGCGCGAACTTCACCAGGTCCGAGTTGCTGAAGAACTTGCGCGCCGCCAAGCCTCGGGCGAAGTGGAAGATCGACGCGCCCATCATGATCGTGTTGTCGACGTCGAAGAACGCGGCGGCGGTGAGGTCCATCGGGATGTCGCGGTCGCCTTCGGGCTGCTCCAGCGAGACGGCCGCCTCGGCACTGGCCGCGCCCGCGAGCGCGGCGAGGCGCTCGAGTTCGGAGCCCTTGTCAGCCCCGCGCCGTACTGACACCGCATGCCTCCCGGTGGGTCGGATGTCTCATCCGTGCCGTGGTCACCAGCCTAGTGGTTCCACCGACAACGGTGCCCTCGGTATGCGCTGGTCCAGGCGCGTGTCAGCCGAGCTGGACCCCGGGCAGCCCGGGGAGCAGCGGTGCGAGGGCGATCGTGGGAAGCGGCAGCGGTAACGGCAGCGAGACCGTCGGAGCCGCCGAAGAGGTGCTCTCCTCCGGCGGCGTGGTGTACGTCGGTCCACCGAGAATCGGCGGGACGGTCACCAGTGGCGGTGGTGTCGTCAGCGCGGGCGGCGCGGGCTGCCCCGGCGTACCGGGCTGCGCCGGTGGCGGCGGGACCGCGGTGCCGACCGACGGCGCGTTCGGCGAGTTCGTCGACGGGGAGTTGCCCGCCTGGGTGCCCGGCGTCGGCAGCAGGTCGGCGTCGGCCCGGCGCTCGCAGGTGGCTGTGGCCGGCATGGCGCCGATGTCGTCGATCGCGCCGGAGGTGATCTGATAGCAGACCATCCGGGCGGTGAGCGCGGTCGCCCGCGCCTCGATCTTCTCCAGCAGCGCCACGGACGCGTCCTGGCTGATGGCCGCGGCACGGGGCAGGCGCGGGCCGAGGGCGTCGAGCCTGCTGCCCTGGATGTCGGCCCAGGAGCGCAGCGTCTCGAGCTGGGTGCCGTCGCCCGCGGTGGCCAGCGCGATGAGCTGGCGGGATCCGGCGGAGGCGTCGTTGTCGAAGTCGCGCAGCGCGGAGAGGTAGCCGCCGACCGGCGCGTCGTCTGGGTTCGGGTAGCGCTGGGTGAGGGTCTCGATCTCGGTGATGCGCGCGGTGGCGAACTGCAGGTGCTTGAACGCCTTCTCCTCGTCGCCGAACGTCAGCCCGAGCGACGCGGCCTCGCCGGTGCGCTTGATCGCATAGAGGGTGTCGCCCGGCAGCGCGTCGCGGGCGAGCAGCAGGCTCATCCCGGCCAGGGAGAACACCAGCGCCAGCACCGCGATGGCGGCGACAGCGAACCGGCCCCGCGCCCCGGACCCAGGTCTTGCGGATTCGGGGCGGTTGCTTGGGGCGGGCTCCGAACGACGGCCACGCGGCGCTCGTCCCGCGCGGGTGGGTCGGACCGGGCGGGGGCCGTGCGTGGTCGGCGCGGGCTCGGCCAGACCGGCGAGCACCTTGGCGCGCATCCGGGCCCGGGCGTCGCCCGAGGGAGCCGTGAGCGGTGCCATGGCCGAGAGCAGGTCGACGACCGCGAGGTCGTCGTCGGTGAACCCGGGCAGCTCCGCGCGCGACTGACCGGCACGAGCGTCGCGCTCATGCCGACCCTGCGGGCTACGCGGCCCCGATCCGCTTTCCACCATCCCACTCCGACTCGTGTTGGCCCTGCTGAATCCCCCGGAAACCGGTATTGATCCCCGCTGTGTGAAACGACTGCCGGTGCCCGGGGTTACGGCCTCGGCGCCGTCCTGGGCAGGTCCACTCTGCAGGGTGAACCTTTTAGCGAATCTCCGAGGGCAACAATTGTGCGAGCCTGCGCACGGCCCGGTGCTGCAGGGCCTTCACGGCCCCTTCGTTGCGGTTCATGATGTGCGCCGTCTCGGCGACCGAAAGGCCCTGCAGGAACCGCAGCACGATGCACTCGCGCTGGTCCTCGCCGAGCTGCTGGACGCAGACGAGCAGCGCCTCACGGGTCACCTTCGACATCACCTGCTGCTCGGGACCGGCCTCCGTGCGCTCGGAGTCGCGGATCTCCGACGTGGTGATCTCCAGCCGGAACCGGCTGGACTTCACGTGGTCGAGCACCAGGTTGCGCGCGATGGTGACGAACCACGCGCCCACGTCGCGGCCCTGGTAGCTGACCGACGTGATCCTGCGCAGCGCGCGCAGGAAAGTCTCACTGGTGACATCCTCGGCCAGCTCACGGTCCCCGACCCGGAACAGGACATACCGGAACACCATGTCGACATAGCGGTCGTAGAGCAGGCCGAAGGCGTGTGTGTCCCCGCCCTGGGCCGCCCCGACCAGCTCCCACGCCGCCGCGTGCGCCGCGTCGGTGTCCGGGGTGTCGGTGTTTTCGAGGGCGTCCGGTTCAGTCATCGGTTCGCCCTCGGCGTCGGCGTCGACCGGCAGGTCGACCGGCGTGGTCTCGGCGCGCGGCGACGCGGCCCGGTCCGTCGAGGGTCGGGCCTGCGGCACGGCGGGCGCCGTGGTCGGTCGCGTCTGGCGGGTCATCAAGCAGCCGCACACTCCTCACGCGGTCTTCGGCGGCCGTGTCCGCCGGAGGTCGTCAATCAGGCCCTCGGGGTAGTTACTTTGTAGTAGCCAACAGGCCCGAGGTCCAAGAATGTGACGCAGTGGGTAGTTAACCGTGACGTTGGTGACCCGTGCCACACTGCGTATCCCTGTGATTTTCCCCCTGCTTCCCGCGGAGATGAGGTCGAACACATGGCCCTGACGCCGACCGGCACGGTGGCGGATCTGGTGGCGCGAACCTGCGAGAAAGTACCCCGGCACTTGGCCCTGGTCGATATCTCGGGCGCGCGTTCACTCACTTGGCAGCAGGTCGGTGAGTTCGTCGAACGGTTCGCCTCGACGCTGGTGGGAGCCGGTCTCGCCGCGGGCGACCGGGTCGCGCTGCGCCTGCCCAACACCGCCGAGTCCGTCGTGGCCCTGTTCGGCGTGCTTCGGGCGGGCGGAGTCGTCGTGCCCGTCGGGACCGACGCCGCTCCCCGCGAAATCGAACGGGTGCTGGCGCACAGTGGGGCGGCGTTCACGGTCGGTGACCTCTCAGCCGACCTCACGGTCGTGCCCCTGCCTGCCCTCGACGAGACCGAGGGCGGGGAACCCGCGCCGAAGACCACCCGTGGCGGGGAGGACCTCGCCGTCCTCGCCTACACCTCGGGCACCGGGGGCACCCCGCGCGGCGTGATGCTGTCGCACCGGGCGCTGCTGGCCAACGTCGAACAGTGCGCCGCGCTGCGCCCCGCGCCGGTCGTCTCCGGCGACCGGGTCCTGCTGACCGTCCCGCTGTCGCACGCCTACGGCCTGTCGGGCCTGTGGCAGGTCGCCGCCGCGGGCGCCACGGCGGTGCTGCTCGGCGTGGAGAGTGCGCTGGCGGCCTGCCAGGAGCACCGGGTCACCACCGTCATCGGTGTCCCCGCGATGTACCAGGCGTTCGCCGCCGCGGGCCACGAGCGGCTGGGCGAGGCGCTGTCCACCGTCCGGGTCTGCACGTCCGGCGCGGCCCCGCTCGACGCCGCCACCCTTGCGCTGTTCCGTCAGGAGACCGGGCTGACCGTGTTCGAGGGCTACGGCCTCACCGAGACCGGTCCGGTCCTCACCTCCACCCTGGTGGGCGGGGTCGCCAAGCCCGGCTCGGTCGGCCGCGCGATCCCCGGCGTGGAGCTTCGGCTCGTCGACAACGAGGGCAACTTGGTCGTGGCGCTCACCGACCCGGACGAGTTCACCGCCGACCTCACCGACGAGGCCACCGACACCGGCCTGGTGGCCGCCCGTGGCGACAACCTGTTCAGCGGGTACTGGCCCGACGGCGAGGGCGGACCCGACGCCGAGGGCTGGTTCCGCACCGGCGACGTCGGCTACTTCGACGAGGACGGCGACCTGCACCTCGTCGACCGCGCCAATGACCTGATCATCGTCAACGGCTTCAACGTCTACCCGCACGAGGTCGAGCAGGTCGTCGCCGAGCTGGACGTGGTGGCGGAGGCCGCCGCCGTCGGCGAGCCCGACGAGCGCACGGGCGAGCACGTCAAGGTCGTCGTGGTCCTGGTTCCCGGCGCCGAGCTCACCGCGGACGCCCTGCGCGCCCACTGCGCCGAGCGGCTCGCGAAGTTCAAGATCCCGGCCACCGTCGAGTTCGCCAAGTCCCTGCCCCACTCGGTCATGGGCAAGCTTCGGCGCGCGGGCCTGCGAGGTAGCGTGCAGCCGTGACCAGGGTGACGGTGATGACCAGGCGGGACTGCCACGCCTGCGAGGTGGCCAAGGCCGACGTCGAGCGGATCTGCGCCGACCTGGGCGTCGAGTGGGACACCGCCGACGTCGACACCGACCCGGAGTGGCGCGCCGAGTACGGCGACCGGGTCCCGGTGATCCTCGTCGACGGCGAGGAGCACGGGTACTGGAAGGTCGAGGAGGCCCGGCTGCGGGCCGCGCTCAGGTAACTCCTTCGAGTCGTAAGACTCTGGTAAGTCGCCGGAAAGTCCATCCGCGGCTCTTCCGGGTTCGAATAGTCAATATGAACGAGGACACCGCTGACCGGACCCTGTCGCGCCGGGTCGCCGCACTCATCGGCGTCGTCGCCGTCGCCGCCGCGCTCGCCGCCGGGCACCTGGTCGCGGGCCTTGTCGGACCGAACGCCTCGCCCTACCTCGCCGTCGGCAACGCCGCGATCGACCTGACGCCACACCCGCTGAAGGACTTCGCGATCCGCACGTTCGGCGTCTACGACAAGCTCGTGCTGCTCGGCGGCATGGCGCTGACGCTGCTCGCCGCCGCGATTGTCGCGGGCCTGCTCTCCCGCCGGAGTCCGCGACCGGGCCAGATCCTGGCCGCGGTGCTGGGGATTCTGGCCGTGTTGGCCGTGCTCGGCCGCCCTGACCTGGGTCAACTCGCCATCCTCGCGCCCGCCGCGAGCCTGCTCGCCGGTGTCGGGGTGTTCACCTGGCTGCATGGCCGGGCGTCCGCCGCCGAGTCCGACAGCCCGTCGCGCCGGAACTTCCTGTTCATCACCGGCGGGGTGGCCGCGGGCGCGGCGCTGGTGGGCGCGGCCGGGCAGTTCCTCACCCGCCGCGTCGACGTCGAGGCGTCCCGGGCCGGTGTCGGCAAGCTCGTCGCGCGTACTCCCGCCCCCGCGATCCCGGGCGGCGCGGACCTGGCGGCCAAGGGCACGCCGACGTTCATCACCACCAACCGCGACTTCTACCGGATCGACACCGCCCTCACCGTGCCCCGGCTTCGGGCCGAGGACTGGCGGATGAAGATCCACGGGATGGTCGACAACGAACTCGACCTCGACTTCGACGACATCCGCGGCCGCCCGCTGGTCGAGAAGACGATCACCATGACCTGCGTGTCCAACGAGGTCGGTGGCCCGTACATCTCCACCGCGAACTTCATCGGCGTGCCGATGCGCGACCTGCTGCGCGAGGCGGGCGTCAAACCCGGCGGCGACCAGCTGTTCTCCACCAGCGTGGACGGCTGGACCACCGGCACCCCGATCCGAGACCTGATGGACGAGAAGCGCGGCGCGCTGCTCGCCATCGGCATGAACGGCGAGCCGCTGCCGCTCGAACACGGCTTCCCCGTGCGCGTGGTCGTCCCCGGCCTCTACGGCTACGTCTCGGCCACCAAGTGGGTCGTGGACATGGAGGTCATCAAGAGCGGCGATAAGAGCTTCTACTGGGAGGACCGCGGCTGGGCGCGGGAAGCGCCGATCAAGACGCAGTCGCGCATCGACGTGCCGCGCGGGTTCGCCACCGTCCCCGCGGGGAAGGTCACCGTCGCCGGCATCGCGTGGGCGCAGAACGTGGGGATCGACAAGGTCGAGGTCCGCGTCGACGGTGGGCAGTGGCAGCAGGCCGCGCTCGCCGCCGAGGTCAACGACCAGACCTGGCGGATGTGGAGCGCCGAGTTCGACCTGGGCGCGGGCAGCCACCGTGCCGAGGTGCGCGCGACTGACCGAAGTGGACAGACGCAGACCGACCGCCGCGTGCCGCCCATCCCGGACGGCGCCACCGGCTGGCACTCGTCGCTTTTCACCGTTTCGTGACCTGATTCGTCGGAACCACCCGATCGAGCACCCAACCTTCGGGCCGCCGGCACCGAAGAAACTCTTGAATGTCCAATTCGGAACGGAGTGATCCAGGTGTTTGACTTCAAGCTGGTTTCCGGTGGAGCGGTCCTCGCGACGGCGGCCTTGACCTTGACCGCGTGCGGCAGCGACCAGCCACCGGCGGGCTCTCCGCCCGCGCAGGCTCCCGCGACCACCACGGTGGCGACCAGTGCGCCCGCGGCCGCGGGCGACGGTGTCACCACCGCCGCTGACACCTTCGGCCCCAACTGCAAGGACCTGCCCCAGGGCGACGCGCCCGGTGGCCTGACCGCGATGGGCCCGCAGCCCGTGGCCACCGCCGCGAGCACCAACCCACTGCTGACCAAGCTCGTCGCCGCGGTCGGCGCCGTGCCGGGTCTGGCCGACACGCTGAACACCACGGACAACCTGACGGTGTTCGCCCCGGCCGACCCGGCGTTCGCCGCGCTGGGCGACGCCAAGTTCGCCGAGCTCGCGGCCAACCCGGCGGCACTGGCGCCGATCCTGCAGTACCACGTGGTCGCCAAGCGCTACGACGCCAAGGGCCTCGCGTCGGCAGGCACGCTCAAGCCCCTCGCGGGCGGCGACCTCAAGATCGAGGGCTCCGGCGAGAGCATGACCGTCAACGGCGCCAAGATCCTCTGCGGCAACATCCCGACCAAGAACGCCACCGTCTTCGTCATCGACAAGGTCCTCACCCCGGGCACGTAACCCGGCGAGTCGCCCCCAGGGCATCGCGAGTCGCCCGTTCAGAACAATGAGTTCGCATTTCAGGCACGTGAGTTCGCGGTTCGGCCGCGGGTCTCTTGGG
>NZ_JBOHGC010000333.1:0-23318 GCF_050699995.1 Actinokineospora sp. | reverse complement strand
GGCTTGGCTGGGGCTTCCGCAGCGGCGGCCGCCTCCGTGGGCTGGGCCTCGGCGGCACCGTCGGTGACCTCGGCCGCGTCGGCGGGCACAGCGGGGCGGGGTTCGCCTCCCGGACGTTGCGTGACCTCTTCGGGAACGCTCCCGGGCGCGTCGACAACCGTGTCGACGCCCGCGACGGCGTCGACACCGTTGTCCCGCTCCGTCACCGTCTCGGCGCTCTTGTCCCTGTCCGTCATGACCGGCTCCTCCTGCCTGCGTGCCCGTGTTCCCACGGGCGCCCCGCTCGCGGCGGGGCCCAGCACTGTGCGTACGACCCTCGGGTCGTGCGGCTCTACCCGCGCGCATTCAAACAGGTCAAGCGCCGCCGGGGTACTCCGAGGGCCGCAATGGTCATCATGGTGCCGCAACTCGGCCGTTCGTGGGCCGACAACGACAAGATACTTCGACGGACAGTAACCTCGGCCGGGTGATATCCCGCGTCGCGGTGCTTCCGCAGCCACCCCTGCTCGTGCCTGAACTCGTCGGCGGGGACGACGTCGACGCGGCGGCCGTCCGGGCCGCCGCTGTGGCGGTCGCGAAGGACCTGGCGCAGGTCGCGCCCACCTGGCTGGCCGTCGGCGCGGGGGAGCGGGCCGAGCGGATCGAGAACGCGGCCGGGACGTTCCGCGGCTTCGGCGCCGACGTGCGGGTCGAGCTCGGGCCGGGTGCCGCCGAACGGGTGGCCGACGTCGACCTGCCGCTGCCCGCGCTGGTGGCAGGCTGGCTCCGCGGCCAGGTTGGGGCCGCCGAGGTCGCGGTGGAGATCGTCCCCGCGGATCTGCCCACCGAGGAGTGCGTCGCCGAAGGCGGGCGGCTCGCGGCGGGCGGGGAACCCGTGGGTCTGCTGGTGCTCGGCGACGGGTCGCACCGGCACGGCGACAAGGCGATCGGCAGGCCCGACGCCCGCGCGGGCTCGTTCGACGAGTCGGTCGCGGCCGCGTTCGCCCAGGTCGACCTCGACGCCCTGCTCGCTCTGGACCCGGCGGAAGTCGACGAACTCGGCGCCGTGGGCCGAGTCCCTTGGCAGGTCCTCGCCGGGGCGGTCCGGGCGGACGGCCGGTCCTGGCGGTGCGTGCGCTCCAGCGTCCAGCTGCCCTTCGGCATCGCCTACCACTTCGCCGTCTGGGAACCGGTGGCCCCGTGACGCTGAGTGTCGCCGTGGTCGGTCCGACGGCCACTGGCAAGTCCGATCTCGGTGTGGCCCTGGCCGAGCGCCTCGGCGGCGAGGTGGTCAACGCCGACGCCATGCAGCTCTACCGGGGCATGGACATCGGCACCGCGAAAGTCACCATGGACGAGCGGCGGGGCATCCCGCACCACCAGCTTGACGTCCTCGACGTGCGCGAGACCGCCTCGGTGGCCGCCTACCAGCGGCACGCCCGCGCGGCCGTGGAGGACATCCTGGCGCGCGGCCGGGTTCCGATCCTCGTCGGCGGCTCAGGCCTCTATGTGCAGGCCGTGGTGGATGAACTGGACTTCCCCGGCACGGACGCCGCCCTGCGCGCCCGGCTGGAAGCCGAACTCGACACCGTGGGCGTGGCCCCCCTGCACGCGCGGTTGTGGGTGCTCGACCCGGTGGCGGCCGAGTCGATCCTGCCCACCAACGGCAGGCGGGTCGTGCGCGCGCTCGAAGTCATCGAACTGACCGGCCGCCCGTTCTCCGCGACGATGCCCAAGCCCGGGCCCGCCCGCTACGGCATGGTCATGGTCGGCATCGACCGCGACCCCGCCGTGCTGGACGAGCGGGTCGACCTGCGGGTCGAGCGCATGTTCGCCAGAGGGCTCGCCGAAGAGGTCAGCGAGTTGGAGAACCACGGCCTGCGCGAAGGCCGCACCGCGTCCCGCGCGCTCGGCTACCAACAGGTCCTCACCGCGTTCGACGGCGATCACGACCTCGACGCGGCCGCGGCCGAGACCGCCAGGGCGACCCGCCGGTTCGTCCGCAGGCAGCGCTCGTGGTTCCGCCGCGACAAGCGCCTGACCTGGCTCGACGCCGCCCGCCCCGATCTGGTCGACGCGGCTCTCGCCCTGGTCGACCGGTAGCCTGGGCACGTGGCGATCACGTTCCTCAAAGGACATGGCACGGAGAACGACTTCGTGCTGCTGCCCGACCCCGACGGCGGCCTGGACCTCACCGACTCACGAGTCCGCGCGCTGTGCGACCGCCGTCGCGGCCTCGGCGCCGACGGCGTCCTGCGGGTCGTCCGGACCAAAGCCCTCCTCGACGCGCCCGCCGACATCGGCGGCGACGTGTGGTTCATGGACTACCGCAACGCCGACGGCTCCATCGCCGAGATGTGCGGCAACGGGGTGCGCGTCTTCGCCCGCTACCTCCACGACACCGGCCTGGTCGACGGGCCGGAGTTCCCGGTCGGCTCCCGCGCGGGCCTGCGCCCCGTGGTCGTGCACCCCGACGGCACGGTCACCGTCGACATGGGCCCGGTGCGCGGTCTCGGTCGTTCCGTCGCGACCGTCGCGGGCGTGCCGTTCGACGGGATCGGGATCGATGTCGGCAATCCACACCTGGCCTGCGTCCTGGACGGCGTCGATCTCGACGGCCTCGACCTCGGCGTCGAGCCAGGATTCGACGCGGGCCTGTTCCCCCGCGGCGTGAACATCGAGTTCATCGTGCCCATCGCCCCGGATGCGATTCGGATCCGCGTCCACGAACGCGGCGTCGGCGAGACCCGCTCATGCGGCACCGGCACCGTGGCCGCGGCCGCCGCCGCGCTCTCCGCCCAAGGCGAGCCGACCGGTGCACGCACCGTGCACGTCCCCGGTGGCGCCGTTGTCGTGACGATTGGCGACGGTGTCAGCACCCTCAGCGGCCCGGCAGCCTTCGTGGCGAGCGGCGAACTCGACCAGACGTGGTGGGACGAGCACTAGAACCACTGGCCCCGTTCGGTCTACCAAATTAACCCGAACGGGTCAATTTCGGTGCAATCCATAACGTTGTGTGGCAGTAGGGCGATTTTCCTGGAGTCGGTCTAGTCCGATCGGCGCACCACGTTCGCGCGAACGTCCCATAGTCCTCGAGGTTATCCGTCTGGCACCGCGCCGGTCGGATGGCTGACATGAACCAGGGAGCCCTGCCATGGGTCACGTTCGCATTCCGACGAAGCACCGGATCGCCGGTCTCGGCATCGCCGCGGCGACGGCCCTGTCACTGGCCGTTCTCACCTCCTCGCCCGCGGCGGCCGAGGGGACGGTGCTGGGCGCGGACCGCGCGGGCGCCATCGAAGGCAGCTACATCGTCAAGATCTCCGACAGCGCGTCGCCGCGCTCGGATTCCGCGCGGACCGCTCGCGCGCTGACCAGCCAGTACGGCGGTCAGGTCCGCGCCACCTGGCAGCACGCGCTCAATGGCTTCAGCGTCGCGATGAGCGCAGGCCAGGCGCGCAGGCTTGCCGCGGACTCGCGGGTCGCCCATGTCGAGCAGGACGCGGCCGTGCACATTCTCGACACCCAACCGAATCCGCCGTCCTGGGGCCTGGACCGGGTCGATCAGCGCGACCTGCCGCTGTCCTCCAGCTACACCTACGACACCACGGCGAGCAACGTGACGGTCTACGTGATCGATACCGGCATCCGGGTCACGCACGGCACGTTCGGCGGCCGGGCGATCTGGGGCACCAACACCGTCGGGGACGGCAACAACACCGACTGCCACGGACACGGCACGCACGTCGCGGGAACGGCGGGCGGGTCGCAGTACGGCGTCGCCAAGGGTGTCTCGCTGGTCGCGGTCAAGGTGCTCAGCTGCACCGGGTCCGGTTCGATCTCCGGTGTCGTCGCGGGCATCGACTGGGTGACCGCGCAACACCAGCCCGGCACGCCCGCCGTGGCGAACATGAGCCTCGGCGGCAGTGCGAACACGTCGCTCGACAACGCCGTGCGCAACTCGATCGCCGACGGCGTCACCTACGCGATCGCTTCCGGCAACTCCAATGCCAACGCCTGCACCTCGTCGCCCGCGAGGGTCGTCGAGGGGATCACGGTGAACGCGTCGGCCATCAACGACACGAAGGCGTCGTTCTCCAACTACGGCACCTGCACCGACATCTTCGCCCCCGGCGTGAACATCACGTCGTCGTGGAACGCCGCCGACACCGCGACCAACACGATCAGCGGCACGTCGATGGCGACCCCACACGTCGCCGGAGCCGCGGCGCTGTGGCTGGCAAGCCACCCGGGCGACCTGCCCGCCGCGGTGGCGACCGCTCTGATCAACAACTCGACTCCGAACAAGATCACCAACCCGGCGGGCTCGCCCAACCGACTGCTGTACACCGCGCCCACTGTCGTCTCGCTCCCTCCGACGGTCGCGAACCCCGGAAACCAGAGCGGAACTGTCGGAGTCGCGGCAAGTCTGCAGCTCAACGCGTCCGGTGGAACCCCGCCGTACACCTGGTCCGCCAGTGGGCTGCCCGCCGGGTTGTCGGTCAACTCCGGCACGGGACTGGTCTCCGGCACGCCGACGACCGCGGGCACGTTCACCGTGACCGCGACGGCGACCGACGCGGCAGGCAAGTCGGGCGGCGCGTCGTTCACCTGGACGATCGCGGGGCCGGGTACCGGCTGCCCGGCGGCGACCAACGGCGCCGACTACCCCATCCAAGACTTCGCGACAGTCGAAAGCCCGATCGTGATCTCGGGGTGCCACCCCAACGCGTCGGCGACCAGCACGGTCGAGGTGCACATCAAGCACACCTGGATCGGTGACCTCGTGGTGCACCTGGTCGCTCCCGACGGATCGCTGTACCTGCTGCACAACCGGACCGGCAGCGGCACCGACAACATCGACCGGACCTACACCGTCAACCTGTCCGGTGAGGGAGCCAACGGCACCTGGAAGCTGCGGGTGCGCGACGCGGCCTACTTCGACACCGGGCGCGTCGACTCCTGGACGCTCGACCTGTAGCCGCGGCGTCCATCAGTGCCGGGGGAATAACCGGGTCGAATACGTCGCTGAACCATGGGACTATGGGAACAACGGAATCGACAGATTCCACCCGACGCGAAGGATGTGCTCACCAGGTGACAGAGGAATTCACTCAGCAGGAAATCAACGGCGCGGTGGCCGACCCGGCTGAGCTCTCCCTCGGTGACCTGGAGCGAGAAGAGCGATCATCACTGCGTCGCGTAGCCGGTCTGTCGACCGAGCTCCAAGACATCACCGAGGTCGAATACCGAAAGCTGCGACTCGAACGAGTCGTGCTGGTCGGCGTCTGGACCGACGGTTCCGCCCTGGAATCGGAGGCCTCGCTCGCCGAATTGGCCAGGCTGGCCGAAACCGCGGGTTCCGAGGTGCTCGAAGGTCTCGTGCAGCGCCGCGACAAGCCGGACCCGGCGACCTACATCGGCTCGGGCAAGGTCATCGAGCTCGGCGACATCGTCCGGGCGACCGGCGCGGACACCGTGATCTGCGACGGTGAGCTCTCGCCAAGTCAGCTGCAGCAGCTGGAGGCGCGGCTCAAGGTCAAGGTCATCGACCGCACGGCGCTGATTCTCGACATCTTCGCCCAGCACGCCCGGTCCCGGGAGGGCAAGTCCCAGGTCGAGCTGGCGCAGCTGCAGTACTTGCTGCCGCGCCTGCGTGGTTGGGGTGAGACGCTGTCCCGCCAGGCCGGTGGTCGCGCGGGCGGCGGCAACGGCGGTGTGGGTCTGCGTGGTCCCGGTGAGACCAAGCTCGAGACCGACCGGCGTCGGATCCGCGCGAAGATCTCCAAGCTGCGCAAGGAAATCAAGGCGATGACCACCGTCCGCGACACCAAGCGCGGACAGCGGGTCGCCAACGAGATCCCCAGCGTCGCGATCGCCGGATACACCAACGCGGGCAAGTCGAGCCTGCTCAACGCGCTGACCGGCGCGGGTGTGCTCGTCGAGGACTCGCTCTTCGCGACCCTCGACGCGACAACGCGGCGCACGGACACCCCGGACGGCAACACGTACACGCTGACCGACACGGTCGGCTTCGTGCGCCACCTGCCCCACCAGCTCGTCGAGGCGTTCCGGTCCACCCTGGACGAGGTCGCCGACGCGGACCTGGTCGTGCACGTGGTCGACGGCGCCGACCCGATGCCCGAGTGGCAGGTCAAGGCGGTGCACGAGGTGCTCAACGAGATCGGTGAGCGCCGCGACGTGAAGATGCCGCCCGAGCTGGTCGTGGTCAACAAGGTCGACGCGGCCTCCGAGCTCGCGCTGGCCCGGCTGCGGCACCTGCTCCCCGGCGCGGTGTTCGTCTCGGCCCACACGGGTGCGGGAATGGACGAGCTGCGCGAGCGCGTCGCGAGCCTGATCCCGCGGCCGAACCAGCAGGTCGACGTCCTGGTCCCGTACGCCCGCGGCGAGCTTGTCGCCCGGGTCCACCGCGAGGGCGAGGTGCTGACCGAGGAACACACCGCGGCGGGCACCCAGCTCCGCGCGATGGTCAAGGCGGACCTCGCCGGCGTGCTGGAGAGCTTCGCGGCCAACGGCACCTCGGCGTAATGGCGACACTCGGCGGCCCGGAGTGATCCGGGCCGCCGACGCACGTACGGGTGGAACGAGGCACGCTCCGACACGTCCACCGTTGCGTGAACCATCCGGCGGCTACCGTTGGTGGGACAAGCGGAGTGGGGGAGGTGGCAGTGCGGGCGTTGGTGTCGACTGCGCTCGTGGCGGGTCTGGTGGGCTTCGGAGCCACGAGCGCCTCCGCGCGTGAACAGGCTCCGCAGGATGTCTGCGTGCTGGCCGACAAGCGGGTGGGGGAGTTGTCCGGCCTCGTCGCCGACGGCGACCGGTGGTACGCGGTGAACGACGGCGGCACCAAGTCGACCGTGTACGTGTTGACCAAGGAGTGCAAGGTCGAGCGGGTCATCAACGGCCCGACCGACCCGTTCGACGTCGAAGACCTCGCCCGCGGCGCCGACGGCACCTTCTGGCTCGCCGACACCGGCGACAACGACAAGAAGCGTGAGACGGTCGCGCTGATCTCGCTCACCCCGGACGGCAAGACCAAGCTGCACCGGCTGAGTTACCCCGACGGGGCGCACGACACCGAGGCGCTGCTGCTGGACCGGGCGGGCACGCCCTACCTGATCACCAAGAACCCGTTCGGCCGCGGTGACATCTACCGGCCCGTCGCCGCGATCACCAGCCCCGGACCGACCGTCTTGGAGAAGGTCGGGTCGGTGCAGCTGACCAGCACCGACACCAAGGGCGGGCCGGTCAACCCGACCATCGGCTCGGTCGTGGTGACCGGCGCCGCTTCCAACCCCGGCGGCACGGTCGTCGCGCTGCGCACCTACACCGACGCGTACCTCTACGCCGTGCCCGACGGTGACCTGCTCGCCGCGTTCAAGACCGAGCCGGTGCGGATTCCGCTGCCCGAGGAGAAGCAGGGGGAGGCCATCGGGCTCGAACCCGACGGCACCCTGGTGTCGGCGTCCGAGGGCGTCGGCCAGCCGATCCGCGCGGTCGCCGGGGCCGCCGCACGGCTCGCCCCGCCGCCGAAGACCGAAGAGGAAGCCCGGTCCGGCGGCCAGGCGGCCGCCGCGAAGGACGCCGATGGCGGCGGGCTGGACCCGTTGCCCGCCATCGGCTTCACCGTCATCGCGATCGGCGGAGTGCTGTGGTTCATGCACCGCCGGTCACGGGCCGCCAGGTAAATCGAGTCTGACCGACCGGAAATTCCGGCCGGTTCACAGGCGTCGGAGGACGGCCACCACCTTGCCGAGGATGGTGGCGTCGTCGCCCGGGATGGGCTCGTACGCGTCGTTGTGCGGCAGCAGCCACACGTGGCCGTCGCGGTGCTTCAGCGTCTTCACCGTGGCCTCGCCATCGATCATCGCGGCGACGATCTCGCCGTTGTTCGCCGTGGGCTGCTGGCGGACCACGACCCAGTCGCCGTCGGCGATCGCCGCGTCGATCATCGAGTCACCGGCGACCTTGAGCATGAACAGCGAACCCTCGCCGACGATCTCCTTCGGCAGCGGGAACACTTCCTCTATGGCCTGCTCGGCCAGGATGGGCCCACCGGCGGCGATCCGGCCGAGGACCGGCACATACGTCGGCTTCGGGCCTTCGTCGGCCGCTTCGATGAGCACCGGCGCGACCTGTTCCCCGCGCAGCTGCCCTGGCGTGGCGTCCGCGGGGAGCACACCGATCGCGCGCGGGCGGTTCGGGTCCCGGCGCAGGTAGCCTTTCTCCTCCAGTGCGCGCAGCTGGTAGGCCACCGACGACGTCGAGGTGAGCCCGACGGCCTCGCCTATCTCGCGGACGCTCGGGGGATAGCCGAACCGCTGGACCCACGACCGGATGACTTCGAGGACCTGACGCTGGCGCAGCGGCAGCTCAGCGCCGTCCGGGGTTTGGTCCAGCTCGGGAAAACTGCGCACGTTGCCCCCCGACAAGGGCTTCCGCTTCGGTGTCCCTGCGGGCTTGCGACCACTCGTGCCTGCCACTGCGCTGCCTCCCTGCGAACCCGGGACGGCCGATCGCGTCCCGGAGTGGATCGACGTCGATCATCTCCGGTCTCGACGTTAGTCCGCCGACCTGGGCAGATCAAACACCTGTTCGAGCGACACGCGGGGCGGGTCTCGATTTTGTCGATGCCGGGTGGTAGACATTCGCACGGACGTTCGATCGAACGGTAGTTCGAGGAGGTTGCGATGGCTGCGACTGCCGCGGTGGCGGTGCCCAGGTCGGCCGGCTTGCCGGAAGGCCGATCCCCGCAGGTGGTGGCCCCGCCGAGGACGCCGCCGAGAACCACGCTGCGTCCGGCCCGGCCGATCGGCCAGGGCAGGCTGCGGCCGCCGACCAGGCGACGTCGGGTGCTCGCGCCGCATGTCGTGGCGGATCCGGACTGCGGTCCGCGGTTGGCTTCGCCGCCTGTCGCGGTTCTGGTCGGACTGGCCGTGGTGGTGGCGCTCGCGATCCTGGGCCTCGGCTCGTTCGCCGGCTCCGTGACCCAGGCCGAAGTCCCGTCGACGACCACCGTGGTCCGGGTGGAGCCTGGCGAGACCCTGTCCGATCTCGCCGCCAGGATGGCGCCCGACAGCGATGTCTCCGCGGTGGTCGACAGGATTCGCAAGCTCAACGCGCTCGACGGCTCGATGGTCCGCCCCGGACAACCGCTGACGGTGCCGTTCTCCCGCTGATCTCGACGCTTCACCTGAACCGACCCGTGCCTCCGAGGGGCGCGGGTCTTGTGCTGTCCGGGGTGAAGTTGATCTACGGTGTAGCCCGGCCGGGTGCGGTGCGGGTTCCTCCGAAAGAGTGAATAAACCCGTTCACCTGGATGTTGGAACTACCGGATGCGCACCCGGCTTCCGACCCCTCACGTTCGGTGCTACAGCGGCGTGCCAACTTGCATCATGTGGCGTCGACGAATAAGTTCAACCCCAACATCTAGTAGTTACGCCGCTGTAGTTCGTCCACAGGTTGGGTCGGGTTACCCACAAGCTGTCCACAGATTGATCACCAAGCGTGGTCGTGGGCGCCCGGACATGCGGCTACTCGGATGGCCGGAGATGAGAGGGAGGGGTGAGACCCGATGAGGTGTCCATTCTGTCGCCACTCCGACTCCCGGGTCGTCGACTCACGCGAGGTCGACGACGGGCAGGTGATCCGCCGCAGGCGGTCCTGCTCCAAGTGCAGCCGCCGCTTCACCACCGTCGAGGAGGCGGTCCTCGCCGTGGTGAAGCGGTCGGGGGTCACCGAGCCGTTCAGTCGGGACAAGGTGATCACGGGCGTGCGGCGGGCTTGCCAGGGCAGGCCGGTCGACGAGGACCAGCTGCAGCTGCTCGCCCAGAAAGTCGAGGAGACGATTCGCGCGACCGGCAGCGCCGAGATCCCGAGCCACGAGGTCGGGCTGGCGATCCTGGGGCCGCTGCGGGAGTTGGACGGGGTCGCTTACCTGCGGTTCGCCAGCGTCTACCGCGCTTTCTCCTCGGTTGAGGACTTCGAGAAGGAGATCGCCGACCTACGTGCCGCGATGGCGGGCGAGGCGAAGACAGATGACGACTAGACGAGCCGCGCGCACCCAGGGCGGGAGCAGGCGCGGCAAGAAACTTGAGCCGCATCGGACGGGGAGCCCGGACGTGGCCACACCAGGACAAGCCAGTGATGAGGGAGAGGGACCGGTCATGACCGAAACCGTGGGCACCCCGGCGAAGGGCGACCGCGCGGAGCGCAACGGCACGCCGAAGCAGGGGCTCAGCGTGCAGCGCGTCTACACCAGCGAGGGGGTGCACCCGTATGACGAGGTCACCTGGGAGCACCGCGACGTGGTGATGACCAACTGGCGCGACGGCTCGGTGAATTTCGAGCAGCGCGGTGTCGAGTTCCCCGACTTCTGGTCGGTCAACGCGACCAACATCGTCACCAGCAAGTACTTCCGCGGCGCCGTCGGCAGCTCGGTGCGCGAGCACTCGCTGCGCCAGCTGATCGACCGCGTCGTCAAGTCCTATGTCGCCGCCGGCATCAAGTTCGGCTACTTCGCGACCCCGAAGGACGCCGAGGTCTTCGAGCACGAACTGACCTGGATGCTGCTGCACCAGGTGTTCAGCTTCAACTCCCCGGTGTGGTTCAACGTCGGCACCAGCTCCCCGCAGCAGGTCAGCGCCTGCTTCATCCTGGCCGTCGACGACACGATGGACTCGATCCTCAACTGGTACAAGGAAGAGGGGCTGATCTTCAAGGGCGGCTCCGGCGCGGGCCTGAACCTCTCCCGCATCCGCTCCTCGAAGGAGCTGCTCTCCTCCGGCGGCACCGCGTCCGGCCCGGTGTCCTTCATGCGCGGCGCCGACGCCTCCGCGGGAACCATCAAGTCCGGTGGCGCGACCCGCCGCGCGGCGAAGATGGTGGTCCTCGATGTCGACCACCCCGACGTCGAGGAGTTCATCGAGACCAAGGCGCGCGAAGAGGAGAAGATCCGGGTCCTGCGCGACGCGGGCTTCGACATGGACCTCGGCGGCAGCGACATCACCTCGGTCCAGTACCAGAACGCGAACAACTCGATCCGCGTCTCCGACGCCTTCATGCACGGCGTCGAGTCCGACGGCCAGTTCGGGCTGCGCTCGCGCACCACCGGCGAGGTCATCGAGGAGGTCGGCGCCAAGTCGCTGTTCCGCAAGCTCGCGCAGGCCGCGTGGGCGTGCGCCGACCCCGGCATCCAGTACGACGACACGATCAACGACTGGCACACCTGCCCCGAGTCGGGCCGGATCAGCGCGTCGAACCCGTGCAGCGAGTACATGCACCTCGACAACTCCAGCTGCAACCTGGCGTCGCTCAACCTGATGAAGTTCCTCGGTGACGACGGCACGTTCGACGCCGAGACCTTCGTCAAGGCCGTCGAGATCGTGATCACCGCGATGGACATCTCCATCTGCTTCGCGGACTTCCCGACCGAGCCGATCGCCGACACCACCCGCAAGTTCCGCCAGCTGGGCATCGGCTACGCCAACATCGGCGCGCTGCTGATGGCCACCGGCCACGCGTACGACTCCGAGGGCGGCCGCGCCCTGGCGGCGGCGATCACCTCGCTGATGACCGGCACCGCCTACCGCCGCTCCGCCGAGCTCGCGGGCGTCGTCGGCGCGTTCGAGGGCTACGCCCGCAACGCCGACGCGCACCAGCGCGTCATGCGCAAGCACGCCGCGGCGAACGACCTGCTGCGCACCCACCACTCCACCGACGCCACCGTGCAGCGCGTGGCGACCCGCGAGTGGCAGGCCGCGCTGGAGATCGGCACCAAGTCGGGCTGGCGCAACGCGCAGGCCAGCGTCCTCGCGCCGACCGGCACCATCGGTCTGATGATGGACTGCGACACCACCGGCATCGAGCCGGACTTGGCGCTGGTCAAGTTCAAGAAGCTCGTCGGCGGCGGCTCCATGCAGATCGTCAACCAGACCGTGCCGCGCGCGCTGAAGTCGCTGGGCTACCAGGACGAGCAGGTCGAGGCCATCGTCGAGTACATCGCCGAGCACGGCCACGTCGTGGACGCCCCCGGTCTGCGCCAGGAGCACTACGAGGTCTTCGACTGCGCCATGGGCGAGCGATCCATCGCGCCGATGGGCCACGTCCGGATGATGGCGGCGGTGCAGCCGTTCATCTCGGGTGCGATCTCCAAGACCGTCAACATGCCGGAAGCGGCGTCGGTCGAGGACGTCGAGGAGATCTACTTCCAGGGCTGGAAGCTGGGTCTCAAGGCGCTGGCGATCTACCGCGACAACTGCAAGGTCGGCCAGCCGCTGTCGGCGGGCAAGGGCGCCAACAACGGCAACACGGCCAAGGCCGAGCCGGAGAAGGTCATCGAGTACCGCCCGGTCCGCAAGCGCCTGCCGAAGAAGCGCCCGTCGCAGACGGTGTCGTTCACGGTCGGCGGCGCCGAGGGCTACCTGCACGCCGGTTCCTACCCGGACGACGGCCTCGGCGAGATCTTCGTCAAGCTCGGCAAGCAGGGCTCCACCCTGGCGGGCGTCATGGACGCATTCTCGATGTCGATCTCGGTGGGTCTGCAGTACGGCATCCCGCTGGAGTTCTACGTCTCGAAGTTCCAGAACCTGCGCTTCGAACCGGCGGGCATGACCGACGACCCGGACGTCCAGATCGCCACCAGCGTCCTCGACTACCTGTTCCGCAGGCTGGCCCTGGACTACCTGCCCTACGAGAAGCGCGCCCAACTCGGCATCTTCACCGCCGACGAGCGTTCCGCCGAGGTCTCAGCGGGCTACGGCGGCCCGTCCGACGTGGACCTGGAAGGCCTGCGCACCTCGGTCGACGCCAGCCCCCGCGCCACCATCGAGGCGGTGACAGCGGACACGACGGAGAAGTCCGAGGCGCACAGCTCCACGGAACTGCTGGAACTGCACTTGGGCAAGGCAGCCGACGCCCCGCTGTGCATGACCTGCGGAACCAAGATGCGCCCGGCCGGTTCTTGCTACGTGTGTGAGGGCTGTGGCAGCACGTCCGGCTGCAGCTGATCGTTTTGGTGGTGACCGAGGCCCAGACCGGCGATGCCGGTCTGGGCCTCGGTGCATTCACTTGTCGGTGAAAGCCAGTTTCGCGCCAAGGGCAAGGAAAGCGCCCGCGAAGGTCCGGCGCATCCACGCCAGGATCTTCGGCCGTGAGATGACATGGGTGCGGATCGCCGCCGCGAAAAGGCCGTAGGCGGTGAAGACGACGAACGTCATGGCCATGAAGACGCCGCTCATGGCGATCATGCGGAGGAAGGCGTTCGGTTCGCCCGCGGTCACGAACTGTGGCAGGAACGCGAAGAAGAAGATCGTGAGCTTCGGGTTGAGCAGGTTCAGCACGATCGCCGAGGTGATCACCTTGCGCACCGACTGCGGTCCGGTCTCCTCCGTGACGGTCAACGCGCTCCGGTCGCGGAACGTGCTGATCGCCATGTACAGCAGGTAGGCGACGCCCAGGTATTTGAGGACCTGGAAGGCCAGAGCGCTCGTGTGCAGCAGCGCGGCGAGGCCGGTGATCGCGGCGAGCATGTGCGGGACGATGCCGACGGTGGACCCCAGTGCGGCGACCACGCTCGCGCGTGAGCCTCGGGCGAGGCCCGCCGCCATCGTGTAGACGACACCCGTTCCCGGTGTGATGACGATGATGAACGTGGTCAGCCAGAACTCGACGCTCACGGGCGTGAACCTCCGTGTGATGTGCGCATCCCCAGGTACCCGTCAACGTACTCGGATCACCGGCCTTCAGGGAGGATCCGGTCCGTGGACGATGTGGTCGAGTTCGAGGCGCAGCGGCCGCGGCTGTTCGGGATCGCCTACCGGATGCTCGGACCGGGTGGTCGCGCTGCGGATCGTGGCGAATCCCGACAAGCTGACCTATCTGGCCGGGCAGCTGTCACGTTCCGAGGAGCTGTCCGGTCTTCAGGGGTGAACCGATCAACCCTGGAGGAACCGTGACCCCACCGATCCTGGTGACCGGCGGCCGAGGCACCCTCGGCCGCGTTGTCGTGCGCCAACTGACCGACGCGCGCAGGCCTGTGCGCGCGATCAGCCGCTCGACAACGCCGCCCGTGGACCTGCTCACCGGCGACGGGCTCGACGCCGCGCTGGCCGAGGTGGAGACAGTCATCCACTGCGCGACCACGCTGGGCAGCAAGGACATCGCCGCCACCGAGAACCTCCTCGCCGCGGCGAAGGCAGCCGGTATCAAGCACCTGGTCTATATCTCGATTGTCGGCATCGACCGTGTCCCACTTCCGTACTACAAGACCAAGCTGGCGGTAGAGCGGCTGATCGAGGGCTCCGGCGTTGCGTGGACGACCTTGCGCACCACACAGTTCCACGACCCTCTCGCGCGCATGTGGTCGGTGCAGCGACTACCAGTCCTGTGCTACCCCTCGCTCCGATTCCAACCCGTCGACACCGAGACCGTGGCGGCCCGGCTCATCGACCTCGCGGACCGTCCACCCGCGGGCCGCGTACCCGACCTGGGCGGACCCAAGGTCGAGCAGGCGGGTGACCTCGCCCGCGCCTACCTTCGCTCGACCGGCAGCCGTCGCCCCGCCGTCCCGCTGTGGCTGCCCGGCAAGACCTTCGCCGCCTACCGGCGCGGGGATCACCTGACGCCCGAGCACGCCGACGGGCTCGTCGACTTCGACACAGGATCGCCGTGGTGCTCACGGCCGCCGCGATGACACTCGAACGAACCCTCGTCCTCGTCTCGCTCGTGGCCTACCTGACGTTCGCGGTCCCGCACCTGGTCTTCCACCTCACCAGGACCGGCCACTACGGGCAGGCTGAGGGCACAGTGCTGCTGGTCGGTCTCGCCACGGCGATCGTCCTGGCCGCGATAGCGCCTTCGCTGAGTCGACGTCTGCCGAGAAGGACGTCGTAGTGCTCCGCATATGATGGTCGCGGCCGGTTCGGGGGGACCGCACGCCCAGTCGGGCGCCGGTCCGCAGGCGGCCGACGATGGGGGTGGCACGTGAGCGAACCGGATGGCGAGCGTCCACGGACGCCAGAGCTGCCCGAGGACTATCGGGAAGTCTTCCTGTCCCAGGTCTCGGTCGTCACCATCGCCGAGCCGCCGCGCCGCAACTCGCCGCTCGTGCTGTTCGCGGTGCTCTGCATCGTCCTTGTCGGCATCGCGTGGATCGCGGTGCTCGGGAAGGTGACCTCAGGCGGCCTGTCGACCACGGTCGAGGGTGTCGCGTACGCGGTCGGCGAGAACGGTGTCGGCGAACGACCCCGCGCCGATCCCGGTTCGCTCACCGAGCTCGCGGCCAACCCGGTCCTGACTCCCGGTGGCACGCCGCGCCCGACCACATGCGAATTGCCGGACCTCGACACGGGGGCGGGCGAACTCGAGAGCTACTACCGCAAGGGGATCACCTGCCTCGACGAGGCGTGGCGGCCCGTGTTGACCTCCGTGAACCTGCCGTTCCGCAGCCCCGGGCTCAACATCGCCGACGACCCGCGCACCAAGTGCGGATTCGCCCCGCACGAGGATGAGGCCACGGCGTTCTACTGCGCCCGCGACAAGGTCATCTACATGCCCCGCGAGCGCCTGATCCGTGACGCGGGCGACGAGACCGCCTATCACCTCGCGGTGCTCGCCCACGAGTACGGCCACCACGTGCAGGCCCAGGCGGGCATCCTGCGCGCGGTCCAGGATCAGGAACGGGCCGCCGACGAGGACGAGATGCTCGAACTGAGTAGGCGCGTGGAGCTGCAGGCGAACTGCTTCGCCGGGGCGTTCCTGGCCGCCGTCGCCGGCAACGGTTCGGTCGACCTGGAGCTGGCGCAGGCTTCGGTCGACAGCTTCAACGACACCATGAACAGCGACACCCACGGCAGCCGCAAGAACCAGGCCGCCTGGGCGAAGGCCGGTTTCACCGGCAAGTCGAGCGCCTCCTGCAACACATGGCAAGCCCCCAGCGACGAGGTCAAATAACCGCGAGTCCAACGTTCAGAACAGTGAGTCCAACAACCAGAACAATGAGTCCAACGTTCAGGACAGTGAACTCACGGTCCAGGACGGCGAGTTCGCGGTTCATGGAGCGCGCCATTGCGCGAGCACCCGCTCGATGTCGTCGCGGATGCGCTCACGTGCCTCGGCCCGGGCGACCCCGGCCATGAGCATGGCGTCGTACTCGGTCTCCTCGTGCCGGATGGCCGCCACCACGGCGAGGGTCACCGCGTCCTCGTCCAGCGCCTGACCGGCCGCCGAGCGCCCGACACGGCCGCTGGACCGGGTGCCTGCGTGTTCGGCGATCGCCTTCGCCCGGTCGATCGCGAGCCGCGGGAACAGCTCGGCGATGCGCAGCGCGAACGCCGCCTGGAACTCGACGTCCTGGGCGGCCCGCCGCTCGCGGTCGCGGACTTTGCGCCGCTCACGCAGTTCCTCGTCGGCGAAGCACTGCTCCTCGGCGACATCGAGGGCGCCCCGCTCGACCAGCAGCCCTCGCCGCTGGAAGCGTTTGCGGGACTTGTCCCACCGCACGACAACCGCCGCGAGCCCGCTGGCCTTGCGGGCGCGCCGGGTCAGCGCCGTGTCGCCGGAGGGCAGGAACACCAGGTGGTCCATGTCCGCGCAGCCCAGGCACAGCGGGCGCTCGTCCTCCAGGAAGTGGAAGTCGCCGGTGTCCTGGCACTGCGAGCAGTACCAGTGCTTGTCCGGCTGGATGACCACCAGGTCCGGCACTTTCCGCTGCCGTTCCAGCACTTTCTCCCGACGCGCGGCGGGAAGCGCGGGGTCGGTCCAGTGCGTGCGGTACCGCTTGTCGTCGTTCCCGCTGAACGCCAGGGCCCGGCGGTCCCGGGTCGCGGCGATGTAGTCCACTTCGGACGGTGCGAGCCCGCGCTCCTCGGCCCACTCGTGCAGCAGTTCGACGGCCTCGGTCATCCGCTCCGCGGGCACGGCGGCGACCTGGTCGAGCCGCGGGGTCCGGCCTTGCTCCCACGACTCGACCACCCGGCCGCTGAGCCAGCCCAGCCCGGTCATGACGTCGAGCGGGCTGACGAACTTCTTGCGGCGCAGCAGTTCCTCGGCGACCGCGGCCACCCGTCCGGCAAGTCTCATGACCCTTCCACCATGGTCCGGTACGCGGGTCGGAGGAACTCCACCAGCGCCCGCCCACGCACGATCACCGGCAGCGGGTCGAGCTGGTCGAGCAGGGCGTCCGGTTTGTCCGCCGCCGCCGGTGCGTCCCCGGTGCGCGGGGATGGCTTGCCCCAGAAGGAATCGAGCACCGACGACAGCGGCTCACCGATGTCCGCGGGCGCCGCGTTGACCGTGCTGTCCCGCAACGCGCGGAGATGATCCAGGAGTTCCTGTCTGCCGCGGCCCCGCCACGCGAGCATCTCGAACGGGTCGGCGTCGAACGACTCGGCGAGCAGGTAGCAGGCGGCGGCCAGGTGTTTGCACGGCACTTCCCAGTCCGGGCAGGAACAGTCCATCGATAGTTCGCGCGACGAGTCCGGGAACAGCTTGAGGCCGACGGTCCCGAACACCGCCTCGATGTCGGCGGGCATCTCCCCGGCCAGCAGCTTGGCCATGAACAGCGCCTGCCCCGCAAGCGCTTTCTCCACTTCGATCCACTGCTCGGGCGTGAACGCCTTGACCCCGATGCGCACCCGGTACGGCTCCGGTCGCGACCCTTGGACCTGCGCGACGGCGATGCTGGTCGAGAGCGACAGGCTCAAGACCTGCCCCGCGCGCGCGTACCGCTTGCCGCGTTCGAGCCGCCCGCCCATGCCCAGCGATTCGAGCACCTCGAAGAACCGGCGGGACCACCAGGTGCGCGCGATGTCGCCGCGCTGGCTGCGCGTGCGGATCCCGCCCTCGACCCGGATGGTCTTGGTCGGCTCGGTGCGCCACCACTCGTCACTCACCGACGGCCTCCGCGGACAGGGTGACCAACTCGCGTAGTTCCGCTGTGGACAGCTCGGTAAGCCAGTCCTCGCCCGCGCCCACGACGAGCTGGGCAAGCGCTTTCTTCTGTTCGATCATCTTGTCGATCCGCTCCTCGAGCGTGCCGATGCAGACGAACTTGCGCACCTGCACGTCGCGCCGCTGCCCGATCCGGAACGCGCGGTCGGTGGCCTGGTCCTCCACCGCCGGGTTCCACCAGCGGTCCAGATGGATCACGTGGTTGGCGGCCGTCAGGGTCAGACCGGTTCCACCCGCCTTGAGCGACAACAGGAAGATCGACGGGCCGTCGCCGGACTGGAACCGCTCGACCATCGCGTCGCGCTGCTTCTTGGGCGTCCCACCGTGCAGGAAGAGCACGTCGGTATCAAAGCGGGCGGCCAGATAGGGGACCAGCATCGCGCCGTAGCTCGCGAACTGGGTGAAGCAGAGCGCGCGGTCGCCCTCGGCGAGCGCCTCCTCCAGGATGTCCTCCAGCCGGGCCAGCTTGCCCGAGCGGCCGGCGATGCGGGAGCCGTCGCCGAGGAACTGCGCCGGGTGGTTGCAGACCTGCTTGAGCTTGGTCATCGTCGCGAGCACCAGACCCTTGCGCTGCACGCCCTCGCTCTCCTCGATCTTGCCGAGCATGTCGTCGACGACCGCACGGTAGAGCGTGGCCTGCTCGGTGGTGAGGTTGCAGAGCTGCTTCATCTCGATCTTGTCCGGAAGATCGTCGATGATCGCCGGGTCGGTCTTCACCCGGCGCAGCACGAACGGTCCGGTGATCCGCCGCAGCCGGGCCGCGGCGTCCTCATCGCCATAGCGCTCCACGGGGACCGCGTAGCGCGCACGGAACCTTGTCAGCGGGCCGAGGAGTCCCGGGTTCGCGAAGTCCATGATCGACCACAGTTCGGCGAGCCGGTTCTCCACCGGCGTGCCGGTGAGCGCGATCCGGTGTCGTGCGGGCAGCGACCGAACCGCCTGCGCCTGCCGGGACGCGCTGTTCTTGATGTTCTGCGCCTCGTCGAGCACGATCCGGTCCCACGTCAGCTCGGCCAGTTCCGCGGCGTCGCGAGCAGCCAGGGCGTAGGTGGTGATGACCAGGTCGGTGCCCGCGACGGCGGAGGCCAGTTCCGGTCCGCTCATCCGGTCCGCGCCGTGGTGGACGTGGACCCGCAGGTCTGGGGCGAACTTCTCGGTCTCACGCTGCCAGTTGCCGACCACCGACATCGGACACACCAGCAGGGTCGGCGCACGGCCCGTAGTCGCGCGGGCGGCGACTTCGAGCGCGAGCAGCTGCACGGTCTTGCCCAGGCCCATGTCGTCGGCCAGGCAGGCGCCGAGGCCGAGCCGGTCGAGGAAGGTGAGCCAGGCCAGGCCCCGGCGCTGGTAGGGCCGCAGTTCGGCGGTGAAGCCCGCCGGCGTGTCGACCGGGTCGAGGGTTGCCTCGACGGAACCGCCGAGCAGGTCGGCCAGCCAGCCGGTGCCGCCGACGTCGAGCAGCGGGACCGGGAACTCGTCGTCGTCCGGCGGCATCCCGGCCAGGTCGATGACCTCGCCCGCGGACATCTGACCGCTGCCCGAGCGCTCCAGGAAGGCCAAGCCCGCCGCGAGTCTGCGCTGGTCGAGGTGCATCCACTGGCCCCGGACCTTCACCAGCGGCACCTTCGCGGCGGCCAGCTCCTTGAGTTCGTGCTCGCTGAGGGTGAGGTCGCCCAGCGCCAGGTCCCAGCGGTAGTCGACCAGTTCGTCCTTGCCCAGCATCGTGTTGCGGCTGACCGTGCCCGCCGTGCCGCGCGAGGCCGTGGTCAGCCGCAGGCCGATGCCCGACGACTGGCGCCACCAGGTCGGCAGCAGCACGCCGAACCCGGCTTGGTCGAGCGCGGGGGCGTGGCTGAGGAACCGGTGGGCGCCCTCGGTGTCGAGCTTCATTCCGACCGGCCGCGAGTCGCGCAGCGCGGTGTCGAGGTCGGGGAAGATCCGGGCGGCCTTCGCCAGGTCGGCGATCAGCAGCTCCTGCGGGCGGGTCACCCAGCGGTGCAGGACGCTCTCGCCGTTCCACACCTGCGCGGCGGGCACGAGGATGCTCGGGTCGTCGGCGGCCTGCAGCAGGAACTCGACTTCCCACTGCTCGGCCTGCTCCGGGGACTTCAGCCGCAGACAGGTGCGCACCGGGTTCTGGTGCGCGGCGCCGGACCGCCACCGATCGAGTTGGCGGCTCAGCAGGTTGACCAGTGAGGCGTCGGCATCGATGTGCGGGTCGCCGGTCAGCGCGTTGAGGAACGCGCCGGACGCCTCTTCAATGGCCCGGTAACTACCCGGTGGCGCGACGGGGGAGTCCGCGAGCCTGCTTCGCGCGACCCCGTCGACCATGGCGTCGAGTAGCAGGTGCAGCACGTCGTCGGCGTCGCGCCCGTCGAGCAGATCGGGCTCGAACTGCTCCGCGCGCGCCACCGGTGGAACGCTGTCGCGCAGCCGGGCGAAACGGGCGGCGTCGGCCCCGGAGAGCACGGGCCGCCAGCGGGCGGCCGGACCGTCGGCCTCGGTGACGATCGCGGGCAGCACCCGACCGCGGTCGACGAGGTCCTCGGCGAGCGCGGCCACGGTGGCGACGAAGCGGAAGCTCGCACCTGGCCGGATGTCGTCGTCGAGGTCGAGCAGGCGGGGCAACTCCACCGCCAGCGCCGCTGGATCGCAGCCGAGGACCGGCACCTGCCAAGGCCGCAGGGTGACCTCCCCGCGCGGCTTCGCGAGGATGACCAGCGGGTCGCGGACCAACTCGGGGGAGTCGACCGGCGCGGACGGGCGGGAGGGCAACAGCACCGGCAGCGTCCGGGCCTTGGCCGTTAGGCCGAGACGGTCAGTGAGGACGTCGGAGGGCACCGCGAACGGATGCGCCCGAGCCGTCCGGCCCGCGCGGCGCGGGGGCAACCTCGAATCCTCAGCCCACAGCGCCACCTCTCCCGAGGCCGTGGCCAGACAGTGCAGCGCCAACACGCGGTACACAGTAGCCGGCGGGCGTGACAGGTCTGTGTTCGGACGTCATTGGCTGTTCATCGCGTCGCGAAATGCCTCGTCCACCGGTTCGTCCGGCGTGCGCTCCAATCGCAGGACCGCCCGCGCGACCTGATCACAGCTTGCCGCGAACTCAGCGGCGATGCGCGTGGTGAGCGCGCCGGTGGGAATGGCGGCCATCATCACGGAGGCCTCAGTGCGCAGGCGTCCGAGATCGCGGATCACGGAGAACCCGACCTCGATGGGCTCGGCGCTGATCAGGTCGGTCGAGTGGTGCCTCATCGCTTGGCCCTTCGGTCATGTTCGTTCTGGTGCGCTCGCCATTTCCCGTGGCAGTCCCGACACATCGGCCGGAGTCGGTCACGCCGGAAGTCCTCGGGATCGAGGACAACTTCGAGTCCGCACAGGGTTGTGAACTCGGCGCCGGGGAGTGGCGGGTAGGGGCGGTGGCAGGTGCTGGGGATGGCGTGCAGGCCGCCGCGTGCGGCCTGCCACTCAAAGGGCCGGTCAGTCATGGGTTCTCGACAGTTGTCCGATCGCGACGCCGAGCTTCTGGCGCACGTCTTGCACGATTTCCGCATGTCTCGTCTGGAACGGCCCGCTCAGGTCCACGGTGATGATCAAGCAGTCGCGTAAAAGTTCGATCGTCATGACACGGCCGTCGTCATCCGTGATCGTCCATCGGGCCATGCAGTCTCCTCAACTCGCTGCCACGAATCAGCATCTATGCCACGTAGCAAGGTGGCAATGCCCTGATCGGGCGACTCCGCAGGCCGCTAAACGACCCCGTAGGCTTGCTACATGGCCGTAAGCAAGCCCGCAGCCGCCCGCGAATTGGGCGCTGAGCTGCGCAAGCTCCGAGATGCCGCAGGTCTGACCCTTCGCGCGGTCGAGAGCCGCGCAGGCATCAGCAACGCCAAGATCAGTTTCTGGGAGACCGGTCAGCGCCTCGCTTCGCAGGGCGACCTGACGCTTGTGCTCGACGCGATCGGGGCGACTGGCGATGATCGCGAGCGTTTGCTTGGCAAATGGCGGGCGGCCACCGAGGAGCCCGGCCAGTTGTTGTCCGGCGCTCCGAGAGTGGCCGCCGCGCTGGCACAGCTGATCGAACAGGAACAGGCTGCCCGGCGGATCACTACCGTCTCGCCACTGCTTATGCCTGGCTTGTTGCAGATCAGTAGCTACGCGCGCGAAATATTCGGCGAGGGTGCCGATGCGAATACCCGCCTGGCGATTCGCATGGGTCGGCAGGAGATTCTCACTCGACCGCGCAATCCGGTCGAGCTTCATGCGCTGATCGATGCCGAGGTGCTGTCCCGTCCGGTCGCGACTGCCGAGGCGATGGCCGACCAGCTGCGCCATTTGCTCAGGATGGCCAAGCTTCCCAACGTGACGATCCAGATCGTGCCATCCACGAAGCGCGGCTACTCGATGCACATGGCGGGAGCCTTCATCCTGTTTGAGTTCCCTTCTGCCGCACCGATCGTGCACCTGGAGCACTACCGGGCGAGCGCGACGCTGTGGGATGACGAAGATGTCAGCTGCTTCGCCGCAGCGGCGGCCGAAGTCGCGGAGAGGGCGATGACCCCGGCGCGCTCAGCCGAGGTCATCGCCGAGTTGGCCAATGGGACGGAGCCCAGATGAGTGACTTTTTCGAACACGGGCGAAGGTGGCGGAAGTCGAGCCGTTCCGACGCGAACGAAACCTGTGTCGAGTTGGCCCACACTCTCGATGCCGTGCGGGACAGCAAGAATCCTGCTGGCCCCGTGCTCCGAGGTGACGTCCGGCGACTTCTCCGTGCGGTCCGCGTGGGTTGACTGACGCGTGAACGGCTCCTCCCACGTCCCGGAGAGGAGTGCGAGTTCAGGTCGTGGAAGCACCTGGTATGAGGAGTTCGTGGGTTTGCGCCAGTCGTGGAGTCGGGGCTGTCGTTGATCTCTGTGGTGATGGCGGTGTGGAGCCAGGGGTGTCGGCGGTGGCTCGGTGGCGTGTTCAGGCCGCCGAGTGTCGTGGTGTTGCGGGGATGGGTTTTCGGTGCGGGTCCAAATATGCGGGTGGGGTGAACTCGGGGAGCCCGTCGATGATGGTGACGGCCCAGTCGGAGTTGTGGATCAGGCGGTGGTGGGTCCCGCAGAGGAGTACGAGGTTGTCGAGTGCGGTGGTGCCCCCGTTGGCCCAAAATTTCACGTGGTGGCCGTGGCAGGAGCGGGGCCGCCGGTCACACCCGGGGAACGCGCATCCCTGATCCCGCAGGATGAGGGCCCGGCGCAGGTGGGTGGGGATGGTGTAGCGCATCCGGCCGATGTCCAGTGGTCGGGTTGCCCCGCCCATGACGTAGGGGATGACCGCGCTGTCACACGCGACGACCCGCAGCTCGGCGGCGGTGAGGGTGGCCC
>NZ_JBOHGC010000332.1:0-4841 GCF_050699995.1 Actinokineospora sp. | reverse complement strand
ACGCGGCGCTGGTCGGCGGCGAGGAAGCGGTCGATCTCGTCGATCAGGACCGGCCACGCCGGCTCGTCGGCGGTCAGGATGTGGTTGCGGCTGTCGAGGAACCGCAGCGCCAGCCGATGCGGCCGAGCCGCAGGTCCAGGTCGGCCTCCTCCCGGTCCTCCGGGGTGTCCGCCCTGGCGAGCGTGCCGCGGCCGTAGGCGCCCACGAGGACCAGCCGCGAGACCCGCTCCGGGCCGCACCGCGTAGGCCATCGCGACCGCGCCGCCTTGGGACACCCCCAGCAGCGGGAACCGGTCGAGCCCGGCGGCGTCGACCACGAGTTCCAGATCGTTGCCCCAAGCGTCGAAGCCGAAGTCGTCGACGTCCCAATCGGACAGTCCAGATCGGCGTCCGGGAAGCGGCGACGCAGCCGAGCGGCGCGGCCGTCGGCTTTGCCGCTGTCGTGGATCATCTCCACCCGCAGCCCGTCCAGGTCGAGTTCCAGGATCTCCGGAGCGCCCCACGCGGCGACGTCGGGACCGTCGTTGTTGCCCAGCACGGCATGGACCGGGGCGAACGCGGCAAGCTCGTCGAGCACGGCGGCGGTGCACACGTCACCCGCGTGCAGGATCAGGTCGGCGCCACGCAGGTGCTCGGCGACCGCCGCGGGGCACCCCTTCCAGTGGCGGGGCGCGTGGGTGTCGGACCGGACGGCGACGAGCACACCACCATCCTGCCCGACAAGCGCGGGCCCGCCGGTCAGGCGGTCCGGGAGGTCGACGTGACCACGCCGCGCCCGAACGCGGCCAACTGCCCGGCCAGGTCGTCGTCGGCGTCCGCGCTGCGCAGCCGCACCGGGCGGATCGAGCCGACGGCGTCGCCTCGGCGCAGCCGGGCCACCCAGGCGGCGACCAGCGCCGGTGTCGGCAGCACGTCCTGCCCCAGATAGGCGACCACGATCAGGTCTTCCCCACTGTGCGTCTCGACCGCCGCCGCCCAGCCGCACTCCTCGTCCCACAGCAGCGCCACGTCCCGGTCCGGGAACCGCGGCAGTCGCCCGTCGAGGGCGAGATACACGCTCGCGGGGCGCTCCGCCTGCAGGTAGAAGGAGTTTCCGCGCAGCCCCAGTGCCCGCCGCACATACTCACGCAAACCACGCGCCAACGCGTCATCGAGGTCCGCTTCCATGCTCACCATCCGCGTCCGTCGGGTCTCTCACCGCCGGCTGTTCGACGTGCCCGCGGGATACCCCGCACGGGTGCCGGGAAACCAGTCGAGTGGTGTGACAGTCACCGCCGGTGGCTCTCGCCGACACCCGGCCGAGGTGGAAAGTGGTGTGGCGAACCAGAGCCGGCGAGCCCGGGCGTTCCTAGCATCGAGGACAAAGATCGCCTCAGCGTGGAGGTCGCGTCATGCCCGGTCGCCGGTCCGCCTACCCACCCGCCGCGATGCTCGCCGCCGCGGTGGCCGTCCTGTTCGTCGCCGCCCTGTCGTTGGTCGCCCGGCCGAGACCTGCCGAGGCCGCGACCCTGCAAGAGGTGACCGGATTCGGCACCAACCCGGGCAACCTGCGGATGTTCCGCTACGTGCCCACGGGCCTGGCCGCCGGCCGCCCGCTCGTCGTCGCCCTCCACGGCTGTACCCAGAACGCGGCCGGGTACGGTCCGGGCTCCGGTTGGACCCGGCTCGCCGACCAGTGGAAGTTCTCCGTGGTCTTCCCCGAGCAGAAGCAGGCGAACAACGCCAACTCGTGCTTCAACTGGTTCGAACCCGGTGACACCCGCCGGGACGCGGGCGAGGCGCTCTCCATCAAGCAGATGGTCGACCGGATGCGACAGGACCTCGGTGCGACGGCCGCCCACGTGAGCGGGTTGTCGGCGGGCGGGGCGATGACGGCGGTCATGCTCGCCACCTACCCGGAGGTGTTCGCCGGCGGGGGAGTGGTCGCCGGGCTGCCCTTCGGCTGCGCCACAACGGTTGCGTCGGCGTACAGCTGTATGAACCCGGGGGTGGACCTGACCCCGGCGCAGTGGGGCGACAAAGTTCGGACGGCTCACTCGGGGCATCGCGCGAAAGTGTCCATTTGGCACGGTTCGGCCGATGCGACGGTGCGGCCGATGAACGGGGTGGAACTCGTCGAGCAGTGGACGAATGTCCTGGGCACTGACCAGGTTCCTGAGGTGCGGGACACGGTTGGCGGTTACCCGCATCGGGTTTACGGCGGCGTCGTGGAGATCTACGACATCACCGGGATGGGGCATGGGCATCCGGTGGATCCTGGAACCGGTGGCACGCAGTGTGGGACGGCTGGGGCCTACGTGTTGGACGCGAACATCTGTGCTTCTTACCATCTGGCGCGGTTTTGGGGCCTGGTCACGTCTTCCGCGCCGTCGACGTCGCCCTACCTGGAGGTGGTGAACGGGACGGCCACTGATCATTACGTTGCCGGGCGGGTGACCGTGACTGAGTACAACGTGCTCGGCGCTCGATATGGCTACAACACCTCGTTCGCGTTGTATCGGTGTGTTGGAGGCTGGACTGACAAGTCGGACTGCTCGGCGCTGTGAGCTCGGCTGTCAGGAGATGCGTTCGGTCAGCCATGCCAGTGCGAGCGGGTAGCGGTATTCGATCGCGCCGTGTTTGCCCTCGAACAGTTCCAGCCGCACCACGTCGTCGCGTACGCCTGCCTTCGCCAGGGCTCGGCGGAAGGCGACCGCGCCGAAGTCGAGGTAGTACTCGTCCTGGGTGCCCGCGTCGATCCAGATCGCCTTGAGGGAGTGCAGGGCCTCGGCGAACTCGGGGCGGGCGGCCATGCGGACCGGGTCCCAGCGCAGCCAGCGGTCCCAGACCTCGGGGACGGTCGCTCCGATGTCGTCGAACGGGATGCGGACCGTTCCGTCCTCGTCGGCCGAGTAGCAGGAGGCGTAGCCGTACGTCTCGATGAGGGGGAAGTCGGTGTCCTTCGTCCCCACGATCCGGCCGCCGCGGAAGTCGGCGAGGAAGTTGTCGTATGAGCCGTCGTAGTTGTCGCGGAGCAGGCGGGCGACCTGGGGGAAGTCCTTTTGGTAGGTCGACTCGAACAACGCGTCCCCGGCATGGGTGGCCAGGGCGCCGAAGAGGTCCGGGCGCAGCATCGGGGTGATCATCGCGCCGTAGCCGCCGCTGGATTTGCCGGTGATCGCGCGGTGGGCCGTGGCGGGCATGGTGCGGTAGTGCTCATCCACCCACGGGACCACCTCGTCGCAGAGGTACGAGTGGTACTGGCCGGTGCCGGGGGAGTCGAGGTACTGGCTGCCGCCGACCGACGTCCACGCGTCGACGTAGACCACGATCGCGGGTGGGGCCTCCTCGCGGGCGAAGATGCCGTCGGCCAACTCGATGAACGGCTGCCGCCACGGGGTGCGGTTGCGCCACATCGCGATGTGGCCGGTGTAGCCCTGGATGACGTACACCGTGGGGTAGCGCCGGTCGCCCTCGTCGTAGCCGGGCGGCACGTACACCCACAGCGGCCGCTCATGCGGGTCGCCGAGTGAGTTGCCGCGCAGCAGGTCGCTGGCGAACACGTGCTCGTCGATCCGTCCGGCGAACTCGGCCGTCCACGGCAGCATGCGGGATCTCCTTTGATCGGGCGTCCCCACGAATTCTTTCGTGCCGCGCAACCGGATTGCTCGGTCAGCGCGGCTCGCCGGGTACGACGACACCGCGGTCGAAGGCGTAGACGATCGCGGCGGCCCGGTCGCGCAGGCCGAGTTTGCCGAAGATGTGCCCGATGTGGCTCTTCACCGTGACCTCGGAAATGCCCAGCCGCCGGGCGATCTCGGTGTTGGACCAGCCCCGGCCAAGCTGGCTCAGGACGTCGAACTCGCGCGTGGTCAGCTGCTCGCGGACCGCCGAGCTGTTGCCCGGACCGGGCGGGACGCTGCGATACGCGGTCAGGACCCGGCCGGTCACCGCTGGGTCCAGGCAGGCCCCGCCGGCGGCGACCGCCCGCACGGCGCTGATGAGATCCTCCGCGGGGGAGTCCTTCAGGATGAACCCGGCTGCGCCCGCCCGCAGCGCCCCGGAGAGCAGTTCGTCGTCGTCGAAGGTGGTCAGGACCAGCACCGGCGGGGGCTGCTCACCCTCACGCAGCCGCCGGGTGGCCTCGATGCCGTCCACCCGCTTCATCCGCAGGTCCATGACCACGACATCGGGATCGGTGGCGAGCGCGGCGGGCACCTCGTCGCCGTCGGCGCACTCGCCGACGATCACGAAGCCGTCCTTGCGCCGCAGGATCCGCCGCAGCCCCGAGCGCACCAGTTCCTGGTCGTCGACCAGCAGCACGCGGACCTCGTCGACGGTCACGGCGCCCTACCTGGACCCGGCGGCGCAGCGCGCACCAGGCGGGGCTGTCGATGCCGAGCGGGACGTCAGCGTGGACCAGCCAGCCGCGCGGCCCCGGACCGGCGTGCAGGCTGCCGCCGAGCAGGTCGGCCCGCCTGCGCATGCCCTCCACCCCGGAGCCCGGCTCGGTCGCGGCCGAGGGCCCGGCGGGCGCGTCGTTGCGCACCGACAGCGTGACCTGGGCCGAGCCGATGTCGAGGTCGACCTCGGCGGTCGCGTCCGGGGTGTGCTTGGCGACGTTGGCCAGGGACTCCTGGGTGATCCGGTACAGCCCGAGCCCAACCGACGGCGGCACGTCCGCCCCGTCGCCGCGGACCCGGTACTCGACCCGCAGCCCGGCGCGCCGGAAGTCGTCGACCAGGTCGCCGAGGTCGCCGATCCCCGGTTCGGGCCGGGTGCCCGACGGCCCGGCGGCGAGCAGGCCGACCGTGCGGCGGATGTCGGCCATGGCCTGGCGGCCCTGCCGCTCGGCGTCGGTC
>NZ_JBOHGC010000331.1:0-1957 GCF_050699995.1 Actinokineospora sp. | reverse complement strand
GGCCAACGGCGTACCAACGCCGAGGGATGAAAAGTGCTCGAAGTTGCGCCCGCCCAATCTCTGCACTCCGGATAAACCTCTGCACTCCAGATCAGTCGGGCGAGGGTAACTCGGAGGACATTGGTTTGCAATCGCGGTAACTGTTCAGGTACCCGGCGGCCGGGGGTCCACCGATTGAGGGTGTGGTCCGTGTAATCGTGGAGACAGGCGGAGCCGACCATAAGGACGGCTCGACATCTCCAGTTTCCCGGGCGCAGCCGACTCGAGGCCGACCTACGAGGCCCTGGCGAGCGAGAACGTCGCGCTGAGGACCGAGGTCGCCGAGCAGGCCGAGGCGATCGAGGGGCTCATGGCGCAGGTGGCCGGGCTCACCGCCACCGTCACCGGGCTCACCGCCACGGTCGTCGAGCTGAAGGCTCGCCTCGCCATGAACTCGCGCAACTCGTCCAAGCCGCCGTCGTCCGACGGTTATGCCAAGCCGGCGCCCAAGTCGCGTCGGGCGCGCTCGGGAAAGAAGCCCGGCAAACAGCCCGGGGGCCCGGGCCGACACCTCGCCCAGCTCGAAGACCCCGACGCGACGCGTACCCATGTGCCCGAACGGTGCGGGGGGTGCGGCGCGGACCTCGGTGACGCGGTGGTCGTCGGGGCTGCCCGCCGCCAGGTGTTCGACCTGCCGCCGGTGGCGTTGTTCTGCACCGAGCACCGCGCCGAACGCCGCCGCTGCGCGTGCGGGTCGGAGACCACCGCCCCGTTCCCACCCGATGCGACCGCGCCGACCTGCTACGGGCCGGCGTTGCGGGCCTATGTCTGTTATCTGGTGACCCGACAGCACATTCCCATCGCCCGGGTCGCCGAACTGCTCCGAGACGCCTACGGGGCGTCGGTGTCGACGGGCACGATCGTGGCGATGGTCGAAGAAGGCGCCGCGATGCTCGAAGAGTTCCTGGTCCATGTCAAAGACCGGCTCGCCCGCTCCGATGTCGTGCACGCCGATGAGACCGGCCTGCGGGTGAACGCAGCGCTTGCCTGGGTGCACTCGGCGTCCACCACCGGGCTCACCTTGTACCACCTCGACGACAAACGGGGCACCGCCGCCATGGACGCCATGGGCGTCATCGAGCACTTGACCGGCGTGCTCGTTCACGACGGCTGGGCCCCCTACCGCAACTACACCGACGTCGACCACGCGTTGTGCAACGCCCATCACCTCCGAGAGCTCGACGCCGCCGCGGGCACTGACGGCCAACCATGGGCCGCCGACATGGCCGGGCTGCTCTGCGACGCCTACCAGCAGGTGCTCGGCGCCAAGACCGACGGGCACAGCGCGCTCACCGCCGACGAGCTCGGCCGCATCCGGGCCGACTACCGGGCGATCATCGCCGCCGGGCACGAGGCCAACCCGGCGCCCGCCCCGACCGGGAAGCGGGGACGGCCCAAACGCACCAAAGCCGCCAACCTGCTGTTGCGCCTCGACGTCCACGCCGACGACATTCTCCGCTTCTCCACCGACTTTCGCGTCCCGTTCGACAACAACCTCTCCGAGCGCGACATCAGGATGGTCAAAGTCCACCAGAAAGTCTCGGGCGGTTTCCGCAGCACCGGCGGCGCCGAAGCGTTCCTCGCCTTGCGCAGCTACTTGTCCACCGCCGCCAAACACGGCGTCAACCTGCTCGACGTGTTGCAACGACTGTTCGACGCGAACCCGTGGATGCCGGTCACTCCCGGACCCGGCCCCTGAACCACAGGTCGCGTGCACCAAGATCGCCGACGACAGCCTTCACAGCCCGACGCGTGATCTCAACGCCGGCACGGCCCTGCTCGACCGGGTACCTGAACAGTTACCAATCGCGAAGGAATGACCGTGCCGACCGGGCACGAAGACGCCCGCAGGCGGCCGCAGTCATCACCGGCGTCGGCCACTACCTCGCGGGCCGCGTCCCGTGGAGTGGTGTAAGTC
>NZ_JBOHGC010000330.1:0-2170 GCF_050699995.1 Actinokineospora sp. | reverse complement strand
ACGCTCACGCCGCCGGGGGGCGTGCAGACCTTCGCCGGCTGGGCGCGCCGGGGCGCAGGCGAGGTCCTCGCCCTAGTGGCCTCGCTGGAGGAAGCCGCGGGTCCGCAGACTCCGCCCTTGCCGCCGGGCTTCGAGACGCGAAGGGCGTTTCCGAAGCAAGCGCTGGTTGCGAAGGCGGCCGTCGCCGGTGAGGTCCCGGTCGCGGCAGGCTGGAATCTCCTCTCCCTCCCCGTCGAGCCGGCCGACTCGAGCCCCGCCTCGGTCTTCGCACCGATGGGCGACGCGCTGCGGCGCGCCTTCGTCTACGACGCCTGCGACACCGCCGATCCATGGAAGGTCTACGACCCTGCCGATGGGGCGGGGAGCGACCTGACCTCGCTCGACGAACGCAACGGCTTCTGGGTGGATGCGACGCAGGCAGGAAGCCTGCCGACGCCGGGGCCGGCACCGGCCACGACGACGCTGCACCTGTGCACGGGCTGGAACCTGATCGGCATTCCCGCCGAGCAGGCGCGGCCGGTGGCCACTGCGCTGGCCTCGATCGCGGGCAAGTACCAACGCGTCTTCGGCTACGACGCCGGGAACCTGGCCGACCCGTGGGAGGGCTTCGACGTCTCCGCCCCGGCCTGGGCCAACGACCTCCAGGTGCTGCGGCCGGGCCGCGGCTACTGGATCCTCGTCACCGCCGAGACCGATCTCGTGATCACCAACGAGGGCACCGAGCTCGCGGTCGAGATCGCGCAGCCCACCCAGCTCCAGGAGGTCACCTCCCCGACCCCGGTCGTGGGGACAGTCCAGGGGCAGGGCCTCGCGAGCTGGGAGCTGCGCTTCCGTTCGATGGAGCCGGGCGCGGCGTGGACGACGCTCGCGACCGGCACCTCGCCCGTCGCCAACGCGGCGCTGGCGACCTTCGACCCCACCCTGCTGCTCAACGGCATGTACGAGATCGAGCTCTCGGCGCTGGACGCCGCCGGAGCCGGGGCCTCGCTTTCCGCCCACGTGGCGGTCGAAGGCCAGCAGAAAATCGGCAACTTCACGGTCTCCTTCGTTGACCTCGAGGTGCCGCTGGCGGGCATTCCCATCCAGGTCGTCCGCACCTACGACAGCCGCGAGAAGCGCAGCCTCGACTTCGGCTACGGCTGGACGGTGGAGGTCAAGCAGGGCTCCTACCGCAACAACCGCCCGCCGGGCGAGGGCTGGCGGATCGTCAAGGGCTTCGTGCCCTGTCAGTCGGTGCAGGAGACCAAGCCCCACCTGACCACGGTGCGGCTCTCCGACCGCGAGGTGTACCGCTTCCGGCTGCGGGTGAGCAACGCGGCGCCGACCATCGGCGGTTGCTTTGCGCAGGCCTCGTTCGTCTTCGTCGACGGTCCGGTGCCGGGGGCGACGCTTTCGATCCTCGGCAACACCGAGCTCTTCCACACCACCGGCACCTCCGACGTCGTCGACTCGTCCACCTTCGAGCCCTACGAGCCGCGGCAAGTGCGCCTGCAGACGCGCGACGGCCGGGTCTTCGACCTCGACAAGACGCAGGGCCTCCAGCGGCTCGCCGACACCAACGGCAACACGCTCCAGCTCACCGGCAGCGGCATCACCCACGCCTCGGGCAAGAGCGTCTCCTGGACGCGGGACGTCTCGGGCCGGATCACCGCGCTCACCGATCCGCTCGGCAAGAGCGTCGGCTACACCTACGCCGCCGCCGGTGACCTCGTCGCCGTCACCGACCGCGAGAGCCAGACGACCCGCTTCGGCTACAACGGCTCGCACGGCCTGCTCTCGATCGAGGACCCGCGGGGCATCCAGCCCATCCGCAACGAGTACGACGCTTCGGGTCGGCTCCTGCGGCACACCGACGCCTTCGGCAAGACGATCGAGCTCGACCACGACCTCGTCGATCGCCAGGAGGTGGTCACCGACCGCCTGGGGCACGCGCGGACGCTCTCCTACGACGTGCGGGGCAACGTCGTCGAGGAAGTCGACGCGCTGGGCAAGAAGACGACGCGCACCTTCGACGAGAACGACCAGCTGCTCACAGAGACCAACCCTCTTGGCCACACGACGACCTACACCTACGACGCCTCGCGCAACCTCGCCTCGGTCCGCGACCCGCTGGGCAACGTCACCACCTACACCTACGACGCGCGCGGCCAGGTGCTCACCACCACCGACC
>NZ_JBOHGC010000329.1:0-13948 GCF_050699995.1 Actinokineospora sp. | reverse complement strand
CGCCCGGCCCGCCCGCCAGCTGCGGTAGGCGAGCTCGATCCGCCTGCGCACGGCGGCGCCGGTGACGGCTGGCGCGAGGTTGTCGAGCAGGGACGTGCGGGCGGCCGAGCCGACCTTGTCCGCGGTGGCGTGGTCGTCGGCGAGGTCGCGGATGGCGCCCGCGATCATCGTGTCGGCGGCGAACTCGTCGGTGGGCAGCGCGACGCAGCCGTCGGCGCCCAGCAGGTCCGCGCCCACTCCCCCGACGATCGTGATGAGCGGGACACCCCGCAGCGACGTCTCGGTGAGCCAGGCGTTGACCTTCGCGGTGTCCGCGCAGCCCGGTTCGTGCAGCGAGATGGCCCAGTCCGCGGCTTCGACGGCAAGGTCGAACGCCTCGGTGACCAGCCGGACGCGACCGTTGCCCGCGGCTGAGGAACGCAGCCGCTCAATGGTCTCGGTTCGCGCGCGCGATTCGGGGACCAACAGCAGCAGCCGGACGTCAGCCCGTTCGCGGAACGCCGCCGCGAACGCGGCGATGAGGTCGTCGGCGTGGTCGGCGAGGGCGACGAAGACGGGCGCCGCGTCCAGTCCGAGCTTGGCCCTGGCCTCCTCCTTGGCGCCGTCGTCACGGGCGCCTGGGTCGACGACGGGGAGGGGCACGGTGTGGGTGGCGACGCCGTCGGGCGCGGGCGCCGAGGCGGGCCAGACCAGCCAGCGCTCGTCCGCGCGCGCGGGGACGGGGCCGAACTCGTCGCGCACCACGATGACGTGCCGCTGCCGGGGTATCCCCGACGTCCCGTCGCAGGCCAGGACCACCGGGTAGACGGGCTGGTCGGACGTCGGCAGCCCGGAGGCGCCCGCCGCCAGCCGGAGCCGCTCGGCCAGCGGGCTGTCCCCGAGCACGGAGACACCGATCTGGTCGACCAGCGCGACCTCGGACTGCCCGGGCACGGCTCGGGGGTGGATCCGGCCCGTGAGGACGGCGTCGGTGGCGCACCAGTCGCGGAAGGCCGCGGCGTCGGCGCCGAACGGGTCGGCGAAGCGTTCGCGGGGCTCGGAGTCGTCGCGCCACAGGGCGACCGCCCAGCGCGGCAGTTCCGGATCGGGCGCGCAGGCCCAGCGCAGGAAACCCGCCGGGTCGGCGCCCGCGGCGGGTGGTTTGTCCCGGCCGGTCCTGGCCCGCCGGTACGCGGACCGCAGCGACGGCGGGAACGCGGTGCCGTCGGCGAGCGTGCCGAACCGGACGGTGGGCTCGGGTGCTTCGCCGAGTTCGCCCGCGTACTCCGCGCAGAGGCGGTTGAGCAGCGGATGCTCGGAGAGCAGCACCCGCTGGTGGTCGGCGATGTCGGCGCTGAGCAGCCAGGGCCGCGTCGGGTCGAAACCCGCGAAGTTGACCGACCGCAGCGGTGCTCCGCCCGAGGTCACCGAGCCGTCGGCGGCCAGCGCCAGCGGGCGTTGGGCGGCGTTCCAACGGGAGAGGCCGAGGCCGGGGTCACGCAGGACGCGGTGGTCGACGAGGGCGGGGGCGCCGTCGAGGAACGCGCCCGCCGAGCCAGGGTCGGCGGTGGACGCCTCGGCCCAGGAGTGCAGGAAGTGCTCGGCGCCGTGGGCGACGATGACGAAGCCCTCGTCGTAGACACCTGCCTTGCGCAGGGCCTCGGCGTCGGGTCGTAGACCGTCCGCGGGCAGCGGGCGCAGGACCTTGGGCACCAACGCGAGCGCGGCGTCGCCTAGATGTGGCACCAGCGGCGCGTACACGCGGACCCACGGGTCGAGGTAGAGCACCGGACTGTCGTGCTTGCCGAGCAGCCACTCCATCAGCCGCGGCCGGAGCGCGACACACGCTTCGCGTGCCGTGTGGCCGGTGGCGAGCACCGCGAGTTCGTCGGCTCCGATGCCGAGATCGGCGGGCACGATCACGCCGTCCGCGCGGGGCCCGTCGACGAGGAGCGTGACGAAGGTGGCGCCGGGGTGGTGGCGGCGGAAGGTCTCCGCGGCGATCCGGGCGGCGGGAAGGTCCGCGCACCCGGTCACCGTCGAGCCGATCACCGGGGACACGTCGGGGGGAAGCACCCGGCCAACCTACTGTGCCGCCTCCCCGAAATTTCAAAGTCTGGTCACGTGTTGGGGAACGGTGCGTTTAGGGGGCACCGGTGTCGACTTTCGTCACGTTCCCCCTTGGGTGCGGTTTGCGGGGTTGCCGCACATCTACAAGACGGGGAGGAGGGAGCGGAGTTCGTACGGGGTGACGCTGCGGCGGTAGGCGTCCCATTCGGTGCGCTTGTTGCGGAGGAAGAAGTCGAAGACGTGCTCGCCGAGGGTCTCGGCGAGCAGCTCGGAGTTCTCCATCTCGGCCAGGGCCTCACCCAGGTTCTGCGGGAGGTTGGCGTAGCCGGCGGCGCGGCGCTCCGCGTCCGACAGCGACCAGACGTCGTCCTCGGCGGCGGGCGGCAGCTCGTAGCCCTCGGCGACACCCTTGAGGCCGGCGGCGAGGATCACCGAGTAGGCCAGGTACGGGTTGCACGCGGAGTCCAGCGAGCGGATCTCCACCCGGCGCGACGACGCCTTGCTCGGCGAGTACATCGGCACCCGGACCAGCGCGGACCGGTTGGCGTGGCCCCAGCAGACCGCGGTCGGGGCCTCGCCGCCGACGATGAGCCTCTTGTACGAGTTCACCCACTGGTTGGTGATCGCGGAGATCTCACGGGCGTGCTTGAGCAGGCCCGCGACGAACGCCTTGCCGGTGGCGGAGAGCTGGTACGGGTCCTCGCTGTCGTAGAAGGCGTTGCGGTCGCCCTCGAACAGGCTGACGTGGGTGTGCATGCCGGAGCCGGGCTGGTCGGAGAACGGCTTGGGCATGAACGAGGCGAACACGCCCTGGGTGAGCGCGACCTCCTTGACCACGTAGCGGAACGTCATGACGTTGTCGGCCATGGTCAGGGCGTCGGCGTAGCGCAGGTCGATCTCCTGCTGGCCGGGCGCGCCCTCGTGGTGGCTGAACTCGACCGAGATGCCCATGGCCTCGAGGGTCTCGATGGCGTGCCTGCGGAAGTGCGTCGCGGTGGCGTGGCTGGCCTGGTCGAAGTAGCCGCCGTTGTCCGCGGGGGTCGGCTCCTTGCCGTCCACCGGGATGTCCTTGAGCAGGAAGAACTCGATCTCCGGGTGCACGTAGCAGGTGAACCCGGCCTCGCTGGCCTTGGACAGGGTGCGGCGCAGCACGTGGCGTGGGTCGGCCCAGGACGGCGAGCCGTCGGGCATCGCGATGTCGCAGAACATGCGCGCCGAGTAGGGCTCGCCCTCCGGGGTCTCCCACGGGAGGACCTGGAAGGTGGCCGGGTCGGGGCGGGCGACCATGTCGGACTCGTAGACCCGGGAGAAGCCCTCGATCGCCGAGCCGTCGAAGCCGATGCCCTCGGCGAACGCGCCCTCCAGCTCGGCAGGCGCGACGGCGACGGACTTCAGGAAGCCCAGGACGTCGGTGAACCACAGCCGGACGAACCGGATGTTGCGCTCCTCAAGCGAGCGCAGCACGAATTCTTGCTGGCGATCCATAGGCGCACCTTATCCGCCTCCCCGAAATTTTGACGTTGGGTCAAGTGGCGTGGCTCACCGGTGGTCAGGTGGGTCACCGTGGTCAATCGCCGTCACGGTCCCCTTAGGTCACTGGTCTGCGATCCCGAACGTCCAAGTCGCCTCCGGGGTGGTGGGACGAGTATGGACATCACAGCCGCGATCGCGCAGAGGCCGCCCGCGACGTACCAGGCCAGGTCGTAGCTGCCCTGGTGGTCGCGGGTGAGACCGGCGCCGAGCGCGGCGACGGCGGCGCCGACCTGGTGGGAGGCGAAGACCCAGCCGAACACGATCGGGCCGTCGGCGCCGAACGCGCGCCTGCACAGGGCGACCGTGGGCGGCACGGTCGCGACCCAGTCCAGTCCATAGAAGACGATGAACGCCCACATCGGCGGCTCGGTCGTGGCGGCGAACAGATGCGGGAGCACGAGCAGGGACGCGCCGCGCAAGCTGTAGTAGACGGCGAGCAGGATCCGCGGGTTGACCTTGTCGGTGAGCCAGCCGGACAGGATCGTGCCCGCGACGTCGAAGAGGCCGACCAGGGCGAGCAGGCCCGCGGCGGTGGTGGGCGGCATGCCGTGGTCGTGGGCGGCGGGGACGAAGTGGGTGCCGATCAACCCGTTCGTGGACGCGCCGCAGATCGCGAAGCCGCCCGCGAGGAGCCAGAAGGTGCGGGTCCGGGCGGCGTCTCGCAACACGGTGATCGCGCGCATCGCGGTTCGGTCCGCGGTGGCGGAGACCGGCGGCGGGTCGAGCGGGCCCGCGCCGTAGGCGGTGGTGCCGACATCGGCTGGGTTGTCGTGCAGGGCGAGCAACACCAGCGGGACGACGGCGAGCGCGGCGATGGCGACGGTCATGCTCGCGGTGCGCCAGCCGCTGCCTTCGGCGAGGTGGGCGACCACCGGCAGGAAGACGAGTTGCCCGGCCGCGCCCGCGGCGGTGAGGACCCCGCTGACCAGGCCTTGCTTCTGCGCGAACCAGCGGGAGGTGACCGTGGCGACGAAGGCGAGGGCCATCGCGCCGGTGCCGGTGCCGACGCACACGCCCCAGAGGAGCAGGAGCTGCCAGGTCTCGGTCATGAACACCGTCAGGCCGCTGCCCGCGGAGACCAGCAGGAGTGCGCCCGCGACGACCTTGCGCATGCCGAGGCGTTCCATGAGCGCGGCGGCGAAGGGTGAGATCAACCCGAACAGGATGAGGTTGATCGACACGGCGCCCGAGATGGTCGCTGTCGTCCAGCCGAACTCGCGATGCAACGGATCGATGAGCACGCTCGGCGCGGCGCGGAAGCCCGCGGCGCCGACGAGCGCGACAAAGGCTACGGCCGCGACGATCCAGGCCCGGTGCAGGCGCGGGCGGATATCCAGTTGGGTCACACGGTTCAGCCTGTTCGTTCGCCGACCGTCGAACAAGTGGCCTGATTGCCACTATGTGAAAGAATCTGGCCATGACGCATCGGATAGCCGTCCTCGCGGTGGAGGAGGCGGTGGGCTACGACCTGTGCATTCCGCCGCAGATCTTCAACGCCTCGGTCGGCGCCGACGGGTCGCCGCTCTATGAGGTGGTGGTGTGCGGTGTGGACGCGAAGCCGGTGCCGGTGACCGCCGGGTTCACCGCCGTGCTCGATCACGGCCCCGATGCCCTGGCCTGGGCGGACACCGTGATCGTGCCCGGAACCCGCGCACCAGGCCCGCGTCACGACGGGACACTGCCCGGCCCGCTGGCCGACGCGCTCGCGCTGATCCGGCCCGGCACCCGGCTGATGTCGATCTGCACCGGCGCGTTCGTCATGGGCGCCGCGGGCATCCTCGACGGACGTCCCGCGACGACTCACTGGCGCTTCGCGGACCAGTTCCGTGCTTTATATCCGGCGGTTCGGTTGACCCCGGATGTGCTCTTCGTCGACGACGGCGACGTGCTGACGTCCGCGGGCCTGAGCGCGGGGATCGATCTGTGCCTGCACGTCGTGCGGTCCGACCACGGCAGCGAGGTGGCGAACCGTGCGGCGCGGTACTGCGTGGTGCCGCCCTGGCGCGAGGGCGGGCAGTCGCAGTACATCGAGCGTCCGCTGCCCGTCGGGGCGGGCGGCGCCTCGGCGACCCGGGCGTGGGCACTCGACCGTCTTCACGAGCCGCTGGAGCTGAGCGCGCTCGCCGCCCACGCGAAGATGAGCGTGCGGACCTTCTCGCGGCACTTCCGAGCGGAAACCGGTGAGTCGCCCGGCACCTGGCTGATCCAGCAGCGCGTCCGGCACGCGCTCCACCTCCTGGAGACGACGGACCTGCCGATAGACCAGGTGGCCGAACGGTCGGGGCTGCGCAGCGCGACATCGTTGCGCCAGCACATGCGGACAGCCGTCGGTGTGTCACCACTCGCGTACCGAAAGACATTCCGGACCGGCTGAGACACGGTCTCAGCCAGGTGGCCCTACGATGCGCAGCATGGTCACGCGCCGGATCTTCCTTGGGGCCCTCGCGCTCACCGCGGCCCTCGCCGCTGGGTGCACATCGGACACTGACACACCCGGGGGCGCGAGCCTGCCGGACGGGGCGGCGCTGATGAAGGACGCGGCCGCGGCGATGCGCGAGGTCCGCAGCGCCCACTTCAGCCTGAAGGTCAACGGGACGGTCGCGGCCATCCCCGTGCAGAACGCCGAGGGCGACCTGACCCGCGAAGGCGGGCCGTCGGGCGCGGCGAAGGGCACGGTCAAGCTGACCCTGATGGGCCAGCTCATCGAGGGCGAGTTCGTCCTCGTCGACGACTCCCTCTACATCAAGGGCCCCACGGGCGGCTTCCAGAAGTACCCGGCGGCGCTGACGTCGAACCTGTACGACCCGTCGGCGATCCTGAACCCCGACAAGGGCATCGCGAACGTGCTCGCGCAGATCAAGGACCCGAGGACCGAGGCCAAGGAAGACGTCGACGGTGTGTCGACCTACCGGGTCAAGGGACGCGGCGCCCAGGACGTGGTCTCGGCGATCGTGCCCGGGGTCGCCTCCGATGCGGACGTCACCTTCTGGCTGCGCGAGGACACCAAGCTGCCGGTCAAGGCTTCGGTGAAGCTGGCCGCGTCCGACGGCGGCGAGGCCACGGTCGATCTGACGCTGTCCGATGTGGGCAAGCCGGTCACCATCACCGCGCCGGCCTAGGTCTGAGCCGATGACGGGAACCACCGGGCGCGGCCGGTCGATCGCGATCGGCGCGGGCGGGCTCGCGGTGCTACTCGGCGCGCTCGACACCTATGTGGTGGTCAGCGTGATCCGGCAGATCATCGAGGACCTGCAGATCCCGATCAACCGGCTGGAGAAGGTCACCCCGATCGTCACGGGGTACCTGCTGGGCTACATCGCGGCGATGCCGCTGCTGGGTCAGGCGTCGGATCGGTTCGGCCGCAAGCTGCTGCTGCAGCTGTGCCTGCTCGGGTTTCTCGTGGGCTCCGTGGTCACCGCGCTGTCCAGTGACCTCGCGGTGCTGGTGACCGGGCGGGTGATCCAGGGCGTCGCGAGTGGAGCGCTGCTGCCGGTGACGATGGCGCTGGCAGCTGATCTTTGGGACGCGCACCGCCGCTCCACCGTGCTCGGCGCGGTCGGCGCGGCGCAGGAACTCGGGAGCGTGCTCGGACCGCTGTACGGGGTGGCCATCGCGAGTCTGCCGCTGTGGGCCGACATCTCCGGGTGGCGTGCGGTGTTCTGGGTCAACGTGCCGCTGGCGGTGATCGCGATGGTGGCGATCCAGCTGACCGTGCCCGCGCACCAGCGCGCCGAGAATCCCGTGCGGGTGGACGTTGTCGGCGGGCTGCTGCTCGCGGTGACGCTCGGGCTGGCCGTGATCGGCCTCTACAACCCGACCCCGCGCGAAGCGGTGCTGCCGTCGTGGGGTCCGGGGATGCTTGTCGGCGCGGTGGTGGCGCTGGTGGCGTTCCTGCTGTGGGAGCGGCGCGCGCGGACCAAGCTGATCGACCCGGCGGGGGTGGCCATGCGGCCGTTCCTGGCCTCGCTCGGCGTGTCCGCGGCGGCCGGTGCGGCGCTGATGGTGACGCTGGTGAACGTCGACCTGTTCGCCCAGTCGCTGCTCGGCGACGACGACAGCGGCGCGGTGTTCGTCCTGCTGCGCTTCCTGATCGCGCTGCCAATCGGCGCGCTCGTGGGCGGCTATGCGGCGGCGCGGTTCGGGGACCGGATCGTCACGGTCGTCGGGATGCTGATCGCGGGAGTCGGGTATCTGCTGATGTCCGGGTGGACCGTCGACGTCGAGTCGACCACGCACCTGTTGGGACTGCCCACTTTGGACACCGATCTCGCGGTGGCCGGGTTCGGGTTGGGCCTGGTGATCGCGCCGCTGTCGGCGGCCGTGCTGCGCGTCGTTCCCGCTGAGCGGCACGGGGTCGCGTCGGCGGGTGTGGTGGTCGCGCGGATGACCGGGATGCTCGTGGGTGTCGCGGCACTGTCGGCGTGGGGGCTGCACCGGTTCCACAGCCTCACGGCGAACCTGAACCCGCCGCTGCCGTTCGGGATGGACGAGGCGGAGTTCGCGCGGCAGATGGCGCAGTACCGGACGGAGCTCAACCAGGCGCTGGTCACCCAGTACACCGACATCTTCCTGATCACCTCGATCGTGTGCGCGGCCGGCGCGCTGCTGGCTCTGCTGATCACCACACAGCGCACGAAGGCTGCTACGCTTTACTCATGGGCGTCGAAGTAAAGCATCACGATGGTGAGCCCGTTCGCACGACCAAGGTCAGCAGGAAGAATCAAGTCACGCTGCCCGTGGCCGCGCTCGCCGCAGCTCACGTGAAGCCTGGCGACGTCTTACGGGTGGAAGTCGAAGCAGACGGCGTCTTCCGACTCGTCCGACACTCCGATCCGTTTCTCGACGCCCTGAACGAACTCGCGGGCTCCGCCCCAGGCCTTTCCGAGGCCACCACTCTGGAAGAACTGAGGAACGAGTGGGATCGGTAGTCCTGGACGCGAGCGTCATCATCGCCGTCTTCGACCCACTCGATATCCATCATCTGTCCGCGCTGAACGCGATCCAGCGTGCGCATGTCGATGGCCATCGATTCCTGGTGCCCGCTTCCGTCTTGGCCGAAGTGCTGGTCGGAGAAGCCAGGCGCAACGGCGGGATCGTGGAACACCGAACGGCCGCCGTGAACCGTCTTTTCGGCCCGTGCCGAGTCCTCGACCGAGAGGTCGCGGCGACAGCGGCGCAGCTTCGGGCCCGTCATCGCGCGCTGCGCTTGCCCGATGCGTTGGTCATCGCCACCGGGATCATCGATGAAGCGACATCGATAGTGACCGCCGACAAGCGTTGGGCGGGAATTGATCCGAGGATCACCGTTCTCTAGCCGGCCGAGACACGGTCGCGCCCGCATGGGCGGACGCGACCGTGTCGAGGTGACTAGCTAGCTGCCGGGAACAGTGGGGCGTCGGTCTGGCACACCGTGCCGGGGACCGGGAGTTTCCGGTTGATCAGGTAGGACTCGAACTTCCCGGTGACACACGAGCTCATCTCCAGCGTGCCATGGCCCCAGCCATCGAGGGTCAGCATCCGCGAACCCTTCATCAGGCCGTTGAGCGCGCGGGCGCCGCTGATCGGGGTGGCCGGGTCGTGGGTGTTGCCGACGATCAGCAGCGGGGTCGACGTCTTGACCTTGTACGGGCCGCGGAACGCCGACTTCGACGAGCCCGGCCAGTTGACGCACGGAGAGGAGATCCACGACCACAGTTCGCCGAAGCCGGGGCCGTTGGCCTCGGCGTGCGCGGCGGAGCGGATCGGGGCTTCGCGGTCGGTCGGGTTGACGCTGTCGGAGCACAGGACGCCGTGGAACGTCGGGGCGATCACCTCGTCGCCGAAGGTCGGGACGGCGGGGCGTTCGGCGGCGCGGAGGTTCTTCCATGCGTCACCCGCGCGGCTCGGCGCCCGGGAGGCGCCGAAGATCTGCTGGTGCATGGCCTCGACGAAGTCCATGATCAGCCGGTAGTTGTCCGGGCGGTACATCGCGCCGAGCAGGGTGCCCATGACTTCCTGGTAGTTGAGCTTGCCGTCCGGCGTGTCGACGTCACCCTGCTTGAGTCGCTCGACGACCTTGTGGAACTTGCCGCTCGCCTGGCCCGCCGCCGGGCACCGGGCCGCGCCGACGCGGTCGCACTCGGCGAATGAGCTGTGCAGCGACTCCCAGGCGCCGTACTCACTGCCGAACCGGGCGGACGCGACGTACTTGGCGTGGTCGCCGCGGCCGGTGGACCACGCGACCGGGTCGAGCACGCCGTCGACGATGAGCGCGCGGATCTTGTTCGGGAACATCGCGGCGTAGGTGGCGCCGAGGACGCTGCCGTAGGAGATGCCGTAGAAGTTCAGCTGCCGGTCCCCGACGGCCTGGCGCATCAGGTCCATGTCGCGCGCGGTGTCGGCGGTCGACATGTGGTCGAGGATCTCGTTGCCGCGCTTGTCGCACAGCCCGCGGTAGAAGTCGTCGAACGCCAGCTGGGCGCGCACTTCGCTGTCGCTACGCGGGAAGGCGGCCGGGACCGGCGGGCCCGGCGGGTCTTGCGGCGCGGCGGCGCAGACCACCGGCTCACTGCCGCAGCCCTCGGTCAGGCAGTTGCGCTGCCCGCCGATGCCGCGCGGGTCGATGCCCACGATGTCGAACCGCTGCCGGGTGCTCGCGCCGAGCACATCGCCCGCGCCGACGGCGAAGTCGGCCGCGGAGCCACCGGGGCCGCCGTTGTTGATGAACAAGGTGCCGATCTTGCGGTTCGGCTGGTCGGCCTTCCGCTTGACCAGCCGCAGGCTGATCTTCTTGCCACGCGGGTCGGCGTAGTCCAGAGGCACCGGCACCATCGCGCACAGGAGGTGCTTGTCGTCCGGGCACTGCTGCCACTGGATCTTCGGCACGGGTAGGCGCGTGGCGTCGGCCGAGGCGATCGGCGGCACCACCGCGGACGCCAAGGCGACCGCGACCCCCACTGCCAGGACTCTCTTCTTATGCGACATTTCGGGTTCCCCTCTAGGTTTTGTGATCCCGATGCCACTGTGTCCCGGTCGACGGCGCGGGAACCCCTGACGTTCGTCTGGACTTGATCAGACCTGGGGATGGTTTATAAACATCCGTGAGGCTGATGCCTGCGCCATGATGGGCAGATGGACACAAGTGTGGCGCTGCGCCGGATCGCGGCGTTCGAGGACCGGTTCGCCCGGGTGCAGGCGACCGAGATCGTCGAATTCGGGTGGGGACACGCGTTGCTGCAACACGACTATCCGGCGTCGTGGCACCACAACCGGGTGGTCGTCACGAGCGAGGTCGAGCCCGCGGTGGTGATCGTGGCGGCCGACAAGGTGTTGGGCGACAACGGACACGCGCACCGGCTGGTCAACTTCACCGACGGCCCCCAAGGCGCGGCGGCGGCCCCCGCGTTCGAAGCCGCGGGATACGAGGCGGAGCGGATCGTCACGATGATCCACTCCGGCGACCTGTCCGCACGGGTCCGCGGTCCGGTCGAGGCGCTCTCGTTCGACGAGTTGCGGCAGTCGCTGCTGGAGGACTGGAAAGCGGACTACCCCGACGACAGCGACGAGTCCCACGCGCAGCTGGCCGACCGTGCGCGGCTCTACTCCCTGGGCGCCGAGGTCACCTTCCTCGGTGTCCGCGACGCGTCCGGCGATGTGGTGGCTCGCGGGGAACTATGCGTGTCAGACGGGTTGGCCCAGTTCGAGAACGTCGTCACCCGGCCGGAGCACCGCGGCAAGGGCTACGCGAAGGGCATGGTGATCGAGGCGCTGCACCGGGCTCGGGACGCGGGCTGCGACCTGTCCTTCCTCACCGCGGAGGCCACGAGCTGGCCGCGCGCCTAGTACCGGCGAATGGGGTATCGGGACGCGGCCGAGGTCCACCACTTCCAGCGAACTCCCTGACCGGGAGTCAGGATGTCCGACGGAGTGCTTGGCGCCAGGAGGAAGCGGGGAACACCAGTGCGGGGCCGGTGGCGTCCTTGGAGTCGCGGACACCGACAGCTTGCTCAGCGAAGGCGACCTCGACACAGTTGGGCTGATCACTGCTGCGGGAGCTCTTGCGCCAGCTAGCCCCACTGAGATCGACCAGAGCCATGGCAATTCCTCTCTTGCCGCGATCACCCCTTGGGGCTCTCGGCGACGACAGCGTTGATCAACTCGACCGAGTCGGCCGGGCTGAGTGCCGTTGCCAGGATATCGCGCAAGGCCTGCCGATAGGCGGCAACATCATCCTTGGCTTCGGGGAACACACACGTGCCGTGGTTCTCGTAGTAGGCGACGCTCGGCTCGGCTTTGAAGTCCAGGATCATGAATGGGCCGCGAAGTCCAGCATAAGCACCCGCGTCGGCAGGAACGACCCGGAGCCTGATGTTGGGCCGATCGTGGAATGACGCCAAGTGCCGGAGCTGGTTGCCCATGACGCCCTGTTCGCCGATCGTGCGGCGCAGCACGGACTCATCCACCACGAAAACAAAGTCCTTGTCCTGCTTCCGCAGCATCAACTGCCGAGTCATCCGGGAGCCGACCAACCTCGCCAAGTCGCTTTCCGGCAGCATCGGTCTGATGCCCTGGATAACGGCTGCCGAGTAGTCGGCGGTCTGCAGCAGGCCGGGAACAAATGCAAGCTCGAAGTTGTGGATTCGAGTGGCGCGGGATTCGAGGTCGATCAGGCCCTTCCACAGTTCCGGCAGTCCCGACCCCTGGGTCTGCCACCAGCCCGTCTTGTCCTGGCTGCGAACCATCGCGAGGAGTTCTTCGCGCCGCTGCTCGGGAACCTCCAACAGTCCCAGCATCGCCGCGACGTCGGACTCCCGCAGGCTCCGCAAGCCGGTCTCGATCCGGCTGATCTTGCTGGCCGACATGCCGAGCCGGTCGGCGAACTCCGCCGCCGTGAACCCGCGTTCCAGGCGAAGTCTTCTGAGTTCGGCTGAGACTTGACGTGACCGGACAGTCGACGTGGAACGTGCCATGCCCCGCATCGTGATTGCTTGCACGTGGTGCACGCAATCACCGCGAACCACACGATCAGGTGGTGGCTCGCCTTGCGTGCACTCGGTGCAAGGCGAGACGTTGCAGACATGTCCGGTTTTCGACGCTACGACTGGCAAGCGGCATCCGGTGTGCTGCACGGAATCCGCATCGGCCAGTACCGCCCATGCCCGCACGACGAGCCGCCCGCCTTGTGCGGCGCCGAGATCGTCCTCACCCGCGAAGACTTCCGCCGCGACACGCGCACCCGCATGTGCACGGCCTGCCTGGACCGCTGGAACGCCGAACTGAGCGCGTCATGAGTGGCCGCTGGATGGTCGGGGTGTTCCGCGAGAGACTGCACTGGGTCGACGCCGAGGCCCGAGTGTACGAGCACTCGCACGGCACGACCTTCTACTCGATGTGCAACGCCCCCTGTCTCACCGCGCCCCACGGCCACTACGACTTCTGGCGGTGGCCGCCTTGTCTTACCTGCTTCGACCTGGCCGAAGCCGCACCACCCCGGCCGCACTGACTCAGCCCTTGCAGCGCAGTTCGTCACCAGCGATCCAACGGACGGAAACGTGTATGCACAGACGGTCGAAGATGCGCCGGACCGTCCACCTACTACGCTGCTGACCCATGACTATGGCGGATCTCCCATGGGTTGACGTGGAGCCGCTGCCCCACGTCAACGGAGACGTACAGTCGATCCTTGCGTCAGTGGCATCGCTGAAGACCGCCTGGGAAACGGTCGTCGCGCACAACACCGAGTCATTTCACGAGTCTCGGCAGCGCGGTCTCCGCAGGCATGCGATCGAGACCGGGATCATCGAGCGCCTGTACGACGTCGACTGGGGCGTAACCGAGGCTCTTGTTGCCGAAGGAATCACCGCCGAGGCAGTCGGCCATGCGAACTCCGGAAGCCTCGACGAGGATGTTCTTGAGATAATTCGGTCTCAGTATGAGGCTCTGCAGTTTCTGGCCGAACTCGCCCGGGAACAACGGCCACTCACGACCTCGCTGATCAGGCAGTTGCACGTCGCACTGACACGGACTCAACAAACATACTCGGCCACGGGGCCTGCTGGGATTCGTTTCGAGGCAACACTCCGTCACGGAGATTGGAAACAATCACAGAACAGTGTGATTCGCCCGGATGGCTCCCGCCTGGATTACACACCGCCGGAACAAGTTCAGTCACAAATGGATCGCCTCGTTGACATGTACAACGAGATGGATGACGTGAATCCGATCATCCGATCGGCTTGGCTGCACCACAGATTCGTCAGAGGTGACTGGTCAGCTGGTTATGCGGGAAGTGCGGGCAGCCAGGGACGGCGCTGGGCCAGCATGGTCAGCGCGTCGATGAAGCGGACGCCGTGTTTGATGGCGGTCGCCAGGTAGCTGCGGATTGCGG
>NZ_JBOHGC010000328.1:0-26752 GCF_050699995.1 Actinokineospora sp. | reverse complement strand
GCCGCGGCCTTCGCGGCGGCCAGGTAGCCCGCCGTGGCGCCCAAGCCCAGCACGAGCGGGGCGACGTTGACGCGCAGGCCGGTGTTGATGTCGGACAGTTCGGCGGCCAGCGTCCGGCAGCGTTCGCACTCGTCGAGGTGGGCCTCGACCTGCGCGGTCTCCCGCTTGGACAGTCCGCCGCGCACCCACGAGCCGAGCCGGTCGGCGGTGGAGCGGCAGCGGTCGGCGGTGGTCTCGGCCAGGTGGACCTGCAGGTAGGCCTGGCGCAGGCCCTCGCGGGCGCGGTAGGCGAGCGCGGACACGCCGTTGGCGGTGAGCCCGAGCAGCGGGGCGACCTGGGCGGGCGACTGGCCTTCGATCTCGGTGTGCCACAGCACGGCCTGCCAGCGCTCGGGCAGCATCGAGAAGGCCTGCGCGGCGAGGCTGCGTTCGAGCCCGGCGACCGCGGTGTCGGTGAACGGGACGCTCACCGAGTCCGGGTTGACCCCGCTGACCTGGCTGACGTCGTCGGACAGCTCGACTTTCTTGTCGCGCCGGGTCTTGTCGTAGGCGGTGTGGCGCAGGGCGGTCAGCAGGTAGGCGCGGAAGGCCGAGTCGGGGCCGCGGCCCTGGCGCAGCGTGTCGAGGACCTTGGCGAACGCCTCGGAGACGAGGTCGTCGGCTTCGGCGGAGGACCGGGCCAGCTGACGGGCGAGGTTGCGCGCCGCGCCGACGTGCCGCTCATAGAGCGATCCGTAGGCCGAAACGGTCCCGGTGCGGACCGAATCGATCAGTTCGGCGTCGCTCGGGCCGTCGAGTTCAGCCGGGACGGTCGACACGGTCCTCCCTAATTCGCACTGCGCGCGAACAGCATCGCGACCAAGTGTGACGGATGAGTAGGGAACCGTCACCTCCTCACTCACGCGGGGGAGGGCCCCCGATTCCCCGGAATGGCGTCACGGAACGCTGTCGGTTGCGTTTCTTTCGTGGACCACCGAAGAAGGGACTCTCAGCGTGGCGGTACGAGAAGCGGGTTCACGGTGGCACCGTGGCGACGCGGACGGTACGGACCGCCGGCTCAGGGTCCTGCGGGCGCGCTGGCGCACCGCCAGTCTCGCCGCCGGGTGGAGGTTCCCGAACGACTGGGGAGTGCCGGAGGTGGACGAGGTCTGCGCGAGTGTCGTGACCGAGGCGGAGGTCGCGGGCGCCCTCGCCGAACTGGGCAGGGCCCGCGCCCGCTCGGGTGCCGGGCTCGAGGAAACCCTCACCGACCTGGCCGCCTTACACGCCGTGGTGACCAACCCGGCGGAGGTCGGCGGCCTGGTCGCCCCCGACCCCGACGCCACCCCCAGCAGGCTCTTGCGTGCCGTGGCGGTGGCCTGGGCCGACGCCACCCTCGGCGACCTGCGCGGCGTCGAGGCGGGCGAGTCGCTGACCGGGCCTGCCACGCAGGAGTACCTGCGGGTGCGGCTGGGCGAGCTGTACCGGCTGGGCAGGCGCAAGGGCTTCCACCCGGCCGACCGGTACGTGCTGCTCGTGGTCACCCTGGATTTGACGGAGGTCGCGGGCTGGCCGCGGCTGATGGCGATGATCCTCGTGGGTGACGTCCTGCGGTCGGTCTTCGACGGTGGTGAGACGTTGGCCGTGATCGGCCCGTCAGTCGCGGTGGTCCTCGCCGAACGCGATGGGGCGTTGCCCAAACGCACCTTCGAGGCCCGCACGCAGATCGCGGACCGCCTGGCCGTGGACCCCGACCTCCGCGCCGCCCGCCGCGCCGAAGTCCGCGTCGAACGCCTCCCGTGCTCCGAGGACGCCGCCCAAGCCCTCATCCACGCCGTCCGCCGCGCCTGACCCCGCGAGTCGTGGTGGTGGGTTGGGTGTGACCGGGGCGACCACTGATCCATGCGGTGCGCGGGTCTTGATCGCCGCCATGATTTGCTGTCGCCGTGACCGCCTCTGCCTTGGACGTCCGGCCGCGATCAGCCGCAGCGGTGTCGATCTTCCCCATCGTGTGTGTGGTCGCGGGCGTCGTCGGGTGGCTGCTCGGCTGGCATCTCGGGGTCGACAACGCGGTCTACCGGTCCGGCGCCGTCGCCCTGCTGCACGGCGAACCGCTCTACGACCTGCCCTTCCTCAGCGACGAACCGTCGTGGGCGCGGTTGCCGTTCACGTACCCGCCGACCGCGACGCTCATGTTCGTGCCGTTGGCGCTGGTGCCCACCCAGGTCGCCTGGGGGTTGCTCGGCGCGGTGTCGATCATGGGGATGGCGTGGGTCGTCAAGCTTTCCGTCGAAGCGCTGCCCAACCGTCCACAGTGGATGGACCCGGCCCGCGCCACCGCCGTGCTCGGGATCGTGCTGCTGGGCATCGAACCCGTGTGGCGCACCGTGTTTCTTGGTCAGATCAACCTCGTCCTCATGGCGCTGGTCGTGGTCGACATTCTCGTCGTGGGCGCCAAGAGCAACCGGTTCGGCGGCGTCCTGATCGGGGTCGCGGCGGCGATCAAGCTGACCCCGCTGATCTTCGTGCCGCACCTGATCGCGATCGGCCGCAAAGCCGACGCCGTCCGTGCGGTCGTGACCTTCTTCCTGTTGCAGGGCTTGATGTTCGTCCTCGTCCCGCACGACGTGTTCCAGTTCTGGGGCAACGCCGTGCGCGACCCGCAGCGCATCGGGCCGATCTACTGGGCGGGCAACCAGTCGATCAATGGCCTCCTTCTGCGGCTGACCGACAACGCCGACTGGACGCTGCGGGTGGCGCTGCCGATCGGCGCGCTGCTGGCCATCCCCTGCCTGGTGTGGGTGCGCAGGCTGCACTCGCAGAACCGCGCCCTGCCCGCGCTGCTGGTCACCGCGTTCCTCGGGCTGCTGGTGAGCCCGGTGTCGTGGTCGCACCACTGGGTGTGGGTCGTGCCGCTCGTCGTGTTCCTGCTCTCCCGGCTGCCCGACCGCGCGCCCACCTGGCGTGAGGCGGCGGACGTGGGCTCGGTCGTGCTGGTCTTCGCCAGCTGCGTGCTGCTGGCCATGCGCAACGGCAAGGCGATCGAGTTCGAGTGGACCCCGCTGGAGTACGTCGTCGGCAGCGCCTACCTGCTGGTCCCCCTCGTGGCGGGGGCGATTGTCCTGATCAGACACGTACGGCGTTAGGGTTCTCGGTCGTGGACTCACGTACCGGTTTCCCCGTCGTCGGGATGGTGGGCGGCGGGCAGTTGGCCCGGATGACCCATCAGGCGGCCGTCGCGCTCGGCCAGTCGCTGCACGTCCTGGCGGTCTCCGCCGATGAGCCCGCGCCCCTGGTGTCCCCCAACGTCACGCTGGGCCACCACACCGACCTCGACGCCCTGCGCTCCTTCGCTCAGGGCTGTGACGTGCTCACCTTCGACCACGAGCACGTGCCGACCGAGCACCTGCGCGCGCTGATCGCCGACGGCGTCACCGTGCGCCCCGGCCCGGACGCGCTCGTGCACGCCCAGGACAAGCTCGTCATGCGGCACAAGCTCGCCGAGCTGGGCCTGCCGATCCCCGCGTTCGCCGAGGTCACCTCGGTCGAGGACGTGGTCAAGTTCGGCACCCCCTGCGTCCTCAAGGCCGCCCGCGGCGGCTACGACGGCCGGGGCGTGTGGATGCTCGACTCCGATGCCGACGCCGCCGCGCTGGTCCCGGACCTGCTCGCCGCGGGCACGCCGCTGCTGGTCGAGGAGCGGGTCGTCCTGCGCCGCGAGCTGGCCGCGCTGGTCGCCCGCTCGCCGTTCGGCCAGGGCGCCTGCTGGCCGCTGGTCGAGACCGTGCAGGTCGACGGCATCTGCGTCGAGGTGCTCGCCCCCGCCCCCGAGCTGACCGAGGCCGACGCGCTCGCCGCGCAGGACCTCGCGCTGCGGATCGCCACCGAGCTCGACGTGGTCGGTGTGCTGGCCGTCGAGCTGTTCGAGACCGACGCCGGGATCGTCGTCAACGAGTTGGCCATGCGCCCGCACAACTCGGGCCACTGGACCATCGAGGGCGCCCGCACCTCGCAGTTCGAGCAGCACCTGCGCGCGGTCCTCGACTACCCGCTGGGCGACACCGACCCGCTCGCGCCCGCCGTCGTCATGGTCAACGTCCTGGGCGCGCCGCAAGCCCCGGCCATGGGCGCCGACGAACGCCTGCACCACCTCTTCGCGCGATACCGCGACGCGCACGTGCACTACTACGGCAAGCAGGAGCGCCCGGGCCGCAAGATCGGCCACGTGACGATGCTCGGCGAGTCGATGGAGGACGTGCGCACGCGCGCCAACCTGGCCGCGCACTGGCTCTCGCACGGCGAATGGCTCGACGGGTACGAGATCCACTAGGAGTGAATGTGTCTTCCACCCCCTTGGTCGGCGTCATCATGGGCAGCGACTCGGACTGGCCGGTGATGAAGCTCGCCGCCGAGGCGCTCGCCGAGTTCGACGTGCCCTACGAGGTCAGCGTCGTCTCCGCGCACCGCACCCCGCAGCGGATGCTCGACTACGCCCACTCCGCCGCGGAGCGCGGCCTGCGCACGATCATCGCCGGCGCGGGCGGCGCGGCCCACCTTCCGGGGATGGTCGCGTCCGCCACGGTCCTGCCGGTCATCGGGGTGCCCGTGCCGCTGAAGTACCTCGACGGGATGGACTCGCTGCTCTCGATCGTGCAGATGCCCGCGGGTATCCCGGTCGCGACTGTGTCGGTCGCGGGCGCCCGCAACGCGGGCCTGCTGGCCGTGCGCATCCTGGCCGCGGCCGACCCGGCGCTGCAGCAGCGGATCGCGACGTTCCAAGCGGACCTGGAGAAGCTGGTCCTGGAGAAGGACGCCGCCCTGCGCGCGTCGATCTAAGCCGTGTGTCGTCGGAGGAGGACCGGCTACCCTTGTCGTGACGACGCGGGAGGAGGTCGACGGTGACGGCGCTGCCTGACTGGATGGTCTTACGCCCCGAGGGGCTCAGCGCGGCGGACTATGAGGCGCTGCCAGAAGAGGTCTGTCGCCGTATCGAGGTCATCGATGGAGCCATTGTCGTGAACGCCGCCCCACGTCGCCCGCACCAGCGAGCCGCCCGCCGCCTGGCAAATGTGCTCGAAGAGGTTTGCGGCATGCGTTTCGCAGTCGATACCGACATCGATCTTCGATTGCGCGATGTCCCCCTGTTGAACCGACGTCCCGACATCGTCGTCTACGACCGGGCGCTCCCGGACGATGCCGTTTTGCGTCCCCAGCATTGCCTGCTGGTCGTCGAGATCATGTCCCCTGGATCAGTCACGACCGACCAGACCGACAAGCCTGCCGAGTACGCCGCATCCGCGATCCCGTATTTCTGGCGGGTCGAGAGTGCCGAAACGGACGAGCAGAAACTCACCGTCTTCCGGTATCGGCTCGATCCGACGACGAGAACCTACGCGGTGGCGGGTGTGGATACCGGCGCGCTGGTGGTCACTGATCCCTTCGACCTTTCTGTCGACCTCGCCGACCTGACCTGAGCGGTGGCCCCGCCCGCTCCCATCTAGGACGTATCAAGACGCGCGTGTGGCGCGGACGTTGTCCGTGCGGCGGCGAAATGCCCCGCACGGAGCAACTTGCGAAATCGAGGGCAACCGGAAACCGGTGTGCGCGTGACCTTGGCGAAGTCACCAACGCAACCGAAGCCGCGGGCACCGCGGCGGTTCCCGCACGCCCTGATCGGAAGTCAGCCATGGTCCGCGCCGCCCTCTCGATCCTGCTCGCCTGCACCGCCATCACGCTCACCCCGCTGACCGCCGTCGCGCAGTCCGAGCCGAAGCTGACGGTGGGCACGGACACGGGCAAGCCCGGTTCCAAGATCACCCTGAGCGCGGCGTGCGAGGCGGCACCTACCTGACCTCGTCCGCTTTGCACATCGTCAAGGACCAGATCGTCGGCCACAGCGCCGACCAGATCTTCATCAAGTACGCGGGCACAGTTCGCGACGTGCGACCCGGCCACTGCTCGCCCTCGGCGCGGGCGCGCTGGTCGCGGCCGGAGCCGCCGCGGTCCACCGTCGACGTCAGCGAGCCTGACCGACGGGGCCACCGCGGCCTTCCGCGCCTGGGGGTGCGCAAGGCCGCGTCGGCACGTTCGCTACGGCCGCATCTCGTACGCGCCGGACAGGCTCTCCACCTGCGACCAGACGTGGGCGAAGCGCTCGGCGTCGACGACCGGCTTGCGGATCTGGCCGACCGCCCACTGCTGCTGCGGCAGCGTCGTCGACGGCTTGCCGTGCAGGGCCACGGCGTAGCCGGAGAAGTCCCGCACGAAGGTGTCGAAGATCTGGTCGAGCACCAGCGGGTCCACCCCGGTCAGCTCGGCCTGCTCCAGGATCAGCTGCCCGTAGACGACCAGCGTGAACAGCTCGCCCAGGGTCAGCAGGAAGTCCAGGTCCTTCTGCTGCTCGGCCGACGGCGGCGCGGTCATCAGCAGCTCCGCGAGGCCCTCGGCCTGTAGGGCGAACCGCTCGACGTTGGGCACGTGCACGAACGTCCGGTACGCCTCGCGCCAGTCGTGGAACTGGACCTTGCCCAGGCCGCGGGCCGGGCCCTGGCGGAACAGGAACTCGTCGTCCGCGGCGTCGTGGCGGGTCGGGACCGGCGGGTACTCGGTGGGCGCGAACAGGTAGTTCGGCATGAATTTCAGGATCAGCGCCAGGTTCACCGCGACGGTGCCCTCGAGCTTCGGCAGCCCGCGGATGTCGGTCGCCGCGACCGTCAGGTAGCTGTCCGCCTCGAAGCTCTTCGCCGCGACCACCTCGGTCAGCAGCGCGATGATCTTCTCCGCCTCGGTCGTCGCCTTCATCTTGGTGACCGGGTTGAACAGCAGGTAGCGGCGGTCGTCCGGGTTCGCCGAGCGGAAGTAGTCGACCGCGCGGTCGCAGAACAGCTTCGACCCGACGAGGCGGGCGTACGCGTCGACGAACTGGGCCTTGACGTGCGGGAAGTCGGTCACCGGGTGGCCGTAGAGGATCCGGTTGTGCGCGTGCGTGATGGCCTCGTAGAACGCGTGCTCGGCGATGCCGATGCCGCCGAAGCACAGGTTGAACTTGCCGACGTTGACCGTGTTCAGCGCGGCGTCGAACGCGGCCGGGCCGGTGTGCAGGATGTCGTCGGCCGTCACCGGGTAGTCCTCGAGCCGGAACTCGGAGACGAAGATCTGCGACGGCACGACATTCTTCACCAGGTGGTAGTTCTCGTGTCTGCTGTCGGCGACGAAGAACACGTAGGCGTCCGGACCTTCGACGCCCTCGATGCGGCCGAACACGGAGACGACACCAGCGACGTTGCCATTGCCGATGTAGTACTTGCCGCCGGTGGCCCGGTAGCCGCCCTCGCCGTCCGGGGTGAGGACCATGTCGGTGGCGTAGATGTCGGCGCCGTGGTCCTTCTCGGACAGGCCGAACGCGCACACCCCGCCGTCGGCGAGCAGCTTGGCGGCGCGCTCGCGGGCGGCCGGGTTGGCGCTCTGCCACACCGGGCCGAGGCCGAGGATGGTCACCTGCCACGGGTACCAGTAGGACAACCCGTAGAAGCCCAGGATCTCCGACAGCGCGGCCACCCGGGCGGTGTCCCAGCGCTTGTCCGGGTCGCCCTTGGCGTCGGCCGCCGGGGTCAGCAGGGTCGCGAAGAGGTTCTCCTTGGCGGCGAACTCAAGGAAGTCCGCGTGGAACTCCTTCGCGTGGTACTTCTCGACGAGCGTCCGCTTGCCGCGCTGCTCGAACCAGTCGATTGTCGCGCGCAGCAACCTGCGGGTCTCCGCGTCGAAGTGTCGCGGGTCATAGTCCGAGGGGTTGAACAGCAGACTTGTCATAGGGGTCAAGTTACCCGGTGGTAACTTTGTTGGGAAGTCGTGCGGCAAGACACAAGGACATCCAAGTAAACGCGTACTAACATCGTTCGTGGACTCAACGATTTCCTGGAGGTAAGACGTGGACGCGGGCTTCGGTCTCTACCAGCTCGGCGACGAGCACAACGCGCTGCGCGAGGCCGTGCGCGACCTGGCCGAGAAGGAGATCGCTCCGCACGCGGCGGACGTCGACGAGAACGAGCGGTACCCGATCGAGGCGCAGAAGGCGCTGACCAAGGCCGGTTTCGCCGCCCCGCACATCCCGGAGGCCTACGACGGCCAGGGCGCGGACTCGGTCGCGACGAACATCGTCATCGAGGAAGTCGCCCGCGTGTGCGCGTCCTCGTCGCTGATTCCCGCGGTCAACAAGCTCGGCACCATGAACCTGATCCTCGGTGGGTCCGAGGAGCTCAAGAAGATCGTCCTCCCGTCGATCGCCGCCGGCGAGATGGCCTCGTACGCCCTCTCGGAGCGCGAGGCGGGTTCGGACACCGCGTCGATGCGCACCCGCGGACGCCTCGATGGCGACCACTGGGTCCTCAACGGCACGAAGTGCTGGATCACCAACGCGGGCGAGTCCAGCTGGTACACGGTCATGGCCGTCACCGACCCGAACGCCGACCGCCCGGCCAACGGCATCTCCGCGTTCATGGTCCACAAGGACGACCCGGGCTTCGTCGTGGGGCCGAAGGAGCGCAAGCTCGGCATCAAGGGCTCGCCCACCCGCGAGATCTACTTCGAGAACTGCGCCATCCCGGAGAACCGGATCATCGGCGACCCGGGTCAGGGCCTCAAGCTGGCGTTCAAGACCCTGGACCACACGCGCCACTCCATCGGCGCCCAGGCCCTCGGCATCGCCCAGGGCGCACTGGACGCGTCGATCGCCTACGTGCGTGACCGCAAGCAGTTCGGCAAGGCCATCGCCGAATTCCAGGGCGTCCAGTTCATGATCGCCGACATGGCGATGAAGATCGAGGCTGCCCGCCACCTCGTCTACGCCGCCGCCGCCAAGGTCGAACGCGGCGAGCCCGACGCTTCGTTTGCGTCGAGCGCCGCCAAGACCTTCGCCTCGGACACCGCCATGTCGGTCACCACCGATGCCGTCCAGCTCTTCGGCGGCGCGGGCTACACCCGCGACTTCCCCGTCGAACGCATGATGCGCGACGCGAAGATCACGCAGATCTACGAGGGCACCAACCAGATCCAGCGCATGGTGATGGCGCGACAGCTGCTGAAGGGCTGAGTCGGGGCGATCGCGGGCGGAACGGCCTCTCGTCGATGACGTGCCTGGCGCGCTCGTAAAAGTCCGGCAGCATGTGCGCGTAGATCGACAGTGTGAACCCCTGGGTTGTGGTGCCCGAGGTACTCCGACAGCTCTTTGATCGACACACCGCCTGCCAGCATTACGGACGCGCGTAGTGGTGCCGCGGTTGGTGTGTGCCCTCCTTGCCGGTCGTCTGGTACCGGAGACGACGCCGGTTGTCCTTCTTCGGCTCGGGGATGACCTTCGCCTTGACGAGTGCCGGGCTTCCGCACGGTCTCCGAGTATGACCGTGCTTTGACGCAGCGGCGGCGTGTATGAGGCGCGCGGGTCCGCGCACGAAGGCGCGGTTGCGGCGACGCTGCCGTTGTTCACGGGTCAACCCAATCCATGACATTGCTCGTCGCCCATGAGACGCCATCGTGAAGCTGATCCACCTCGCGACCGAGTCCGCCAAGACCGGCTGCCCGAGCCTGTTCGCCACTGATCGGGGGACCTACGTCGTTCAGGGCTGGAAGATCGCAGATGATGAGGCCCTGGCCGAACTGCGTCGCCGTGGCATGCCCGATCACGAGACCGCGGTGGAGATCCCAGCGGCGCTGGTCCAGCACTTCACACAGGGCTGATGGGCTGGGTCAACCGGGCCGGGTTTCAAGCGCTGTTCGACGCCTCCCGTCGGTCGGTGTGGCGGCTGGAGACCCGCGACGAGTACCACGAGCCCGACGAGGCGGAGCCGCTGCGCCGGTTCCTCGCTGGTGAGCCATCCGACCTGGAGTGGATCGCCGACTTCTACGACTGGGTTCATGCCGCGACCCTGGCGGGGAAGCGGTTCGAGAGAGTCCGGGTCATTGCCGATCCGCCGACTGACTATCAGCGGTTCCTTGTGTCGTTCACGCCCGCCGCGGTCGCGAAGGGAGAAGACATCCGCCTGATCGACGCTGACCGGGCGGCAGCTCTGCACCTCGGTGGTGACTTCTGGATGTTCGATGATCACCTGGTGGCGGTCATGCAGTTCGGTGACAAGGGTGTCACCGGAGCCGAGGTGATCACCGACTCGGTCGCCGTCGAGCGCTACCGTGCCATCCGACAGCGGGCATGGGCCGCGGCGACCCCGTTCCCCGAATGGGTATGCGGCGAACATCCACCACCGAGGAACGCGTGAGCACCACCTTCGAGAAGCGGCGGATCGAGTTCGGCGACCAACTGGCCCATCTGAGGCAGGTCGCCGGACTCGCCGCGAAGGACTTCGCCGCCCAACTCGGCTGGCAACCATCCAAGGTCAGCAAGATCGAGAACGGGCGACAGATGCCGTCCGACGACGATCTCGTCACCTGGCTGTCCGCGCTCGACTGCTCAAGCGACATCGTCGAGACCATGCGCGATCGGCTCCGCGAGTTGCGCATCATGAACGCGGCGTGGCGCCGCCAGTTACGTGCAGGCCACCGCACCCGGCAGGAACAGGACGCCCGCGAGGAACACTCGGCCACCACGATCCGCGCTGTCGACATCATGGCGGTGCCGGGCCTGCTCCAGACCGCAGACTACGCCCGTGCCATCTTCGCCACCCAAGCCAGTCTCCTGGACATCCCGGTCGGCGACATCGACGACGCGGTCCGGGCGAGGATGCTCCGTCAGCAGATCCTCTATGAACCCGGCCGCACCATCGAGATCCTGCTCGCCGAGTCCGCTCTCGGCATGCCCGTCTGCGACGCCGCCGCGATGCGCGCCCAGATCGACCGGCTCAACAGCGCCGTCGGTCTGCCCGCCGTCCGGTTCGGCGTCCTGCCCATGCACGTCCAGTACCCGCACCTGTTGCCGAATGGGTACTGGATCGTCGATGACGAGGTGTTCGTCGAGCAAGTGTCCGGCGAACTGCGCATCGACGACGCCGAGCAGGTCGCCGTGTACAACCGGCTCACCGAACGCCTGTGGCCGCTCGCCGTCGTCGATGACCAGGCCCGCGCGTTGCTGGCCGCCCACGCCGATCGGTGGACGGCAGGCAACAGGCCCTAGTCGCACCAGATGCGCCGGGGCCGCCTCCTTGACCCGCACGGGTCGACCCGCAGGTCAGCGAATGCCGGCGCGTGGAACACGCAGATCCATGAGGGCTCCAACCAGATCCAGCGCACATCCAAGCCAAGACGGCGCCCACCGCCGACAAAGGACCCCGAAACCAGACGCAGTCACAACCGGCCCAGACTTAGGACCGAACCTGTCCGGAAGGTCTTCTATCGTTTCCAGTAACAGGCAAACGAGGAAAGGCCAACGAGATGACCACCGCCCAGACCACCCCGATCCTGACCGGCGAGCGCGCGGACCTGCTGCAGACGCTGGCCAAGCACCGGGGCTTCCTGCTGTTCACGGTTCAGAACATCACCGAAGAGCAGGCCAGGCTGCGGACCACGGTCAGTGAGCTGACGCTCGGTGGGCTGATCAAGCACGTCGCCGAGGTCGAGGAGAAGTGGGCACGGTTCATGGTCGACGGCCCGGCCGCGATGGCCGGTGGGGGCGAGGACTGGGCGAACGGGCACCGGTTGGTCGACGGGCAGACCCTGGCCGACCAGGTGGCGAGGTACCAGGAGGTCGCCCGCAAGACCGACGAGCTGGTCGCGTCGCTGCCGGATCTGGACGCCTCGCAGCCGCTGCCGGAGGCGCCGTGGTTCGAGCAGGGTGCGCGGTGGTCGGCGCGGCGGGTGTTGCTGCACATCATCGCGGAGACCTCGCAGCACGCGGGGCACGCGGACATCATTCGTGAGGCGCTGGACGGGCAGAAGAGCATGGGCTGACACCCGCGAGTCGCCCCGTCCGGCAAGTGAGTCGCGCGGGGGTGGACGGGGGTGCGCTGGGGGATGAGACTAGGGGTGTGACGGAGACCAGGTTCGGCAGCTGCACTCTCTGTGAGGCGCTCTGCGGTCTGGAGTTCCAAGTGGACTCCGGGCGGGTGCTCTCGATCAAGGGTGACCGGCTTGACCCGCTGTCGCGGGGGCACATCTGTCCTAAAGGTGTTGCTCTCCAAGACATTCATGAGGGTGAGCGGCTGCGGACGCCGGTCAGGAAGACGGCCGGTGGGTGGGAAGAGATCGCTTGGGGAGACGCCTTCGACTTGGTCGTGGAGCGGTTGGCCGCCATCAGGAACGAGCACGGGCGCAACGCGGTCGGGGTTTATCTCGGGAATCCGACCGTGCACAGCCTTGGCGCCCTGACCCACGGCACGACGTTCCTGTCCCTGCTGCGCACCCGCAACCGGTTCTCCGCCACCTCGGTCGACCAGTTGCCGCACCAGCTTGTCGCGTCGCTGATGTTCGGGCACCAGTTCCTGATTCCCATCCCGGACCTCGACCGCACCGACTTCTTCCTGGTCATCGGTGCGAACCCGATGGTGTCCAACGGAAGCATCATGACCGTGCCCGACTTCGCCCGCCGCCGGGCGGAGTTGCGGGAGCGGGGTGGGCGGATGGTTGTGGTCGACCCGCGTCGGACCGAAACAGCGAAGATCGCGGACGAGCACCACTTCATCCGGCCGGGCACCGATGCCGCGATGCTGCTGGCGATGGTGAAAGTCGTGCTGGAGAAAGTGGAAGGGTTCGACGAGGTTCGGGACATCGTCGAGCCGGTCACCGTGGAGTGGGCGGAATCCGTCACGGGCGTCAGGGGAATCCGCGAGCTGGCGCAGGATTTCCAGGCGGCGGACACCGCGGTCGCCTACGGCCGGACGGGTGTGTCGACCCAGGCCCATGGCGCGGTGTGCCAGTGGGCGATCCAGGTCCTCAACGTGATCACCGGAAACCTCGACCGGCCCGGCGGCGCGATGTTCACCAAGCCCGCCGTGGACTTGCTGCGGCTTACCAGCCCTGGCGGGCGGGACCGTTGGCGCAGCTCGGTACGGGGACTGTCGGAGTTCGCCGGGGAACTGCCGGTGGCCGCGCTCGCCGAGGAGATCGGCGGGATACGGGCCATGGTGGTGTCCGCGGGCAACCCGGTCCTGTCCACTCCGGACGGCAAGAAGCTCGGCGAAGCCTTGGCCACCCTCGACTTCATGGTCGCCATCGACCCGAAGATCAACGAAACCACCCGGCACGCTGACATCATCCTGCCGCCGACCACCGCGCTGGAACGCGACCACTATGACTTGGTCTTCCACGCCCTCGCCGTCCGCAACACCGCGAAGTTCTCGCCCGCGCTGTTCCCCAAGCCCGCGAACGCCCGGCACGACTGGGAGATCTTCCGGGAGCTTGGCCTGCGGTACGCGAAACGCTTCCGGGACAAGTGGTTCAAGGCGCAGCTGCTGCGGCTCTCGCCGACCCGGATCGTCGATCTGTTGCTGCGCACCGGATCACGCCGACTCTCACTGGGCAAGCTGAGGAAACACCCGCACGGCATCGACCTCGGCCCGCTCACCCCACGCGGACTGGAGAAGATCGAGATCGCACCCGAGTTCCTCGCCGACGCCGCCCGCGACGTCGTGAGGATGCCGGTGCCGCACGGTCTTCTCCTCATCGGACGCAGGCACCTGCGGGCCAACAACTCGTGGATGAACGACATTCCCCGCCTGACCAAAGGCAAGGCGCGCAACCACTTGCTCATGCACCCCGACGACATGAAAGAACACGGCCTCAGCGACGGCGACTCCGTCACAGTCCGGTCCGCCGCGGGCGAGGTGACTGTCGAGGTCACCGCCACCGACGACATCATGCCCGGCGTCGTCAGCCTGCCGCATGGTTACGCGGACGCCAGCGCCAACGACCTGACCGACCCCGCGGTGCTCGACGTGAGCGGGAACGCCGTCCTCAACGGCGTTCCCGTCACCGTGTCAGCGGCCTGAGATCATCCGGTTCGACACGATCCGCACGAGCGGCTGGTAGAACGAGCCGAAGATCCGCGGCAGCGCGTCCATCGCGTACGCGTCCGCGCCGATGAGGATGCGAGCCCGGTCGCGCTTGACGCCGTTGAGGATTGTGCGGGCCGCCCGCTCCGGGGAAGTCATCGCGACCTTGTCCAGCGCCTTCACGAAAGCGGCGGCGTCGTCCGGGTTGGACACTCGCCCGTTGCGGGCGATGTTGGTCTTGATCCCGCCCGGGTGCACGCACGACACCCCGACCTTGGTCCCCTCGATCCGCATTTCCTGCCGCAGCGCCTCGGTGAAGCCGCGCACCGCGAACTTCGCCGCGTTGTACGCGCTCTGCGTCGGCACGCCGATCAGCCCGAACACGCTGGAGACATTCACCAGGTGCCCGCGCGAGGCGACCAGGTGCGGCAGGAACGCGCGCGAACCGTGGGCGACGCCCCAGAAGTCGACGTCCATGATCCAGTGCATGTCCTCGTCGGACATCTGCGCGACCGTGCCCTGCAGCGCCACGCCCGCGTTGTTGATGACCAGGTCGACCTTGCCGAAGTCGGCGGCGACCTGCTCGGCGTGGGCATAGATGGCGTCGCGGTCGGCGACGTCGAGCTTGTACTTGCGAACCTCGCCGCCCGCCAGAGTCGCGGTTTCCGCCAGCCCGGCCACGTCGATGTCGGAGGCGGCGACCTTGGCGCCCTCGGCGACCAGGGCGACGACGAGCGCGCGGCCGATGCCGGAACCCGCGCCGGTGACCACTGCGACCTTGCCCGCGAACGACCTCACCGCTGCCTCCCGAAGCTGTCTACTTTCGAGTAACTTACTTGAAGTAAGTTAGCTGGGCAAGGGCCTCGTCGACCGACTCCGCCGGGTCGACCACCGGAAACTGGACCGCCCGCACGGTCCGCGCCGGGTCGACGATGAGCGTCGCCCGCTTGAACCGGTCGACCCCAGCCGCCCGGAAGGTGGGCAGTCGCAGTCCTGCCGCCAATGCCAGGTCCTCGTCGGAGAGCAGCGCGAAAGGCAGGTCGACGTGCTCGGCGAACGCCCGCAGCTGATCCGGCCGCTGGGTGCTCACACCGTGGACTGCGGCCCCGATCCGGTCGAAGTCGGCGAACCGGTCGCGATACGTTGTCGATTCCAAGGTGCACCCCGTCGCGCCCGGTATGTCGGCCCAGCCTGGGGGATAGCCCTGGCCGCCGGGCGCGAAGGCGCCCGGGAAGCAGTAGAGGACCGCCCAGCCGCCCCGGGCGGGATCCACCTGCTCGCCGCGGTCCGACGTCAGCGTCAGCGCCGGGATCTTGCGGCCCACCAGGCCGTGCACCCGAGCGGCCTCCGCCGAGGTGGGTGTGGTGGTCGCGGTGAGCGAGCCGTCGCCGGTGACGTGCCGGGTGCCCCAGTCCTGCAGGGCGATCAACACCGGCAGCAGCCCGAGGCCCGCGTCGGACAGGTGGTACTCGAACCGCGGCGGGTGCTGGGAGTACTGCCGCCGCTCGACGACTCCGTGCTCCACCAACGCTTTGAGTCGCTCGGTCAGCGTCTTGCGGCTGACCGACAGTTCACGCTGCAAGGCGTCGAACCGGGTGACGCCGCCCGCGATGTCGCGCACGACAAGGAGCGTCCACCAGTCGCCCACCACGCTGAGCGCCTGGGCGATCGCGCAGTCGGCGTCGGAGAGCTCGGTGTACTTCATACCCCTCGTTTCGCGGATGCTGGCACCACTATAGTGCGTTCCGAATAGGAACTCACTAGTTGGGGGTGCGGGTGTTCTGGCGATATTGGTCGGCCATGACGATCAGTAACATGGGCACGGCGGTGACGACGGCGGCCCTGCCGCTGGTCGCGGTGAGCACGATGGGCGCCTCGGCGTTCGAGGTCAGCCTCATCACGGGCGCGTCGTACCTGGCGTGGCTGCTGATCGGCCTGCCGTCGGGGGTGATCGTGCAGCGCCTGCCGTTGCGCGAGACGCAGGTGGCGATGGACCTGATCCGGGCGGTGGCGATCGGCTCGATCCCGGTGGCGTGGTGGCTGGACCGGCTGACTCTGACCCACCTCATCGTGACCGCCCTGGTGATCAGTCTGGCCAACGTGCTCTTCGACGTCGGCAGCGCGACCTTCCTGCCCTCGATCGTCAGCCGCGACGAGCTGACCGCCCGCAACAGCCTGGTCTCCGGCACGCACTCGGTCACCAGCCTCGGCGGACCCAGCCTGGCCGGGGTCGTCGTCCAACTGCTCGGCGCCGTGCCCACCCTGCTCATCGACGCGGTCAGTTTCCTGACCTCCGCGGTCCTGCTTCGAGGTCTGCCCAAGGCGGACGCCCCGCGCGTCGAGGACCGGCCGGACATGGCGGCGATGATCCGCGAAGGCTGGCGGTTCGTGGTCGGCCACCCGGTCATGCGGCCCTGCATGTTCGCCGCGACGTCGAGCAACTTCGCCAACGGCGCGCTGATGGCACTCATCCCGGTGTTCCTGGTCCGGGACCTGTTGGCCTCACCGGTGCTCGTGGGTCTGCTCATCGCCGCCGACGGGGTCGGTAGCCTGCTCGGCGCCGCGCTCGCCCCGTGGCTGATCAGCCGGGTGGGCAGCGCCAAGGCGATCATCGCCGGCTCCGCGGGCGGCGCCGTGCTGGCTCTGCTGATGCCGCTGGGCGCCGGCGTCTGGGGAATGGTGCTCTTCGCGCTGGGCAACATCGGGTTCGGCGCGGGAACGGTGGTCTTCAGCATCGGCGCCCGGACCCACCGTCAGGTCGCCAGCCCGCCTGAGCTGCTGCCCAGGGTCATCGCGACCGTGCGGTTTGTCTCGTGGGGCGCTATCCCGGTCGGCGCGCTCGCGGGCGGGGTGGTCGCCACCCTGACCGACACGCGCACCGCGCTGGTCGTGTTCTGCGGAATGACCTTGCTGGACCCGGCGTTGCTGTGGTTCAGCAAGGTTCGTCACCTGCGCGAGCTGGCCGACGAGCCGGTGCCCGCCTGACGCGCTGGGGGTGTGTCAGGCGGGCAGGTCGAAGGTGGTCCGCTCGGCTGAGCGGTGGGCGGCGAGACGGCTGGGGTCGGCGTTGCTGACCTGGACGATCGAGCCGCCCACCGCCAGCGGTGCGACCAGCGCCGCGAGCAGCCCGGCGGGCATCGCCCACTCCCGCGTGCACAGAACCCGGGCTCCCGCACCGTATTCGGCGCCGATCCGGCGCGCCGCCGCCAGCACCTCGTCCACAGTGGACCCCATCAGCGCGGGCGTCGATCCGTCCACAGTGGATCCGAAGTAGTCATCGCCGAACATCCGGGCCTCACCGACGAAGTCGGTCACCCCCTCGCTCGACCCGCCCAGGTCGCGCCCCATCGGGTCCAGCGACACCGCCGCGACCGCACCTTCCCCGGTCTCGCCGGGCGCGACGAACGTCACCACCGGGTCCTCGTCGGTGATGTGCGCGCCGCACCACCCCGCGCCCAGCAGGATGCCCGCCGTCTGCCAGTGCGCGGGCAGCCGCACCGACACCGGGGTGCCCGGCTCGACGTCGTGCTCCTCGACCAGCCAGTTCGCCGTCTTCGCCGCCCAGTTCGTCACCGTCGCCACCGACAACTCGACCCGACTGCCCACCGCGTCGTCGTAGTGGGTGATCAGCGGCTTCGCCGAGGCGGCACGCAGCGGGCGCAGCAGAAGGTCGGTCAGGCTCACGGGAAACGTCTCCGGTCAGTCGATGCAGTTCGGCGCCGCGGGCGCGGTGCGCCGCGGTGCGGGTGCGCCGAAGTCGAGCAGGCGGCCCCCGCCAAGGTTCTCACCGACGGCCGAGGGCTGCGCGGGGGCGGGCGGCGGGTTGGCCGTGGCCAGGCCGCTGATGTAGGCGTGCACGGCGGCGAGGTCGACGGTGATGATGCTCTGCCCCCGGTCGTTGCGCGCGCCCACGCCGGTCACCGGGATCGTCACGAACTCCACCGCGCCCGACGCCAGCGCCTGCGCCTGGTTCACCAGGTCGAGGAAGTGCAGGCCCGGGTCCATGACCACGGTCTTGGCCACCGCGCCCTCCAGCGCGGTGAGCCTGCCGGGGTCGCGGAGTGTGCCGCCGCTGAGCACCTTGTTCATCGCCGCGGCCAGGAAGGTCTGTTGGCGCACGATCCGGTCGAGGTCGCCGCGCGGCAGACCCTTGCGCTGCCGGACGAACGCCACCGCGTCGCCGCCGCGCACGGTCTGCGGGCCTTTGCGGAAGTTCGCGCCGGAGTCCGGGTCGCTCGTCGAGTGGTTCAGGCAGACGTCGACGCCGTCGATGGCCTCGGTGAGCAGGTAGAACCCGTAGAGGGTGACCTCGACGTAGTGGTCGATCCGCACCCCGGTGAGGCCCTGCACGGTCTGCACCAGCGCGGTGCGGCCCGCGTTGTCGGACTCGCGTTCGATCTTCTCCCGGTCGCCCTCGCCCGCGTCGACCATGCGCTGCGCGTGCCGGGCCTTGATGACCCCGTACGCGCCGTTGATCTTCTCTTCGCGGTGGTCCGGGACCTTCACGTAGGTGTCGCGCGGGATCGAGATGGCGAAGCTCTTGCCGCCGTTGCGCGGCAGCCGCAACACGATCAGGGTGTCGGTGTTGATGGTGTCCGTCGCCTCGGTGCGCAACTCGCGCAGCACCTGCGCGGACAGTGGACGGCCCTTGAGGTCGGTCCGGGTGTCGTTGCCGACGACCAGGATGTCGTTGGCGCCGTCGTCAGCGGAGGGGGCGTCCGGCCCGGCGCCCGCGGCCGCGATCGCGTCGGTCGTGTTGACGCTCTCCTGCAGCGCGTCGACCCGGGACCACACCAGACCCGTCGCCACCAGCGCCGTGACCGACACCAGACTGAGCGCTGTCCTGCCGACCACCAGCCACGGCCGCAGCCGTGTCCGTTCCGTCACTTTGTGTCCCCCATCGACCGTGCCTGCGCCGGGTCACAGCCTAGTCGGGCACGCAGCGTGATGACCCCTAATTCACGCAGTTGAGGCCGCCTGCCCCGATCTTCGGTGGCGGTGTGGTCGCCGGTGTGCTCGACGGGCCTGCCGATCCGGTCGTCGTGGGCTGCAGCCGCAGCATCGGCGACTGCCGGAGCGAGTCGCCCACCTGGTAGCTGGTGCCGAGCACGACCCGCACGCGGCGGGGGCTCAGCGTCCGGTCCTCCTCGAACACGAATGGACCCGCCAGCACCGCCGCGATGCTCTTGGCCGTCGCGAGCTCACCCGTCGGGTACCGGATGACCGAGCCGATCTGCTGCGGGTTGTCGCCCACCTGGCCGCGAGAGAAACCGCGCTCGATCAGCTCGTCGAGTACCTCGGTGGCCAGGCCCTTGGTGTTCGACCCGTTGCGCACGTCGACGATGACGCCCCTGGCCGACGACGGCGCCGCCGACGTGCTCTCCGGGAACGGGTCGCTGCTGCTCGGGATCGTGGTTTTCGTCGGCTTGGCGGAAGTCGGCCGGGTCGGGCCGCCGGTGTACCGCTCGACGAACTCGTGCACCTGCGCCGGATCGACCTTGATGACGTCGGCGCCGCCGATCTTGGCCGGGCCCTGGTTGGGGATCGTGTGGAACTCGATGTTCCCGCCGCTGAGGCCCTGCATCTGCGAGGCGAACTGCGACAGGTTCCAGTTCTTCGACAGCACCACCGAACGCTGCACCGCGCCGAGGAGGTCGCGCACCCGCGACGGGTTGGTGAGCATGTCCGCCGACAGCACCCGGTCGGCCAGGGCGGCGAGGAACACCTGCTGGCGGACGATCCGGTCGAGGTCGCCGTTGGGCAACTCGTAGCGCTGCCGCACGAACGACAGCGCCTCCTTGCCGGAGATGACCTGGCGGCCCGCGGCGAAGTTGGCCCCGGACCTGGGTTCGCTGACCGCGTTGTTCAGGCACACCTCGACGCCGCCGATGGCCTTGGTGACCTCGTAGAAGCTCGCGAGGTTGACCTCGGCGTACCGGTCGATGGAGACCGCGTTGCCGGCCAGCCGCTCGATGGTGGAAATGAGGTTCTTGCGGCCGATGACGGTCGCCTTGGTCTCCAGTTCCTTGGGATCGGTGACCCCTTGCTCGCTCAGCGTCTTGCGCGCGTCGGTGTACGCGTAGACGAACGCGGAGTTGAGCTTGTGCTTGCCGAACCCCTCGCCGATGTCCACCCAGGAGTCGCGCGGGAAGGAGAAGGCGATCGCGCGCCTGCCGTCGACCGGGATGTGCACCAGGATCATCGTGTCGGTGTTGCGCTCACCGTCGACCTTGCCGCCGTTGAGGAGCTGCAGCACTTCCTTCGGCAGCGGGTTGCCGTAGGCGTCGGTGCGGCTGTCCATGCCGACCAGGAGCATGTCGATGGCGCCGTCGAGCGGCGTGGGCTGGTTGCCGACCTTCTCGGCGATGACGTCGGTGGTGACGGTGTTGTCGTCGACGTCGCCGATGGTCCACCAGCCGTACCCCATCGCGGCCAGCACAGCCATCGAGGTCAGCAGCGCGAGGGTCCGGCCGACGATCGTGCCGAACCTTAACCAGGGGCCGGGGGCTTGGGCGTCGTCGGACTCGGCGGCAGGCGCCACCGCGGTCTCCACGCCCCCTTGCGCACGCTCGGTCACGAGCCGCCCTCCCCAAACCATCCCGTCCATCCTCAGATTACCCAGAGGCCACCCGGATGGCTCTTGGCCCTCGCGTCGATTACCCGCACGAGTGGGCGCTCATGCCGTTTCTCATGACAGACTCGGCACCGTTCGGGCGACGTAGCGACAGGGAGCGACATGCGGGTGCTGGTCACGGGTGGTGCCGGATTCATCGGGTCGCATTACGTGCGGCAGGCGCTGTCCGGGGCCTACCCGACACTGGTCGACGCCGAGGTCGTCGTCCTCGACAAGCTGACCTACGCGGGCAACCGCGCGAACCTCGCCCCCGTCGCCGACAGTGACCGGCTACGCTTCGTCCACGGCGACATCTGCGACCAACAGCTGGTCGCCGAGACGATGGCCGGGGTCGACCTGGTCGTCCACTTCGCCGCCGAGTCCCATGTCGACCGGTCGATCGCCGGGTCCGGGGAGTTCGTCCGCACCAACGTGCTGGGCACTCAGACGCTGCTGCAGGCGGCGCTGGAGGCGGAGGTCGGCCGGTTCGTCCACGTGTCCACCGACGAGGTGTACGGGTCGATCGACGAGGGCTCCTGGCCGGAGACCCACCCGCTGGAGCCGAATTCGCCGTACTCGGCGTCGAAGGCGTCCTCGGACCTGCTGGCCCGCTCCTACTTCCGCACCCATGGGCTGCCGGTGTGCGTCACCCGGTGCTCCAACAACTACGGGCCGTACCAGTTCCCCGAGAAGGTCATCCCGCTGTTCACCACAAACCTGCTGGACGGCAAGAAGATCCCGCTCTACGGCGACGGCCTCAACGTGCGCGACTGGCTGCACGTCGACGACCACTGCCACGGCATCCAGCTCGTCGCCGGCGGCGGCAGGCCGGGCGAGATCTACAACATCGGCGGCGGCACCGAGCTGACCAACCGCGAGCTGACCGCCCTGCTGCTGGAGGCGACCGGCGCGGACGACTCGTTCGTGCAGCCGGTCATCGACCGCAAGGCCCACGACCGGCGCTACTCGGTCGACATCACCAAGATCACCGAGGAACTCGGCTACCAGCCGCGGGTTCCGTTCGCCGAGGGCCTGGCCGCGACCGTGCGGTGGTATTCGGAGAACCGCGGCTGGTGGGAACCGCTGAAGGCCGGAGGCTGAGCGTGGCTCTGGAACTTCTCGTGCCCGGCGGGGCCGGGCAGCTTGGCGCCGAGATCGCCGCGCTGGCAAGCGACTCCGTGTTCGTGAGCGCCCCCGGCTCGGCGACGCTCGACGTCACCAGCACCGGCGGGGTCATCCGGGCGGTCGCCGAACTGGCCGACCGGGCCCGCGCCGAGGGGCGCAAGCCTGTGGTGATCAACGCGGCGGCGTACACGGCGGTCGACAAGGCCGAGAGCGACCACGCCCGGGCTGTCGCGGTCAACGCCGACGGCCCTCGGGTGCTCGCCGCCGCCTGCACTTCGCGTGGGGTGCCGTTGATTCATGTGTCCACTGACTATGTCTTTCCCGGTGACGGGACTGAACCGTATGAAGTGGACAGTTCGACGCGGCCGCAGTCGGTGTACGGGATCACCAAGCTCGCCGGTGAGGACGCGGTGCTGGCCTCCGGGGCGCGGGCTTGGGTGGTGCGCACGTCGTGGGTGTACGGGGCGCACGGCAACAACTTCGTGAAGACGATGGTTCGTCTCGAAGGGCAGCGCGCGACGTTGTCCGTTGTGGACGATCAGGTGGGTTCGCCTACGTGGACCGGGGATCTGGCTCGGGGCCTGGTCGAGTTGGCAGGCAAGATCGCCGCTGGGGACGCGCCCGCGGGACGGGTGTTGCACTGCACGGGGGCGGGCACGGTCACGTGGTGTGGGTTCGCTCGGGCGGTGTTCGAGGAACTTGGGGCTGATCCGGCTCGGGTTCAGCCCTGTACGACGGCTGAGTATCCGACTCCGGCCAAGCGGCCTGCCTATTCGGTGCTTTCCGCCGCGTCGTGGGTTTCGGCTGGGCTTGCGCCGATGCCGCCGTGGCGGGAGTCGTTGGGGCGGGCGTTCAAGGAGAATGCCGCGGCTTTCAAGCAGTAGCCGGGCGCATTCGGCTGCTGGGTGCCTTTTCGTTTCGTGGGTTCTGGGCTTGCGCCTTGGTTCTCGCCTACGTGGACTGGTATGCGGCGATGGTCAGTTCTGCGCACCTTCGCCAGGTGTGTGCGGCGGCGTGGGTGCGGCGGGCTGACATGACGGCGGGGGATGGTCGGTTTTCCAGTGCGGCGGTGAGGGCTACTGCCATTGCTTCCTTGTCCCCGAAGGGAACCAAGGTGGCGTGGCCGCCCGACACCTCACGTAGTGCGGGGACGTCTGAGCACACCACCGGCACGTCGCAGGCCATGGCTTCCAGCACCGGGAGGCCGAAACCCTCGTCACGTGACGGCAGCACCAGCGCACTGGCTCCCGCCACCACGCCGCGCAGGTCCACTTCGGACAGATACCCGGTGGAGATGACTCGCTCCGATCCGACCGCGTGGCCTGGGCCCGCCAACACCAGCGGCGGCAGTGACGGTGTGGCCGCGTGGGCGTCCAGTAGCCAGCTCAACGCCTTTCGGGGGCCTGCCGCGCCGACGAAGAGCAGGTATTGCGATGGCAGGCCGACTCGTTCGACCAGGGACTCGTTCGGTGGTCGGGCGGCGAACCACTGTGGGTCGACGCCCAGCGGGGTGACGCGCACCTTCGAGTCCGAGACGCCCAGGCGTTCGACCACGCGTTCGGCGACTGCCTTGGTCGGGGTGCAAATGACGTGTGCGCGCCGTGCGGAGAGTTGGACCAGTTCCGGGAGTTCGGCGTCGCTTGGCGGCAGGTCGCCGGGGTAGTCCAGGAATGCCAGGTCGTGGATGGTGAGCACGCCCGCCGCGCGGAAGGCCGCCGGGAGGACGAAGTTGGTGCCGTGCACGACATCGGTGAGTCCGGCGAACAGTTCGACCGGGGGAAACGAACCCCGCAGCCAAGCCTTGCGCAGCAGGCGGGCGGGGACCGGCATCCCCCGGGCCTGGGAGCCGTGGGGCAGGACGTGGCGCAGCTTGCGCCAGCCGCGCAGGGTGAAGGCCACCGCGCGCATGTCGACGTCCGGGGACGACGCCAGTTCCTCGGCCAGTGCGGCGGTGTAGCGTCCGATGCCGGTGCGTGAGCCGAGCAGCGGCGTGCCGTCGATGAGGACCCTGATCGGTCTGTCAGCCATCTCCGCGACCTCCGCGTCCGGCCATGCGCTCACGGGCGACCCGGCGGACCCGGCCCGCCGCCCGGCGGGCCAGCTCGGTCGCGCCGCCGCCGTCGAGGTACTCGCGGACCAGGGCCAAGTCGCGGCGAACCGTGCCCGCCGCGCCCAGGGCGGGTTTGCGCACCAGGGGTTCCGAGCCCGGCAGCCGGTCGGTCGCCGGACGCGGGTTTCGGCAGAAGGCGGTCAGCGGGGCCAGCACGTTCTCCCAGGTGAACCGATCGCGCACGGCGGCGATCCGGTCCTGGCAGGCGGCGGCGAACTCGGCGTCGTAGAGCACCCGCTCCAAGGCGTCGGCCAGTGCGTCGGTGTCCTCGGCGGGGACCACCACGCCCAGCTTCTCCAGTCGCACCAGGTCGGCGAACGCGTCACCGTCGGTGGTGACGATCGGCAGGCCCGCCCACAGGTAGTCGAGCACCCTGGTGCGGAAAGCGAACGTGGTCTCGACGTGCTCGTAGTGCGTGGTGACACCGCAGTCGGCGTCGAGCAGCCAGTCCTGCCGCTGCTCGTAGGGCACCCAGGTCTCGTTGAAGAACACGTGCCTGCCGGTCAGGTCAAGCTGCCCGGAGAGCGCGCGCACCCGGGCGCCTATGTCCATCTCCGGCACCTCGGGGTTGGGGTGCTTCATGCCCAGGAACATCAGCCGCACCTCCGGGCGCCGCCGGGCGAGCACGTCGATCGCGCTGACCAGGGTCAGCGGGTCGAACCAGCTGTAGACCCCGCCCGCCCAGAGCACGACCTTGTCGCCATCGGCGATCCCCGGGATCGCGCCCTTCATCGGCGCCCGGCTCTGCTGTGGCGGCTTGCCGGACAGTCCGAACGGGACGACGTCGAGCAGCGAACGCAGCGTCGGGTCGCTGTCGTAGAGCGCGGGGGTGAGCCTGCCGAGGGCAAGCAGGTGGCCCAGCCAGAAGTGCCGCTGCCGCTCGGAGGCGCAGATGAAGAAGTCGCCGCGGTCGAGCTGGTTGTTCATCACCTTGGTGACGCCGACGAGATCGAGTTCGCGCTGCTCGGCGATCTCATCCTTGCCCTGCTCCAGCAGCTCCAGGTGCATCGGGTCGTAGACGTCGCAGATGACGATCTTGCTGGAGTCGGGTTTCTTCAGCGACGGCGCCAGTTCCATCGCGTGGCCCTGCAGGATCACCACGTCGGCCCACGCCACGTGCGACTCCAGGTCGCGGCGCTTCGACTGCACGACCGGGAACGGCGCGGGCGGCGGGGCGCACACCGGGTTGACCGTGACCAGTCGGACCTCGTGCTCGGCCGACAGCACATCGGCCATGTTCCACGCGCGGATCGCCGGGCCCGCCATCCGCTCGGACACGGCGTCGCCGGTGATCACCAGGATCCGCCTGCGCGCGCCGAACGCCTGCTCCAGCCCGAACGCCTCGACGATCGCCTCGTGCGCGGCGAGGTAGCGCGGCAGCGGGTACGCGGGCTCCATCGCCTTTCGCATCAGGGGAACCAGGTCGGCGTCCGAGCGGACCCTGGCGGCCTGCTCGACCGCGCGGGAAGCGGCCAGCGCGGGCAGCATCTCGACGAACTGGTCGATCGCCAGCATCCCGGCCAGCGCTGTCCGGGCGATGGGGACGGTGTCGGAGCCGTCACCTTCGCCGCGGCGGGTGATCTCCAACTGGGTCGGGTCGATCTCGCCGCGCGCGGTCGCCCGGCGCACCGACAGCGCCAGCGCGCCGGGCAGCGCCTTGGCCAGGGTGGCGTCGGAGAGGTTCTTGTAGAGCGCCGCCAACGCGTTGCGCTCCAGCAGGTACAGCTCGCGGGACTGGTCCTTGGTGTCCACTTCGGACATGGCGGCGTGGTGGCGGTGGTAGGCCAGCGACGTGGGCTCGTAGCGCACCCGCCAGCCACGCAGATTCAGCCGCCAGCCGAGGTCGACGTCCTCGTAGAACATGAAGAAGCTCTCGTCGAACCCGCCGAGTTCGCGGTACACGCCCGCGCGGACGAACATCGCCGAGCCGGTGGCGAACAGGACGTCACGCGGATCGTCGTGGCTGCCGTCGTCGGGCGTGCCCGCGTGGCGCTTGTAGCCCATGCCGAACCAGGTGAGGCCCGCGTCGACGAAGTCGATGTTCGCGCCGTCCCAGTCGAGGACCTTGCTGGCCACGGCGGCGACGTCGGGCTGCTCGGTGAGCACCCGCACGGCCGCGCGCGCCCACTGCGGGTCGGGCCGGGCGTCGTTGTTCAGGAAGGCCAGGACGGAGCCCTTGGCGTGGGCGACCCCGAGGTTGCAGCCGCCCGCGAAGCCGAGGTTGTCCGGAGCCTCGATCAACTCGACGCCGTCGACGGCGCGGATCTTCTCGACGCTGCCGTCCCCCGAGGCGTTGTCCACGCAGATGATCTGCAGCCGGTCGGCTGGATAGTCGAGGTCCGACTTCAGCGACCGCAGGCAGGTCAGGGTGTCGTCGGCTCCCCGGTAGTTGACGAGTACGACCGACAGTATGGGCAAGGCCCCCTCCGCCACGCTGTCTCCTCCCTGGTTGCTCCTGGGGACAGGGTGCCTTATCGGGGTGCCTTCATGTCGCCCGACTGGCGAACTGGTGCCGCCAGACCCGCGATCGGGTGGCGCGGTCGGTGTCGATCTTGTGGCGGGCGGCGATCGTCCGCGGCAGCCGGGCCGCCACCTGGCCCAGGACACGCAGCCGCAGACCCACCCGGAAGTTGTCCTCCCGGCCGACGTTTCGCCTGGTCGGAAGCACCGCGGTGAGCAGGGCGAACCGAGCGAGCTGGGTCAGCGCGACGCTCATCGGCGCACAGCGCAACAGGGTGAGCAAGCGATTGCGCTCGTTCCACAGATGGAACTGGGCCGAGCCGGGCGCGGTGCTCGCGCCGTGCAGGTGGGTGACATCGGCCTCAACCGGCACGATCGACCAGCCCGCCAGCCGCAGCCGCCACGAGGTGTCGGTGTCCTCGTAGTAGCAGAAGAAGTCGCCGGGCACCCCGCCGACGGCGGCCAGCGCGTCCGTTCGGAGCAGCGCGGCGCCGCCGCAGACGCCGAAGACCGGACCGGCGACCGCGTCCGCGC
>NZ_JBOHGC010000327.1:0-1820 GCF_050699995.1 Actinokineospora sp. | reverse complement strand
CCACTAAGGGGTTCTATATTTAAGCTCTACTGGCTTAAATCGGCACACTGTTGAGTTCTCAAACAACACACGCACATCCGAATTAACCACCCCGGTAAGGAGCGACAGCATCAGAGGCTGGTATTGCTAAACAAGTTTTGTGTCTGCATCGGCCCCATGCGGGATCTAGTGATCCTTGCAGGGATTCCGGTTCAGGCAACGCCGCAGAACTTTACCCGGTTCGATTCGCGGTGTCAACCCGCTCGACCCGGTGGTGTCCGACTCCTGAACACTACCAGAAGCTTTCTTCCACTCCGACTCCGCCAGGCTCTTGCGTCCTGTTCTGTTCGGCGCTCCGTGCGACATGGAGAAAGTTACGCGGTAGCTGATCGCAAAGTCAAATCGGCTGGTCAGCGGCTTGTGGAGGGTCGGAGCCACAGTGTGCGCACCTGCCCGGTGAGCACCTCGTCGACCACATCCTCGACCGAGACGGCACGTTCTTCGCCCAGGCGCACGAGCTCGTAGCCCCACGTGCGGAACTCCCGCAGGACCACACCGGGGTCGTCGCCATATCGCCTGGTCAGAGCGCCATCCATGGCCACGACGACGTGCGGTCGGTCCTTGCGCAGACGCCGCACGAGACCCCCCAGAGCGCGGTGTCCGCGGCCCGGAACGTCGACTTTCACGACCGACAGACGCTGCTCGCGGGTGGCTTCCAGACCGTCGAGCTCGCGGTCGAGCCGAACGCCCGCGATCGGATATTCACCCGATGTGGTGGTGATCACCTTTTGTGGATCTTGTGGCGCGACGGTCAGGCCACCACCCCCCGCAGGGGTCCCCACCAGCGGAGACTGGCTGTCCCACGCCGCCGCCTCCAGCACCACCAGACGTTCGGCCACAGCCGCGCTGACGTTCTCGGATACGTTGTGCCGCAACAGTTTCGCCGCTTCCCCGGACGGTTCGATGACAGCCACGGTGCCGCCGGCGCCAAGCCTGCTGAGCACGCGGATCGCGTGGTATCCGACGTACGCGCCGATGTCGAGAAAGACGCTCTCGGGCTCGATGAGCGAGTCGACCAGCTCCGCGATGTCGGGCTCCCAGACCCCGTTGCTCGACAGCACCGGGGACATCACCGCGTCGTGCGCGGGCAGCCGGAGCAAGCCCGCGTCGCACAGGACGAGCGAGGTGGGCACGTCGGCCAACTCCGCCGGAATCACCCGTTCGTGTTGGCGCACAACGACTCTGCGCAGCGCATCGGTAGCCCGCAGAGCTTGGTCCGAGGACCAGGTGCTCAGCGCGACCTTGCTGTCGCGCTCCCCGAGGCGGTCGTTGAGCTTGGCCTCCAGCGCGTCGATCCGGGCCCGCCCGGCCGCCAGCGCCTCGGTAAGCGCGCGCAGTTGCTCGGGGTCGACCGTCGGCGGCGGGGTCTCCCGGATCTGGGCGGACAGGTCCTTGACCGCCCTGGTCCCCCGGCTGACCTCACCGCGCAGCCGTACGACCTCTTCGCCGTTCGCGGAGACCTGCTTGGACAGGTGCGCCCCGCGTTCGACCATCAGGTCCAGGTCGGCGCGCAGCAGGTCGATGTCGTGGCCCGCGCCCGCGTTGGCCAGCTTCTCCTGGCGCTCGACCAGTTCGGCCGCGGTGCGTTCGATCCCGTCGATGAGCGAGTTGAGGACCGACGTCAGGTGCTGGTCGTAGTGGTTGAGCACGCGGAGCACAGCCCGGCGCAGCTGTGGCGCCATCGGGATCCGGTGCCCGACATCGGCGTCGGGCCTGCGCAGCAGGGCGTGGCGGGCGGCCCGCAGGGCGCGCAGCGGGTCGTCGTCGGCGGCCCCGGCGAC
>NZ_JBOHGC010000326.1:0-3570 GCF_050699995.1 Actinokineospora sp. | reverse complement strand
CGTGGTCTGCGGCGTCGCGGTCGGGGTCGGAGCCGCAGCTGCGAGCTACACGGCCAGCAGCGCCGGCACCGACAACTGGAGTGTAATTGTTCAGGTGTAGGGCCGCCTCGGCTGGAGTCCCTTGTCCCATAAGGGGTTTCGGCTTTGGAGACCGATCGCGCGTTTCGCGCGAATCCACCACGTAGCGCGCGCGGTGGTGTAGAACGCGGGGTATCGATGCTGCGTCTGGTTCCCGGCGGCCGGTCACGGCCGAGGCCCTGGAGGGGTTCTCCCGTAAGGAACTGGTGGAGATGGTCCTGGCGCAGGCGGCGGTGATCGAAGGGCTGGAAGCTCGGGTCGGAGAGCTGGAACGCCAGATCGGGCGTCATTCGGGGAACTCGTCGTTGCCGCCGTCGCGTGACGCCCAGGAGCAGCGGGAGTCGCGGGCCGAGCGGCGCCGGGCGGCGCGGGCAGCGCAGAAGGAGGACAAGCGCCGCCAGGGGAAGCAGCCCGGGGCGCCGGGTGCGCACCTGGCGCAGGTGGACGACCCGGACCGTGTCGTGGTCCACGTTCCGGGTGCGTGTCGGGGTTGCGGCGCCGGCTTGGCGGGCGCCCCGGTCGAGGGGGTGGAACGCCGCCAGGTGTTCGACCTGCCCGAACGGCGCCGGGAAGTGACCGAGCACCGGGCCGAGCGGCGCCGCTGCGGGTGCGGGCGGGCCACGACGGCCGAGTTCCCCCCCGAGGCGAGGGCGCCGGCGTGCTGGGGGCCGCGGGTGCGGGCCTACGCCATCTATCTCCTGGTCCGCCAGCACCTCCCGGTGGAACGCACCGCCGAACTGCTCGCCGACATGCTGGGCGCGCCGGTCTCCAGCGGGTGGTTGGCGTCGCTCGCCGCCGAGGGGGCCGACGGCCTCGCCGGGTTCGTCGACGACCTGGCCGACCGGGTAGCCGCCTCCGACGTCGTCCACGCCGATGAGACCGGCACCCGGGTGGCCGGGACGAAGTGGTGGATCCACGTGGCGGCCACCGTGCTGCTCACCTACCTGGCCGTTCACCGCCACCGCGGGCGGGAAGCCATCAACGAGATCGGGATCCTGCCCCGCTTCCGGGGCACCCTCGTCCATGACCGCCTGGCGTCCTACTGGGGCTACACCAACGCCCGCCACGCCGTCTGTAACGCCCACCTACTACGCGACCTCGCCGCCGTAGCCGAGATCGCCTCCCAAGAGGCGTGGGCGACGGCCATGACCGCGTTGCTCCTCGACGCCAAACGACGATGCGAGGCCGCGCTGGCGGCCGGCCTCCCGGCTGTGCCTCCGGGTCAACGATCGCAGCTGCGCGCCCGCTACAACCGCATCGTGGCCGACGCCTTCGCCGTCAACCCCGAACCCCCCGCCGGCCGCAAACGACACCCGTTGGAACGCGCCGGCTACAACCTGGCCGTCGCCTTCCGCAACCACGCCACCGAAATCCTGCGCTTCACCACCGACCTCCGAGTCCCGTTCGACAACAACCAGGCCGAGAGAGACCTCCGGATGGCCAAACTCCAGCAGAAGATCTCCGGCACCTTCCGAAGCGAGAAAGGCGCCGAACGCTTCGCCGCCATCCGCAGCTACATCGAAACCGGCCGCAAGCACGGGCACAACCCACTCGACCTGCTCATCCAACTCTTCAACGGGAACCCCTGGATGATCCCCTCACCGGCGGCCACCTGAATAGTGTAACCAGTCAGGTCGGCGTTCTCGCGCGTGTCGGGCTGTTGAGATCAGATCTCGGTTGTCGTCATCGACTGGCGTTCAAGGAGCTCGGGTCGCGGGTGGCAGCCAGGGTCCTGTGGTGTAGATCTGGTGCAGTGCCCAGAGCCGGTTGATGCCGTTGAGGGCCGCGGTTTGGAGGTAGCTGCGGATGGTGGCGAACGCTTGGGCTCCGGCGTCGCTGCGGAAGGCGCCGCTGATCTTGTCGTGGAGCTTGACCATTCGCAGCGATCTTTCCGCAGTGTTGTTGTCGGTGGGTACCGCCGTGTCGTCGAGCGTTCTGAGGATCTGATCGGCTTGGGCGCGCATCCGGGTGGCCAGGTTCCATGCTTTGCGCTGGGCTTCGGTCCAGCCGCCTGTCCCGCGGCGGCGAGGTTTTGGCCCTTCGGGCAAGAGCGCGAAGGCGTCGTCGAGCACCTTGTGGTAGCGGCGGCGGAGCACTTTGGCCGTGGCCGGGGCGACTTTTGATCGTCCCGCGGCGGCGGCAGTTTCCGACGCGCGCTTCACGGCGACGAGGACCTCGATCATCTCTGCGCACCACTGGGCGAACTCCTCGGTGCGGCCCACGGCCTTGAGGTGACGGGTCAAATGGGCGCCGCACTGAGCGTGGGTGGCGCCAGCGAAGAGGTCGTAGGGAGCCCAGCCGTCATGGACGATCGTGCCGCGGTAATCGCCGAGCACGCCGATGTCTTCGAGCGCTTCGAACCCCCGCTTGGGGTGCACCACCAACAGGGTCAACAGCTTGGTGGACAACGTGTGCACCCACCGTTTGCTCAGCCCGACCCGGGTGCCGGTCTCATCGGCGTGGACCACCGGCGCTTCGCCCAGCTGGTCCTTCACCGTGGCGATGAACCCGGCCAGCTTGCCGGCCGCTTCGGCCTGCACGGCGCACAGCCACCCCGTCGACACCGGCGCCCCCAACAGTTCGGCCAACAGTTCGGCGGTGCGTTCCAACGGCAGATGCTGGCGGTCCAGCAGATACAACGCCAACGCCCGCACCTCCGGTCCCCAACACACGGGAGCTCTGGCCTCGGGGGGGAACACGCCCACGGTCTCGTGGCCGCAGCCACACAGGCGGCGCTCGGCTACGAAGTCGGTGACCCGGACCCGGATCTCGGGGATTTCCAACACTTGGCGGCGGACCTCGCCCACGACCTCGGCGCCGGAGAGGTCCTCCCCGCAGGCGCCACAGCACACCGGCGGATGCACGACCACCTCGTCTGGAACCCGCCGCGCCAGGTTCGCTCCCGGCGCGCCCGGCTGCTTCCCTTGCCGCCGCCCCGACGACCGTGCCGCCCGCGCCGCAGCGCGCCGCTCAGCGCGGGATTGGCGCGGCTGCTGCGGGTCCATCGACGGCGGCCGCGACGAGTTCTCCGAATTGGCGCCCAGCTGATCCTTGAGCTGGGCGACCAGCTCAGCGAGCACACTGTTCTCGGCCCGGAGCCGCTCGTTCTCCGCCTGCACCTCTGCCAGCCGAACCTCAAGCTCAGCGATCCGATCACCCAGACCCATACCACCGGTTTTACATCACCGCGCGCCGTCCGCGGTGGATACACCACAAACCGCGCGAATGGGACCTGACTGGTTACGTTGTTTTTGCGCTGGAAACCACGGCGAGGCCTGAACTGGCGGGTGCCGGACCCAGCCAGCCGAGGGGTGGCGAAATCATGCCGCCGGTCGAGATGGACCCCGGGGGGGCGATGCCGGAGCGGATCGTGCCGATGCTGGCCCGCACCGGGACGGTCCCGGCCGCCGACGAGCGCTGGGCCTTTGAGTTCAAGTGGGACGGGGTGCGGGCCATCGCCTACTCGGCCCCCGGCTCGTGGCGGTTGGAGAG
>NZ_JBOHGC010000325.1:0-1002 GCF_050699995.1 Actinokineospora sp. | reverse complement strand
GCCGCACACTCCGGTCACAGCGCCTCCTCCCCGAGTAGGTCCAACTGCGCGGCGAGGGGCCGGTTTGACCACAGCACCTCGGTCCGGTTCGCCCAGGTGCCGCCCTGTCCGGTGCTGGCGGCGATGGTCAGCCGATGCCAGTCCGGGTACAGGTCACCGTCGTATAGGTCGGACGGGTACCCGGACAGCACGACCGCCGCCCGGGCGGCTCGAAGCGCTTCGGCAAGTTCCCGATGCTCGGCGTCGGTACGCATCTCGCACCGGTACGCGTTGTCGTTCGCACGGGTGGAACCGAGATACGGCGGGTCGACGTACAGCAGCACGTCGGGTTCGGCGCCGTATTTGTCGATCACGTCAAGCGCTGGCCGGCACTCCAGCGACACCCGTTGCAGCCGCTGTACGGCCGGGGCGAGGCGGTTGACGTACCCGGCGAGGTAGCCGGGCATGCTTGCGCTGGAACCGGCCGGGTTCACGTAGTGCCGCCACCCGGTGCGGCGTAGACGCCCTGATCTGCCCTGGGTGAGTTTCACGAACACCTGCCGCGCCAACTCCAGTTCGCCGGCGGCGTCCAACGGCATCGCCCGGTCGTACTCCGCTCGGGAGTGCGGCGTCAGCGCACACATCCGCGCCAGTTCGGCGGGGTGTTCCCGTAGAACACGCCAGAAGGTCATCAGCGTGTGGTCGATGTCGTTGACGGTTTCGTGGTCGGATGGTGGCTTGGCGAACAGCACCGCGAGGGAGCCGGCGAACGGCTCGACGTAGTGGGAGTGCGCGGGTAGTAGCGCGGCAATCGCGGGCCCGATGGTCGTCTTGCCGCCGAAGTACGGCACTGGAGGCTTCACGACGCCTCCCACAGGGTCCGCTGCACGCCGGCAGATCCGTGGTCCTCGCGGGGGCGTGACGGCCGCCACCAGCCCCGGTGCGCGGGTCGTTGCGCGAGGGCCTGCTCGGCGGGAGTCAGGTACGGTGCGTGGGTTCCTGTGCCCGAGCTGCAACACCTTC
>NZ_JBOHGC010000324.1:0-10798 GCF_050699995.1 Actinokineospora sp. | reverse complement strand
GTTCACTGGTTCGGGGATCGCAACCGCGACGCGGAGATGCCGAACACGACGGCGGTGTAGGCGAAACGGCTCACCCTCACCGAGGACGGATCGTCGGACACCGCGCCGGTCCAGGGCAGCCCCACCCTGCTGACCCGCATGGTGGAGAACGTCATCGGCAACGCGATCGTCCACAACCAGGAGGGCGGCTGGATCCGGGTCGAGACGGCGAACGCCGCCGGGTCAGTGGAGCTCACCGTGGAGACGGGCGGGGCCGTTCTGGATCAGGAACACGTCGACCGGCTCGGGCAGCCGTTCCAGCGGCTTGTCGCCGACCGGACCGGGTCCGACGACGGCAGCGGCCTCGGGCTCTCGATCGTCGCCGCCGTCGTGGACGCGCATGGCGGCCGCCTGCGGCTGCACGCGCGACCGGAAGGCGGGCTGCGGGTCGCGATCTCGCTTCCCCAGGGGGTCGCGAAGTGAGGGTCTTGGTGGTGGAGGACGCGCGCACGCTCGCCGATGTGCTGGCCGAGGGCCTGCGGGATCAGGGCATGGCGGTCGACCTCGCCCACAATGGGCTTGTCGCGGCCGAAAAACTCGACGTCAACACCTACGACGTCGTGGTCCTCGACCGCGACCTGCCCGGCGTCCACGGCGACACCCTCTGCGGACTGATCACCGAACGCGAAGACCGTGCCATGGTCCTGATGCTGACCGCGGCGGGCTCGCCCGGTGACCGGGTCAGCGGCCTCACCCTGGGCGCCGACGACTACCTCGCCAAGCCCTTCCACTTCCCCGAGCTCGTCCTGCGGATCCGGGCACTGGCCCGCCACAGGCCCGCGGCCCGCACCCGGACCGTGCGGGCGGCGGGCATCGAACCCGCTGCTGCGCACGGCCATCCGCGACGGTCGGCGGCTCGACCTCTCGGTCAAGGAATTCGCACTCATGGAAGCGCTTCTGCACGCCAGCCCGGCTTACCTGAGCACGGAGAGCCTGCTCGAACAGGTCTGGGATGAGAACACCGACCCGTTCACCAACACGGTCACGGTGACGATCGGCAGGCTCCGCCGCAAACTGGGTGGCCCGCCGGTCATCACCACGATGCCCGGCGTGGGCTACCGCGTCGCCGATCCGGCCTGACACCACCCGATCAGTCGGCCCGCGCGGCCTGAGGGGGCATCCGATCACCCCAAGCAGCACACCGCACCCGATACGGGTGAATCCAGGCGCTCCATCGACCACTCTGTCGGCGACTTGCGCGCAGGAGCGGGTGTGCCTCGGGCCGGGCGGCTGGTTGCGGGCCTGACGGAATTGTCACCCCACCGCGCCATCCTCGGCTGACGTCTCTGGGGAAGGACTGTGGATGAGCCTAACGCGGGCACCGCTGGACACCGACAACACGCGGGAGAAGCGCAGCGGCAAGGCGCGAACCCCGCTGCCGCAGCTGTCGACGGCGGCCTGGCACAGCCTGTCCGGGGACCTGACCCGCATCAGCCTGTGGCGGATGGCCCGGGCCCTGCCCGCGGCGCTGCGGCTGATCGCGGGCACGGCGTGGCGGGTCAACCCCGGCGCGGTGCTGCTGGGGGTGATGGCGCACGTGGTGTCCGGGCTGGTGGCGGGGATCGGCCTGCTGGCGTTGACCCGGGTGCTGACCGCGCTGTTGACCGCGGGACCGACCCCGGACCGGGTGCTCGACGCGGTGCCCGCGCTGCTGGCGCTCGCCGCCGCCTACGCGCTGCGCGGCTTGGCCGACACGACCATCTCGGCGGTGACCGCCCGGCTGCGTCCCCGGGTGCGCCGCCGGGTCGAGAACGACCTCGCCACGGCGATCTCCCGGGTCGAGCTGCTCACCTTCGAGCAGTCCGAGTTCCACGACGACCTGGAACGGGCCCGCTACGCCGGTGTCGACGCGGTCGACAGCTCGATCAACCAGGGCAGCGTGCTGCTCGGGTCGCTGATCTCGCTCGCCGCGACCGCCGCCACCGTGGCACTGCTGCACCCGTCGCTGCTGCCGGTGCTGGTGCTCTCGGTAATCCCCGAGGCGTGGTCGACCCTGCGGTCCGCCCGCCTGGAATACGAGTTCATGGCGCAGTGGATCGAGACCCGCCGCCGGTTGTCCGTGTACCTCGACCTGCTGGTGGACAAGCACTCCGCGGCCGAACTCCGCGCGTTCGCCGCGCAGGAGCAGCTGCTGGCCGAGCACGACCGCTCGGCCAAGGCCATGCAGGACGGACACCTGCGGCTCGCGGACAGACAGACCCGGATCACCCTCGGCGGCCGCACGCTGACCGGCGTCGGCATCGCGATGGCCTACCTGATGCTTGGGTGGCTGCTCTACACCGGCGGCGTCGCCCTGGCGGTCGCGGGCGCCGCGGTGGTGGCCATCCGCACCGTGCGCTCCTCACTGACCCAGGCGGTGCTGGCGACCAACCGGTTGTTCGAGAAGTCCCTGTACATCAACGACTTCCGCGCCTTCCTCACCGCCGCCGCGTCGAACACCCGCCCGCCGGGGATGGACGCCCCCGCCGACCCGGCCGTGATCGAGATCCGCGGGCTCGGTTTCACCTACCCCGGCAAGGAAACGCCCGCACTGTCCGAAGTGGACCTGACGATCGGCCGTGGGCAGGTGGTCGCCCTGGTCGGCGAGAACGGATCCGGCAAGTCCACCCTGGCGAAACTGCTGGCCGGGCTGTACCTGCCCACCACCGGCACCATCACGTGGGACGGGCTCGACCTCACCGACCTCGAGCCGGAGACCCTGCCCATCGCGGTGGTCATGCAGGAGCCCACCCGCTGGCCCCTCACCGCACGGCACGCGGTCACCCTCAGCCGCCCCGACCGCGACGACCCCGACGAACAGGTGTTGGGCCGCGTCGCCCGAGATTCCCGCGCCGACAGCGTCGTCGAGACCCTCACCGACGGCTGGGACTCCCTGCTCACCACCAGATTCCGCGACGGCCACGACCTGTCCGGCGGCCAATGGCAGCGCATGGCCGTCGCCCGCGCCCTCTACCGCGACGCCCGCGTCCTGATTTGCGACGAACCCACCGCCGCCCTCGACGCCCGCGCCGAAGCGGCGGTCTATGAATCCCTGCGAACACTGCAATCCGGCCGAACCGTGGTACTGATCACCCACCGCCTCGCCTCGGTCCGCCACGCCGACCTCATCGTGGTGCTCCACGAGGGCCGCGTGGTCGAAACCGGCACCCACCAATCCCTCCACGCCACCGGCGGCCGCTACGCCGAACTCTACGACTTACAAGCCCGCTCCTACCGCGACGACGACCCACTCAGCACACAGGTCGCCGGTTGAAGTCGCGGGAGAATCCGGCGTGCGGCCGACAACGCCCGCGTCACACCTCAGGGTTTCGCCACCCACCCACGCGACATCACCCACGCCGCCACGCCTACCGGCCGCCGCACCCTTCGCGCACCCATATTCCGGTGTCCCGGTCCAGCACCTACGGAAGATCGCCGGTCACGGCTCGCCGGCGACCACAGAGGTACTTGCACCCCGACCGCCAATCGGCCACCGATGCGGGCGTGCTGTTGTCAAAGCACCTGCACGCGCCTCGTGGTCCCCGGCTCCGGGCTGTGTGACCCAGTGGTCCCAAATGGTCCCCAAGGCACTCAGGAAACGATCTTGGACATGATCGTTTCCAAGCATGACGAAAGCCCCCTGACCTGGGAGAATATCCAGATCAGGGGGCTTTCACACGACCGTCGGGCTGACAGGATTTGAACCTGCGACCCCTTGACCCCCAGTCAAGTGCGCTACCAAACTGCGCCACAGCCCGGCCACATCCGCTCTCGCGGGTGCTGGGCAAGACTAGCGCACCGGCCGTGCCGGGATCTAATCGGGGGCGGCCGACTGGAGCCCTCTAGTGGATCTTGGGTCGGGCGACGGTCGCCTCCGGCGCGGCAAATGGGAATGAATGTAGTCGCCCTCACATTGCCCAATACTCGCCGGAAACGGTAGTGCGCGGCAATTCAACGGAATCGCACATAGGCCCGAAGGGCGCCGTGAGATTTCGTCAACAGCAGTTAACGACTTCGCGTTGGAGCCACACCCGCAGACGGAAACTCGCTGGTAGAGCACAGTTCCGCGAGTATTTGTTGCCTGCGGGTGAACCCCGGAACCGGCCGTGTGAACAGTTTGAGCTTGTCGCATTCAAACGTCGGTAAAGGCAAAAGGCGGCCATAGACTGACGCCACCGACTATTGGTCGTTCAGCACATACCTGGGGACTCATGACCGAGCGTAGACGTGGTTCTGTTCGTGGCAGGCTGACCCAGATGTTGGCCGTGTCGCTGACCATCGTGCTCAGCCTGATCGGCTACGCGATGACCGCCGAGGTGCGCAGCTACCGGGCGGTCACCGCGGCGGTCGAGTCGGTGTCGCTTGCCCTGGGGGTGCAAGGAGTTGTCCACCAGTTGCAGCGCGAGCGGGGGCTGACCCTCGGGTTGTTGGGGGGCGACAGCCGGTTCGCCGATGGGGTCGCTCAGCAGCGGCGCCAGACCGACAGTGCGGTGGCTGCCCTGCGCGGGGAGCTTGAGCGTGGGGTGCCGCAAGGTGGGGAGGAACTCTCCGCCGCTCTGCGCGGGCTGGACAAATTGGTGACCGTTCGGGCCGGGGCCGACGCGCGGACTGGGAAGCGGGCGGAGACGTTCGACTTCTACACCTCGGCGATCGCCGGGCTCAACGACGTGGCGCTGACCTCTGAGGACACCGCCGATCCGGGGCTGCGCCGCGGTTTGGCCGCGTTGCGGACCTTGGGGAACGTGAAGGAATCGGTGGGACGGGAACGCGGTTTCCTCAGCGGTGTGTTCGCCGCGGGCTGGTTCACCGGGGACGAGTACGTCCGGTTCACCGAGATCCGCGCGACCAAGTTGGCCGCGGCGGCCGAGTTCGAGCGGTTGGCGACCGGCGGGCAGAAGGACGCCTTCGCCGCCGCGCAGCGCACCCAGGCCGGGCAGCAGGCCGCGCGGTTGGAGCAGGTGGCTTTGCTGGGGGCCGCGGGCAGACTGCCCGAGAACGTCGACCCGATGGTGTGGTTCGAGTCGATCACCACGGTGATCGACGACCTGCGCGACGTGCAGACCTCCGTCGGCGACGACATCACCGCGCGCGCCAAGGTGTTGCACCGCGACGCCGAGACCGAGGTCATCATCGCCATCCTGGTGGCGTTCCTGGCCGTGGTCGTGTTGGTGTGGCTGGTGATGAGGGGCATCCGCTCGATCACCCTGCCCCTCGCGAAGCTGGCGAAGGACGCCGACACCGTCGCCTCCACGGGCCTGCCCGCCGCCATCGCCGCCGTGCAGGCCGGGCACACCGGCACCCACGACGAACCCGTCCGGGTCGATGCCGAGGCCTGCAGCGAGATCGTCGCGCTGGCGCAGTCGATCGACCGGGTCCGCACGTCGGCGATGACGTTGGCCGGTGAGCAGGCGCTGCTGCGGCACAACGCCCGTCAGTCGCTCGCGAATCTGGGGCACCGCAACCAGAATCTGCTCCGCAGGCAGATCAGCGCGATCAGCGAGTTCGAGCAGACCGAGTTGGACCCGGACGCCCTGGGCAAGCTGTTCCTGCTCGACCACCTGGCGACCCGGATGCGGCGCAACGCCGAGAGTCTGCTGGTCCTGGTCGGTGAGACCAGCCCACGCCGGTCCGGAACCCCGCTTCCGGTGGTGGACGTCATCCGCGCCGCACTGTCCGAAGTGGAGGAGTACAACCGGGTCGAGCTGCGCGGCGTCGACCCGGTGTTCATCTCCGGCTCGGTGGTCACCGAGGTGGCGCACCTGCTCGCCGAGCTGATCGAGAACGGCCTGTCGTTCTCCCCACCCGACCGCGCGGTCGAAATCCAGGGCAGGCGCACGAAAAACGGTTACCTGCTGGTGGTCACCGACTACGGCATCGGCATGTCCGCCGAGCAGCTCGACGCGGCGAACGCCAAGTTCCGCGGCACCGACTCGTTCCTCGTGGCACCCACGAAGTTCCTGGGCCACTACGTGATCGGCATGCTCGCGGCCACTTTGGACATCGGCGTCCGGCTCGGCGAATCACCCACTTCCGGTGTGAGCGCCCGAGTCCTGCTCCCGGCGAAGCTGCTGACCGAGCCGCCCGTCGAGCAGCGCCCCGTGATCGTGCGCCCCCGCCCGTCCAAGGCCCTCGACGACGTGCCGCCCGGCAGCGGACGCACCCGTAACGGGTTGGCCAAGCGAACCCGCAGGCCCGCCCCCGAACCGGTCCGCCCCACCGCTGTCGAGACCACGGGCGGCCGCTCCCCCGACGACGTCCGCTCGATGCTGTCGTCGTTCCGCAACGGCCACCAGCGCGGCACCAGCCGCACGAGCGAACAGGACACCGTATGACTGTCGCCACGACGAATCCGCAGACCTTCGGTTGGCTGCTGGCCACCTTCGTCCGCAACACCCACGGCGTGCTCGACGCCATCGCGGTGTCCGCCGACGGCCTGTTGCTGGCCCTGTCCCCCGGTCTGGACCGCGCCGACGGCGACCACCTCGCCGCCGTCGTCTCCGGGCTCTCCAGCCTCAGTCGCAGCGCCTCACACCGCTATGACCTCGGCGGCCTGAAGCTGATGATGATCGAGATGAACCGCGGCTTCCTGCTCGTCTCGGCCATCTCCGGCGGCTGCTGCCTCGGTGTCTTCGCGGGCGACGACGCCGACATCGGGGTCATCGGCTACGAGATCGCCCTGCTGGCCGAGCGGTTCGGCGGCGCGCTCAGCCCCGCGCTGATCAGCGAGTTGCGGGAGGTGCTCCCACGATGACCAGACACGCGCTGCCCGACGACGGCCCGTTCATCCGGCCATTCCTTGTCACCGCGGGCCGCACCCGCCCGGTCCAGCCGACGCTGCGGGTCGACGCGCTGATCAGCACGCTGCCCGCCGCCGGGTCCGCCCGGCTGACTTTCGAGGCCAAGCGGGTCGCCGACCTGTGCCGCAGCCCGAAGTCGGTCGCCGAGGTCGCGACCGCGATCGGCGTGCCGCTCGGCGTCGCCCGCGTCCTGATCGCGGACCTGGTGGCGGCCGGGCTGGTGGCCTGCGGACCGGCGCCCGAGCTGGATCTTCCCGCGCTGGAAAGGATTCGCGAGCTTGTTCATGCGCTCTGACCGCGGCCCGTCGTCGGTGAAGATCGTCATCGGCGGCGGGTTCGGCGTGGGCAAGACGACGCTCATCGGCGCGATCTCGGAGATCGAGCCGCTCGCGACCGACGCGGTGATGACCCAGGCGTCGGTCGGGGTGGACGACGCGGCGGGGCTGCCGGACAAGACGACCACCACGGTGGCGTTCGACTTCGGCCGGATCACCCTCGACCCGCGCCTGGTGCTCTACCTGTTCGGCACGCCCGGCCAGGAGCGGTTCTCGTTCCTGTGGGACGACCTGTCCGAGGGCGCGCTGGGCGCCGTGGTGCTCGCCGACACGCGCCGGATCGAGGACTGTTTCCCGGCCCTGGACTACTTCGAGTCCCGCGGCACCCCGCTCGTGCTGGCCGTCAACCGGTTCGACGACGGCAGGCGCTTCGACCTCGGCGAGGTCCGGGAGGCACTCGACCTGACTGACGACGTCCCGATCGTGTCGTGCGATGCCCGGTCGCGCGCGTCGGTAAAGCAGGTGCTCGGCGCGGTCGTCGAGGTGGCCATCGGGCAGCGGGCGCGCGCTATTTAAGGTGAGTGCGACGACAGGAGGCTCGCCGTGCCGATCGCCGACCTTGGTGACCGCAAGCTGCAGTACATCCGCCGCGGGCAGGGCTCTCCGCTGCTGCTGATCCAGGGAATGGCCGGTCACCACGCCATCTGGGGTGAGCCGTTCCTGTCGCTGCTCGAACAGGACTACGACCTCGTCGCCTTCGACCACCGCGGCATCGGCCAGAGCGACCGGGCCGACGAACCGTTCACCGTGGCCGAGATGGCCGACGACGCGGCGAAGCTGATGGCCGCCGTCGGCTGGGCCGACGCGCGTGTGCTGGGCATCTCGATGGGCGGCATGGTCGCCCAGGAACTCGCCGTCCGGCATCCCGACCGGCTGCGCACGCTGACCCTGGGCTGCACCTACGCCGGTCCCGGCGGCTCCCTGGAGGGGCCGGGTCCGCTACGCATGGTGGAGGCGATGAACACCGGGGATGTCGCCACGATCCTGCGCGCGGGCTACGAGGCGAACCTGTCCCCCGCGTTCCGGGCCGACGAGTCCCGGTTCAAACAGTTCACCGACGTGTCGCTGTCGGTGCGTGTCCCGTCGCCGGTGATCTGATGCAGCTGCAGGCGATCCTGCGGCACGACGCCGTGGCGGGCTTGCGGAATCTCGACGTGCCCACCCTCGTCGCGCATGGCACCGAGGACGAGATGATCGTGCAGGCGAATGGGCAGCACCTGGCGAGCCTGGTGCCCGACGCCCGCCTCGAGACGATGGACGGGGTCGGGCACCTGTTCTGGTGGGAACAGCCCGAACGCAGCGCGAAGCTTGTCCGCGCGCACGCGCGCTAGCTACTTGCGCGCCTTCTTCTCGCGCACCCGCACGGAGATCCGGACCGGGCTGCCGGTGAAGCCGAACGTCTCGCGGAACTTGCGCTCGACGAAACGTCGGTAGCCCGCCTCAAGGAAGCCGCTGGTGAACAGCACGATTGTCGGCGGCCGGGTCGACGCCTGGGTGGCGAAGAGGATCTTGGGCTGCTTGCCGCCGCGCACGGGCGGCGGGGTGGCGGCGACGAGGTCGGACAGCCACGAGTTGAGCTGCCCGGTCGAGACGCGCTGGTCCCAGGAGTTCAACGCCGTGCGCAGCGCCGGGGCGAGCTTGCGGACGGAGCGGCCGGTCAGCGCCGAGACGTTGACCTTCTCCGCCCACGGCACGCGGACCAGGCCGCGCTCAAGCTCGCGGACCATCGCGTGGCGGCGGTCCTCGTCGACCAGGTCCCACTTGTTGAAGGCGAGCACACACGCGCGACCCGACTCGACGACCATCGTCAGCACCCGCAGGTCCTGCTCGGCAATCGGCTCGCTGGCGTCGAGAAGGACGATGGCGACCTCGGCGGACTCGATGGCCGCCTTGGTGCGCAGCGACGCGTAGTACTCGGTGCCGCTGGCGAAGTTGACCCGCTTGCGCAGGCCCGCGGTGTCGACGAACCGCCACAGCTGGCCGTCGAGTTCGACGATGGAGTCGACCGGGTCGACGGTGGTGCCCGCGACCGAGTCGACGACCGCGCGGTTCTCGCCGGTGAGCCGGTTGAGCAGGCTGGACTTGCCCACGTTGGGCTTGCCGACCAGCGCGACGCGGCGGGGGCCGCCCTGCACGCCGAAGGTGTCCTTGGGCGACTCGGGCAGCGCGGCGAGGATCGCGTCGAGCAGGTCGCCGGAGTTGCGCCCGTGCAGGGCGCTGACCGGGAACGGCTCGCCGAGGCCGAGCGACCACAGCGACGCGGTGTCGGCGATCAGCCGGTCGTCGTCGACCTTGTTGGCGACCAGGATGACCGGCACCTTCGAGCGGCGCAGGACCTTGGACACGGCCTCGTCGGTCGCGGTGGCGCCGACGGTGGCGTCGACGACCACGACGACGGCGTCGGAGTGGGTCATCGCGTACTCGGCCTGCGCGGCGACAGCGCCCGCGAGGCCGTCGGCGCTGGGCTCCCAGCCGCCGGTGTCGAGCACGGTGAACTTGCGGCCGTTCCACAGCGCGTCGTAGGCGACGCGGTCGCGGGTGACGCCAGGGGTGTCCTGCACGACCGCCTCACGACGGCCGAGGATGCGGTTGACCAGCGTGGACTTGCCCACGTTCGGGCGCCCGACGACGGCGAGCACCGGCTTCGGGGTGGCCTCGCCCTCGTCGTCGGCGAACTCGTCGCCGATCGAGTCCCATTCGGACTCGTCGGACCAGGTGCCATCGAGCTCTGTCATTGATTCCGCTTCCGCTGTTCGTCAAGTTCGTCAACCAGGCCGGCGAGCCGGACCCGGATCTGTTCGGTGGCCTCGATGAGGCCCGTGCGCCCGCGGCCGACCGCCAGGTCGAACGGCTCGCCCACCATCATGTCGACCCTGGGGCGAAACCGCCGCCGGGCGCCTTCCGGCCTGCGGGTGCCGCGGGTCGCCACCGGCAGCACGGTCGCGCCGGTCGAGCGGACCAGCCAGGCCGCGCCCTGCTCGGCGACCGCGACGTTGCCCTCGCCTCGGGTGCCTTCGGGGAAGACGCCGACCAGGCCGCCGCCGTTGAGGACGTCGACCGCGGTCAGGAGCGGGGTCCGGTCGGGCTCGCCGCGCTTGACGGGGACCTGCCCGATCGCGCGGAGACCCCGTCCCGCGATACCGCGGAACATCTCCTGCTTAACCAGGAACACCGAACGGCGCGGCAGCATTCCGAAGATGAGCTGCGGTTCGAGCATGGAGCTGTGGTTCGCGACCAGCACGACGGGTCCCGTGCGCGGGACCCGCTCGATTCCGTGCACGCGGATGCGGAACGCGGGGCGGAAACCCCAGCGTCCGATCATCCGGCCGACGTCGTGCAGCCAGGGCAGTGCCCCCGCGGGCAGATCTGTGGTCATCGACCCGCCGGTTGCACGGAGGTGCCGCTCAGCCCGCGGTCATGGACCAGGTCGAGCAGGTGCGAGACCACGCCGTCGATGTCGAGTTCGGTGGTGTCGACCTCGACCGCGTCGTCGGCCTGCTTGAGCGGCGACGCCGCCCGGGTCGAGTCGAGCCGGTCGCGGCGCTCCACGTCGGCCTTGACGGCGTCGGCGGTGGCCGTGCGGCCCGCGGCGCTGTCCTGGCGGGTGCGCCGCGCGGCGCGCGCGTCCGCGGACGCGGTGAGGTAGAC
>NZ_JBOHGC010000323.1:0-30115 GCF_050699995.1 Actinokineospora sp. | reverse complement strand
GGCCGGACGCGTGGGACCGCGCCCCGACGGCCGGACTGGCGCCGCTGCGGGCGGTGTTCGCGGGCATGGCGGGCAGCGGTGTGACCCCGGACGACGTGCTGGTCGTCGGCGGCGTCCAAGGCGCGCTGTCCCTGGCGTTCCGGGCGATGTCGTCCCCCGGCAGCCCGGTCCTGGTGGAGTCGCCCACGTACCCGGGCGCGCTCGCCGCCGCGCGAGCCGCGGGCCTTCGGCCGGTGCCCGTGCCGATGGACGCCGGGGGCATCCGGCCCGACCTGCTCGCCGACGCATTCGCCATGACCGGCGCGCGGCTGCTGTACTGCCAGCCCACGTTCCACAACCCGACCGGAGTCGTGCTGTCCCCACAGCGTCGCCGCGAGGTCGTCGACGTGGCCAGGGCCAGTGGGGCGTTCGTCGTCGAGGACGACTACGCCCGGCACCTCGGCCATGGGGGACCGGCGCCCCGGCCCCTCGTCGCCGATGATCGCGACGGCACCGTGGTGTCGGTGACCTCGCTGACCAAGTCCGCGGCGCCCAGCCTGAGGATCGGCGGGATGATCGCGCGCGGGCCGGTGATGGAACGCCTGCGCGCCATGCGTCTCGTCGACGACCTGTTCATCGCGCGCCCCATGCAGGAAGCCGCGATCGAACTCGTCAGCACCCCGGCTTGGGACCGGCATCTGCGGGCACTCAGCGCCGCGCTGCGCGAGCGGTGCGCCGCGCTGTCGGCGGCCCTGGCCCGGGAGATTCCCGAGTGGACGGTGACGACGATCCCGGCGGGCGGGCTGCACCTGTGGGTGCGGACCACGTCCGGCGACTCCGAGATCGTGGACACGGCGGGCAGGCATGGTGTGGCGGTGGGGCTCGGGCAGGACTTCTTCGCCGCGGAACCGCCGGGGACCTACCTCCGGGTCGGGTTCGCCGCGACCGCGGACACCGCCGAGTTGACCGAGGGCGTGCGCAGGCTGGGTGCGGCCGCCAGGGAGGTGAGCGGCCTCACGAAATAGTCAAGCTCTCACCGCCAACACCTTCTCCGCCGAGCCGGTGACCGACGAGCAGGTCCGCGTGATCTACGACCTGGTCAAGTGGGCGCCCACCGCGATGAACGGCCAGCCCCTGCGCGTGCTGCTCGTCCGCTCCGACGACGCTCGCGAACGACCTCCCGCTGCTCTCCGAGGGCACCGGGCCAAGACCGCGTCCGCGCCGCTCGTCGCGATCCTGGCCGCCGACGTGGACTTCCACGAGCACCTGCCCACGCTCTTTCCGCACCTGCCCGGCGCCAAGGACCACTTCGCCGACGAGACGCACCGGACCGACAACGCCCGGTTCAACGCCGCGCTGCAGGTCGGCTACTTCGTACTCGGGGTGCGCGCCGCCGGGCTGGCCGCCGGGCCGATGGCGGGCTTCGACGCCGCGGGCGTCGACCGCGCGTTCTTCCCCGACGGCCGCAAGCGCTCGCTGGTCGTGGTCAACATCGGCAACCCCGGTGTGGACGCGGCCTTCCCGCGCAGCCCGCGCCTGGAGTACGACCAGGTCGTGGAAACCGTCTGAACAGACGAAAAGGCCCGCGGCGTGAACCGCGGGCCCTTCGTTGTGAAGCCGGATTACCTGCCGTAGCCGTACTGCGTCTGAACGTTCAGCTCAGTCCACTTGTGACCGCGCGCCACGTTCGTGGCCGGGTCGTTGATGTCGAGGACGTCGAAACCCTTGCCGATGTCCGAGGCGTAGATGTAGCCGTTGTAGTAGTACGACGACCAGACACCACCACCGGTGTTCGGGTCAGCGGCCGGGCCCCGCTCGAAGAAGCCGATCTGCTTCGGCGCCCGCGAGTCGGTGAAGTCGAACACCTGCACGCCGCCCATGTACCAGGCCTGGACCATGATGTCCTTGCCGGGAACGGGGATCAGCGAGCCGTTGTGCGCGACACAGTTCTCCGAGTCCGTCTGGTGACGGTCGATCTTGAAGAAGCTGCGGAACTCGAGCTTGCGCCCGTCGCCGCGGCCGGTGATGTCGTAGATGCCGTTGGCGCCGCGGGTCGGGCCGATCTTGGCGTTGCACGTCGCCGCGCCGCCGCCGCCGAGCTCGTCGGTGAAGACGACCTTGGTGCCCTCGTTGTTGAACGTCGCCGAGTGCCAGAACGCGAAGTGGTCGTCGTCGCGCACGGTGTTGATCACCCGCGGCTTCTCCCGGTCGGAGATGTCCATCAGCACGCCTTCACCCATGCACGCGCCCGCGGCCAGGCTCTTGGCCGGGAAGACGGTGATGTCGTGGCAGCCGCTGGTGGGCACCACGTAGCCGGTGTCGATGGTGCCGGGCTTGCCGGGGCTGCCGCCGTCCGGGAACAGCACCGGGGTGGCCACGATCGCCGCGGCCGCCGGGTTCTTGACCGGGACCTTGATGATCGTGATCTTGTCGTGCGGCGGCTTGCACTTGGCCAGCGTCGCCGACGGGCTGTAGGACGACACGTAGAGGTAGACGTCCTTGCCGCGCTTGTCCGGCACCAGCGTGTGCGTGTGCGATCCGCAGTCGGTCTCGACAGCCGCGACGTACTTCGGGTTCTTCTTGTCGCTGATGTCGAAGATCTTCATGCCCTCCCAGTACTTCTCCGGGTCAGTGGAGGAGGTGGAGTTGCACGAGTTGTCGCTGCGCCGGGAGTCGGTGGAGACGAACACGAGGTTGCCGCTCACCGAGATGTCGTTCTGCGCGCCCGGGCAGACCACCTGGCTGGTGATCGTCGGGTTCTTCGGGTTCTTGATGTCGTAGATCGTGAACCCGAGGTAGTTGCCGACAATGGCGTGGTCGCCGCTGAAGGCCAGGTCCGTGCCGACCGAGGCGGGCCCGGACAGCGGACCCGTGGGCGGCACGTTGACGACATGCGAGACGTTGGGGCTGGTGACGATCTCGTCAGCGGCCGGGAAGTCCTGAGCGGCGGCGGACGGACCGCCGACCACGGACAGGCCTGCCGCGGCCACGCCGAGCAGCGCGAGCGCGCCCCTGCGGGACCTCTTGCCGAAGTGAATTGACTTCACTCTTTTCCCTTCCCTGCAGGTCTGTGCCACGCAGTATCTCGGGGCGGTGTGATCTTCGCCATCCGCGATCCCGAGAACGGTGGCCTGATCAGTTGTTGCCGTGACGCAGCGAGTACTGGGTCTGCGCGTTGAACACCTTCTGGTGAACCGACTTCGCCTCATCGGTCAGCGGGTCGTCGATCCGCAGCACGTCGAGGCCCTGCTGGCCGTCGTTGGAGTAGATGTAGCCGTTGTAGTAGTACGCCGACCACGTGCCCGACGGTCCGACGCGCGAGGGCAGCGGGTCGAAGTGCCCGATCTCGCGCGGGTTCGCCGAGTCGGTGAAGTCCCAGATCGAGACGCCGCCCTTGTACCAGGACTGGACCATGATGTCCTTGCCCGCGACCGGGATCAGCGAACCGTTGTGCGCCACGCAGATCTCGCTGTCGTGCCGCGGGATCTTGAAGTAGCTCTTGAAGACGAGGTCCGTGCCGACGATGTCGTACACGCCGTCCGCGCCGCGAACCTGGCCGATCTCCGGCTTGCAGGTGGCCGCGCCACCGCCGCCGAGCTCATCGGTGAAGATGACCTTGGTGCCGTCGTTGTTGAACGTCGCCGAGTGCCAGAACGCGAAGTTCGCGTTGTCCTGGATCTGCTCGATCACGCGGGGGGCCGCGCGGTCGGAGATGTCGAACAGCACGCCGTCACCCATGCAGGCGCCCGCGGCGAGGTCCTTCTCGGGGAACGCGGTGATGTCGTGGCAGCCACTGGTCTCACGGTTGTAGTGGTCCGGGAAGCTGCCAACGGTGCCCGGGTTGCCGCCGAGGGGGAACACCACGGGTGCGGAACTGACCGTGGCCGCCGTCGGGTTCGCGAGCGGAACCTTGATGATCGAGATCTTGTCGTGCGGCGGCTGGCATCGCGCGATGGAGGTCGACGGGCCGTAGGACGAGACGTAGAGGTAGACGTCCGTGCCCGCCTTGTCCGGCACCATCGTGTGCGTGTGCGAGCCGCAGTCGGTCTCGACCGCCTTGATGTACTTCGGGTTCGCCTTGTCGCTGATGTCGAAGATCCGCACGCCTTCCCAGTACGGCTTGGTGCCGTCGTTCTGGGCCACGGAGTTGCAGGAGTCGTCGCTGCGTCGGGCGTCGACCGAGTAGAAGAGCAGATCGCCGTGCACGCTCACGTCGCCCTGCGAGCCGGGGCAGAGCACCTGGCTGACGATCGTGGGCTTCTTCGGATGCTTGATGTCGTAGATCGTGAAGCCGTTGTAGTTGCCGCCGATGGCGTAGTCACCGGTGAACGCGAGGTCCGAGGACCTGGCGCCGCCGCCGAGCAGCGGGGCCGTGGCCGGAACGTTCGCGACCTGCCGCACGTTCGGGCTGGTGACGAAGTTCTCCTGGCCGAGGTCGGTCCCGTTCTGGGCCGCCGCGGAGGTGGCTCCCCACAGGGAGAGAGAGATGGTGGTCGCGCCGATGACGGCGGCCGTCACGTATCGGGATCTTGAACTCTGGCGTGTCGCCCTCACGCTGTTCCCCTCATTCGTAGGACGTCTATCCGCGCAGTCTCTCCCGTGGATCTACTTCCAAACAGCGAATTTTTTTCCCAGTTGCCGTTTGGCCCGAGAATCTGGTGCAGACGGGTGAAGGCCCTCCCGGAGTCCGGGAGGGCCTTCGACCAGCCGGGTCAGCCCGTGTAGGAGCCCTGCGTCTGTACGTTCAGCTCGGTGAACCGCACGCTCTTCGCGCTGTCGGTCGCCGGGTCGTTGAGGTCGAGCACGTCGAGGCCCTTCACCAGGTCCGACGAGTAGATGTGGCCGTTGTAGTAGTACGCCGACCACGCGCCGCCCGAGCCGCCGTTGGGCAGCGGGCCGCGCTCCCAGAAGCCGATCTCCCGCGGGTTGGCCGAGTCGGTGAAGTCCCACACCGACGCGCCGCCCTGGTACCAGGCCTGGACCATGATGTCCTTGCCCGCGACCGGGATGAGCGAGCCGTTGTGCGCGACGCAGTTCTCGGTGTTGGTCTGGAAGCGCGGGATCTTGAAGTAGCCGCGGAACACCAGGTCACGGGTGTCGCCCGCGCCGGTGATGTCGTAGATGCCGTCGGCGCCGCGGGTCGGGCCGGTCTTGCGGTCACAGGTGGCCGCGCCGCCGCCGCCGAGCTCGTCGGTGAAGATGACCTTGGTGCCCGCGTTGTTGAAGGTCGCCGAGTGCCAGAACGCGAAGTTCGCGTTGTCCTGGACCCGGTCGATCACCCGGGGGTTGACCCGGTCGGCGATGTCGAGCAGGACGCCGTCACCCATGCACGCGCCCGCCGCGAGGTCCTTCGACGGGTACGCGGTGATGTCGTGGCACCCCGTGGTGGCCGAGGTCTTGCTGCTGCCCGCGTTGCCGCCGTCCGGGAACAGGACGGGGGTCGCGACGACGGACGCCGTCGCGGGGGCCGCCAGCGGCACCTTCACGATCGAGATCTTGTCGTGCGGCGGCTGGCACTTCGACAGGGTCGTCGACGGGCTGTACGAGGAGACGTAGAGGTAGACGTCGGTGCCCGCCTTGTCCGGCACCAGGGTGTTCGTGTGCGAGCCGCAGGCCGTCTCGACGCTCTTGATGTAGCGCGGGTTCGCCTTGTCGGCGATGTCGAAGATCTTGATGCCCTCCCAGTAGGAGGTGCCGCTGGAGGAGGACCCCGAGTTGCACGAGTCGTTCGTGCGCCGGGAGTCGGTGGACAGGAAGAGCAGGTTCCCGTGCACCGACACGTCGTTCTGCGAGCCGGGGCACAGCACCTGGCTGGCGATCCTCGGCGCGCTCGGCGTGGTGATGTCGTAGATGGTGAAGCCCTGGTAATTGCCCTGGATCGCGTAGTTGCCGGTGAACGCGAGGTCGGTGCCCGTGGAGCCGGACAGCGGCGCCGTGGCCGGGATGTTGGCGAGTTGCTTCAGGTTCGGGCTGCTGACGATCTGGTCGACGCCCGGTCCGGGCGCGGGCGGGGCCGCGATGGCGGTCGACGTGCCTAAGGTGACGACGGCGGCGACGACAACGCCCGCGGCGGCCGCGCAAGCCAGACGGCGTTTGGAGTGCATCACGAAAGATCCCCTCGCTGCAGGAAGTGGGTCAAGACATTATTCGGCCGCCCGTCTCCGGGGCAGAAGCGTTTACTGACCGGGCTTTTTCCCAGTCCAGGAGTGAATGGGAACAGAACTCGTAGTACCTTGCGGTCGTCGTGCTGCTGGACGGAGAGGGCGTGCTCTAGATGAGGTTGCGGCGGATGGTCGGCGGAGTGGCGGTGCTGTGCGCGCTGTTCGGTCTGACCGCGTGCACCAGTGACGAGCCCGCGGGCGCGAAGCCGACGGCGCCGGTGCTCCAGCCGGGCAAGCCGGGGGAGTCGAACCAGACGCTGTCGCCGGAGGAAGCGGGCAAGGCGCGTCCGGAGTCGCCGCCGAACGAGGCTGACGTGACCTACGTGCGGGACATGATCGTGCACCACCGGCAGGCCATCGAGATGGCCGTGCTCGTCCCGGACCGCGGCGCGGACGGGCAGGTCAAGGGCCTCGCCTCGCGTATCGCCGACGCGCAGGGCCCGGAGATCGAGATGATGGACGCCTGGCTGAAGAAGCACAACAAGCCGCCCGTGCCCCCCGCGGGCCACGGTGGCCACAACGCGCACGACGGCATGCCGGGCATGGCCACGCCGGAGCAGATGGACCAGCTCAAGGCGGCCAAGGGCACCGAGTTCGACAAGCTGTTCCTGCGGCTGATGATCGCCCACCACCAGGGCGCGCTCGCCATGGCCGACACCGTGAAGACCAAGGGCGCGGAGGTGCGGGTGCAGGAGATGGCCGACGACGTCACCGCCACCCAGTCCGCCGAGATCCGCCGCATGCAGGAGATGCTCGGGGCCTGAGGGACACTTATCCACAGGCCGGGCAAACCGGGGAGCGGGACGTCCGGGCGGCTCGATAACATCACTCGTCTCTCGGCCACAGCCGTGGCCGTGTCCTGAGCCGAGGAGTCATCGTGTCCGAGCAGCCCGTAGCCGTCGCACCCGCCACGAGCGTGGTGGTGCAGGCGGGCACTACCGCGGGCGCTGCCGTGCGCGAAGCAGGTTTCCCGGGCAAGGGCGCCGACGCGATCGTCGTCGTGCGTGACTCCGCCGGGCAGCTCCGCGACCTGTCGTGGATCCCGGAGGCCGACGCCACGGTCGAGCCGGTCGCCGCGAACAGCGACGACGGCCGGGCCGTCATCCGCCACTCCTGCGCGCACGTGCTCGCGCAGGCGGTGCAGCAGCAGTTCCCGGAGGCCAAGCTCGGCATCGGCCCGCCGGTGCGCGACGGCTTCTACTACGACTTCTCGGTGGAGAAGCCGTTCACCCCGGAGGACCTGCAGGCGCTGGAGAAGCGCATGAAGGCGATCATCAAGGGGTCGCAGCGGTTCTCCCGGCGTGTCGTGGAGTCGGTGGAGGCGGCGAAGCGGGAGCTGGCGGCGGAGCCGTTCAAGCTGGAGCTGGTCGACCTCAAAAGCGAGGCGGACACCGGTATCGATGTCACAGAGGTCATGGAGGTCGGCGGCGGCGAGCTGACGATCTACGACAACCTCGACCCGCGCAGTGGCGACCTGGTCTGGGGCGACCTGTGCCGCGGCCCGCACGTGCCCACGACCAAGCACATCCCGGCGTTCAAGCTGACCAGGGTGGCGGCGGCGTACTGGCGTGGCAACGAGAAGAACCCGCAGCTGCAGCGCATCTACGGCACGGCGTGGGAGTCCCAGGAGGCGCTCGACGCGCATCTGGAGCGCATCGCCGAGGCCGAGCGGCGTGACCACCGCAAGCTCGGCGTGGAGCTCGACCTGTTCAGCTTCCCGGACGAACTGGGCTCCGGCCTGGCGGTGTTCCACCCTAAGGGCGGCATCATCCGCCGCGAACTGGAGACCTACGCGCGCCGCAGGCACGAGGAGTCCGGCTACGAGTTCGTCAACACCCCGCACATCAGCAAGAGCGGGCTGTTCCACACCTCGGGCCACCTGCCGTACTACGCGGACACGATGTTCCCGCCCATCCAGTTCGAGGGCGAGGACTACTACCTCAAGGCCATGAACTGCCCGATGCACAACCTGATCTTCAGGTCGCGCGGGCGGTCCTACCGTGAGCTGCCGCTGCGGCTCTTCGAGTTCGGCACGGTCTACCGGTACGAGAAGTCCGGTGTGGTCCACGGCCTCACCCGGGTCCGCGGCCTGACGATGGACGACTCGCACATCTACTGCACCAAGGAGCAGATGCCCGGCGAGCTCCGGTCGCTGCTGAAGTTCGTCCTCGACCTGCTCGCCGACTACGGGTTGAGCGACTTCTACCTGGAACTGTCCACCCGGGACGACTCGCCGAAGTTCATCGGCGACCCCGCGGAATGGGAAGAGGCCACCGAGACGCTGCGCCAAGCCGCGGTCGACTCCGGCCTGGACCTCGTCCCCGACCCGGGCGGCGCCGCCTACTACGGCCCGAAGATCTCGGTGCAGGCCAAGGACGCCATCGGCCGGTCGTGGCAGATGTCGACCATCCAGCTCGACTTCAACCAGCCCAGGCGCTTCGAACTTGAGTACACCGCCCCGGACGGCTCACGCCAGCAGCCGATCATGATCCACCGGGCGCTGTTCGGGTCGATCGAACGGTTCTTCGGCGTCCTCACGGAGCACTACGCCGGCGCCTTCCCGGCATGGCTCGCCCCAGTCCAGGCGGTTGGAATCCCGATCGCCGAGGACCACGTGGAACACCTCCAGCAGGTCGCCAAAGCCTTGCGCGCCAAGGGTGTCCGCGTGGACGTGGACACCTCCGACGACCGGATGCAGAAGAAGATCCGCACCCACACGATGCAGAAGGTGCCGTTCCTGCTGGTGGCGGGCGCCAAGGACGTCGAGTCCGGCTCGGTGTCGTTCCGCTTCAGGGACGGCTCCCAGGTCAACGGAATCCCCGTGGACCGCGCCGTGGAGGCGGTCCACGAATGGATCGCCCGCCGCGACAACACGTCCCCCTCGGCGGAAACCTTCAAGGTCGCCGAATAGAAGGAATAAGACAGCAGCAAGACAAGAAGCGGGCTTCCCCAGGAGCGGAAAACGGGGACGGCCCGCTTCTTTCTTCGCAGTTCAGCGCCCACCCCGATTCGCCCAGAAGTGGCACTCAACCAGCCGAAGCCGGCAGTGATCGATACCATCGCCGACATGGAGGAGACGAAGCGCCCGAAGTGCCTGGACCAGGCCTACGTCATCTGGCTGGCCCTGGGCATCGCGATGCTGCTGTTCGTCCTGATCGCCGTCATCCTCAACACCGCCACGACTCGCGGCCACGGCGCCGTTTTCTTCGTGGCAATAGTGATCATCCTCTGCGCGGGCAACCTCCGAAAAGGCTGGCGCGGCCCAAGAATCGTCCTCGCGCTCATCGCGGCGGGATTGCTCTACCTCGCCGCCAGCACCTTCGTGGGCGTCGGCCCCCGGTTTGAGTTCATCGTGGTCACGATCGTCGCCGCGGTCGCCGTGGCGGCGACCGTCCTCATGTTTCGCCCCGAGGCCAACGCCTACATCCGCGCGCTCACGCGAAGCTGACTCACACCGCCTCGGTCGCGAATCGCGCACGCAGTCGCGCGAGGGTCTCCGCGTCGGGGGACGTGCCCACCCGGACCAGCTCGTCGATCAGCCGGAAGTAGTCCTCATACCCGGCGGGCGTGAACGTGACGATGCAGGTGGCCGTCTCGGCCGTGTCGTTGCGGAAGCCGTGGGCGGCGCCGCGGGGCACCGACACCACACCGCCTGCCGCGACCACACGGGCGTCGGTCGCGGTGTCGAACGTGATGGTGCCCGAGGTGACCATGAAGTCCTCCTCGTGCCCGTGGTGCACGTGCGGGGCCGCGCCGAGGGCACCCGGGGGGAGGATCTGTTCGACGACCGCGAGCCTCCCGCCGGTGTCGGCGCCGGAGAGCAGGACGCGGTACTCGCCGCTGACCGCGCGCAGGCGCTCGACGTCGGCGGGGGATTTGATCAGCAGGGTCACCCGCCGACCTTATGGAGCCGTGCGGTGTCACGACCATGGCCAATCCAGGAGAACTGGCCGCCACTAGGATCGTGGACATGGCCGCTGCCGTTGGCTCCGGAGAGCCCGAGCTCGTCGCCCAGAACGGGGTGGGGGTGCCGGACGCGCTTCAACGGCTGTGGACGCCGCACCGGATGGCCTACATCCGCGGTGAGAACAAGCCCGAGCACGACGAGGAGGACGGCTGCCCGTTCTGCGGGCTGGTCGACCTCGACGACGCCGACGCGCTGATCATCGCGCGCGGTGAGCTGGTCTACGCGGTGCTCAACCTCTACCCGTACAACCCCGGCCACCTGATGGTCGTCCCGTACCGGCATGTCGCCGACTACACGGAGCTGACCGCGCCCGAGACCGTCGAGCTGGGGGAGTTCACCCAGCGGGCCATGCGGGTCGCGCGGCGGGTGGCGGCGCCGCACGGGTTCAACATCGGGATGAACCAGGGGGTGGTCGCGGGCGCGGGTATCGCCGCTCACCTGCATCAACACCTGGTGCCGCGGTGGGGCGGCGACGCCAACTTCATGCCGGTCGTCGGTCACACCAAGGTGTTGCCGCAGTTGCTCGGCGAAACCCGCGCTCTGCTCGCGGAGGCCTGGGCTCAGCCCTGACGCAGCACGGCCTCGATCTCGAGATGGATGTCGATCTTGTCGGCGACGACGGCGAGGCCGTTCTGCACGCCCTCGAAGTTCACCCCGAAGTCCCGGCGGTTGATCGACGCGTCGCCGGAGAGGCCGATGCGGGTGCCGCCCCACGGGTCGGGGGAGAAGCCGTTGAGCTCGAAGGTCACCGGCACGGTCTTGGTGACGCCCTTGAGGGACAGCTCGCCGTCGAGGACGTACTTGTGGCCGTCGGTGCGGACACCGCTCGCCTTGTACGTCATCTCCGGGTGGTTCTCGGTGTCGAAGAAGTCGGGCGACTTCAGGTGCCCGTCGCGCTGCTCGCTGTTGGTGTTGATGCTGTTGAGGCCGATGACGACCTCGACGCCCGCGGTGGCCAGGTCCTCGGTGGTGACGATGGCGCCGGTCACGTCGTCGAAGCGGCCGCGGACCTTGGTGATGACCAGGTGGCGCACGGTGAAGGCGACATCGGAGTGCGACGCGTCGATGTCCCACGTGCCCGTGATGAAACCGGGGATCTCGGTGAGGCTGGTGGTGCTCATGCGGTTCGTCTCCTGAGTTCGTTGAGCCCGAAGTAGTTGAGCCTTGAGTGGTTGAACGCTCAATCGCAGACCCTACACGATAACCGTTGAGGGTTCAACTATGAGGTAGGATGGGTGACATGACGGACGACACGCGCTGGTTGGACGATGGTGAACAGGAGGTTTGGCGCGCCTTCATCACCATGAGCGGCGCACTCAACGATCAACTGGACCGCCAACTCCAGCGCGACTCCGACATGCCCTACACCTACTACGAGATCCTCGTGGTCCTCTCCCACGCGCCCGACCGCTCCATGAGGATGAGCGAACTGGCGGGCCTGCGCGGTTCGTCGCGAAGCAGGCTGTCGCACGCGGTGGCCCGGCTGGAGCAAGCGGGCTGGGTGCGCAGGCAGGAATGCCCCACCGACAAGCGCGGTTCCCTCGCCGTCCTCACCGACGACGGTTTCGCCGCCTTGGCTGCCGCCGCGCCCGGCCATGTGACGGCGGTGCGGGAGAAGCTGTTCGACCGCCTCACCCCGGAGCAGGTCAAGGTCCTGGGCGAGATCAGCAAGGCGGTGCTGGAGGGCCTGGACCCGGACAAGCAACTCCCCGGCTGCCGCAACCTCGACCACTAGCCAAGTCCGACAACCCCGCGCGGCCTCGCCGTGGCCGGGGACGTGGGCTGACCCGGGAACACGAACAACCGGCACCGCACCCAACCGTCACCTAAGGGGACCGCGACGAAACCAAACCACGGTCACCCACCCGACCGCATGTCACCCTGGCACGTGACCCCAACTTAGAATTCCGGGGAGGCGGACAAGTAGGCTCGCTGGGCCACGCCGTCCCGCCTGTTAGGTGCACCCGACGCCCTCATGCTGAACATCTTCGCTCGCGCCTCGGTTTCGCGCGTCACCGATCCGATCGGCGGGTGGCTGCTTCGCATCGGCCTCACTCCCGATGCCGTCACGCTCATCGGCACGGCGGGCGCGGTGGCGGCCTCGGTCTGGCTGTTCTCCACCGGCCACCTGGTCGCCGGTGCCGTCGCCGTAACTGTGTTCGTCCTCTTCGACCTTTTCGACGGCGCGATGGCCAGGGCGCAGGGCGGCGGCACCCGGTTCGGGGTCGTGCTCGACGCGACCTGCGACCGGATCGCCGACGGCGCCCTGTTCGGCGCCATCGCCTGGTACCTCTTCTCCGTCGGTGACCGTTCCGCGGCGGCGGCCGCGTTGGTCTGTCTGGTCTCCGGGCAGGTCATCTCCTATGTGAAGGCCCGCGCCGAGGCGACCGGGCTCAGCGCCGACGGCGGGTTCGTCGAACGCGCCGAGCGGCTGATCATCACTCTCGTCGGGGCTTTTCTCGCAGGTCTCGGCGTCCCGTACGCGCTGCCCGTCGCGCTGTGGCTGCTCGCCGCGGGGTCCGTCGCGACCGTCACCCAGCGGCTGCTCGCGGTGCGCCGCGCGGCCAAAGAGGAGAGCGCATGAGTTTCGGCCACCGCCTCGCGGACTGGGGCTATGCCGCGGGATGGCGGCTGGTCCGCGTCCTGCCCGAGGGGATGGCGCGCGGGCTGTTCCGCTTCGGCGCCGACCTCGCCGCTCGCCGCGAGGGGCCGGGGACCCGGCAGCTGCGGGCCAACCTGGCCAGGGTGGTGCCGCAGGCCGGTCCATCCGAACTCGACGAGTTGGTCCGCCAGGCGCTGCGTTCGTACGGGCGGTACTGGATGGAGGCGTTTCGGCTGCCGTCGATGGACCACACCGAGGTCCACCGGGTGATCGACGCCGACATGACCGGCCGTGAGAACCTCACCGCCGCGTTGGCCGAGGGCAACGGCGTGATCCTGGCCCTGCCGCACTCGGGCAACTGGGACGCGGCCGGGGTGTGGCTCGTCGGCACGCACGGCAAGTTCGCCACCGTCGCCGAACGGCTCAAGCCGGAGTCGCTGTTCAACCGGTTCGTCGCGTTCCGCGAGTCGCTCGGTTTCGAGATCCTCGCCGCGTCCGGCGGCGACCAGGCACCCGCGGAGGTGCTCGCGGAACGCTTGCGCGCCAACGGGATCATCTGCCTGCTCGCCGACCGCGACCTGACCCCCTCCGGCGTGCCGGTGACGTTCTTCGGCGAACGGACCCGGATGCCCGCGGGCCCGGCGTACCTGGCCGCCAAGACCGGGGCGGCGCTGATCCCCGCGGGCCTGTGGTTCACCGACGGCGGCTGGGGGCTGCGGCTGCACCCGCCGATCCGGGTCAGCGGCGCCGACGGGATCCAGGCCGCCACGCAAGCCCTCGCCGACGTTTTGGCCGCCGATATCGCCGCGCATCCCGCAGACTGGCACATGCTGCAGAAACTGTGGGTCGCCGACCTCTCGGCCGCCCGCCAGGAAGCGCTGCGCGAATAGATCCACACCTGGTGAGGACCGTCAGTTGAGAATCGGGATTGTCTGCCCGTACTCCTTCGAGGTACCCGGAGGAGTGCAGGCCCACGTCGTGGACCTGGCCAGGGCGCTGCGCGGGCTCGGCCACGAGGTCGACGTGCTCGCCCCCGCGGACGAGGACACGCCGCTGCCCGAGTTCGTCCGGCCCGCGGGTCGCGCGGTCGGCATCCCGTACAACGGCTCGGTGGCCCGGCTGTCGTTCGGCCCGGTGTCCTACGCCAGGGTCCGCCGCTGGATCCGCGACCACGACTTCGACGTCCTGCACCTGCACGAGCCGACGGCGCCGAGCCTGGCGATGCTGGCGCTGATGATCGCCGACGGCCCGATCGTGGCGACCTTCCACACCTCGACCCCGCGCTCGCGCACGCTCAGCGCGTTCCAGGGGGTGCTGCAGCCGTTCCTGGAGAAGATCACCGCGCGGATCGCCGTGTCCGCCCTGGCCCGGCGGGTGCAGGTCGAGCACCTCGGCGGCGACGCGGTGGAGATCCCCAACGGCGTCGACGTCAGCTTCTTCCGCGACGCCTCACCGCTGGACGGCTACCCGCGTCCCGGTGGCACGATCGGCTTCGTCGGCCGCTACACCGAGCCGCGCAAGGGCATGCCGGTGCTCCTGGATGCCATGCGGCACTTGGATATGCCGGACGTGCGGCTGCTCGTCGTCGGCCGCGGCGACGAGGACGAGCTGCGCCGCATGGCAGGCCCGGAGCTGGCGGGCAGGCTCGACCTGCTCGGCCAGGTCGACGACAAGACCAAGGCCCGCGCCCTGCGCAGCGTCGACGTGTACTGCGCGCCGAACACCGGCGGCGAGAGCTTCGGCATCATCCTCACCGAGGCCATGTCCGCTGAGACCGCCGTGGTCGCCAGCGATCTCGACGCGTTCCGCCGCGTCCTCGACGACGGCCGCGCGGGTGTCCTCACCGCTGTCAACGACCCGGTCTCCCTGGCCGACGGCCTCCGCTCGGTCCTGACCGACCCGTCGCGGCGCGCGCTGCTGGTGGCCGAGGGCGACCGGCGGGTCGCCGCGTTCGACTGGTCGGTCGTGGCGAACCAGGTGCTGCGGGTCTACGAGCAGGCCGTGGCCGCCAACCCGAGCCGGGTCGGCGAGGTGTCATGACCGGCTGGGAACTCACCACACTGGTCGTGGTGCTGTCGCTGGTCGTCATCATCGGCGTCTGGTTCGTCGGCACCGCGAACCGCCTGGATCGCCTCCACGTGCGCACCGACGCCGCCTGGGCCGCGCTCGACGCCGCCCTCGCCCGCCGAGCGGTGGTCGCCCGAGCTGTGTCCGGTGTCGTCGACCACGGTCTGGGCGACCGGCTGCGCGTGGTCGCCGAACGCGCCGAACGCGCATCCCGCCCGGAGCGCGAGACCGCCGAGAACGAGCTCACCAGAGTCCTCGCCGAGGTCGACCGCCCAGCCCTGGCCCTGGCGTTGGCCGCCGAGCTGATCGACGCCGAACACCGCCTGGTCATCGCCCGCCGTGTCCACGGCGACGCGGTCCGGGACACCTTGACCCAGCGCAGGCGCAGGGTGGTGCGGTGGTTCAAGCTCGCCGGGACCGCACCGGAACCCGAGTACCTGGAGATCGCCGAACCGACCCTCGACGAGTTCCCCCGCCCCCGCCCGTCCGCGCGGGTGATCTTGCTGGACGAGCAGGACCGGGTGCTGCTGTTCCACGGCCACGACCCCAACCGCGCCGAAGACAAGTTCTGGTTCACCGCGGGCGGCGGCGTCGAGCCGGGGGAGGACCTGCGCGCCGCGGCCGCCCGAGAGCTGTGCGAGGAGACCGGCGTCAAGGTCGAGCCGGAGGGGCTGGAGGGCCCGCTGTGGCGCAGGCGCGTGGCGTTCAGCTTCGAGGGCCGCAACTACGACGGCGAGGAATGGTTCTTCCTCGCCCGGCTCCCCGCGGACGCGAAGATCGACATCACTGGCTTCACCGACCTCGAGGCGCGCACCATCGGCGAACACCGCTGGTGGTCCACAGCGGATCTCAAGGCGACACGGGAAACCGTGTACCCGGTCCAGCTGGCCGAACTCCTCCCCACCGCGACGACTTGGGACGGCACGCTCCGCGCGGTCCGCTGATCAGGCGAACGACGCGGTCAGCGACTCCGGCACCGGATCGAACCGCGCGAAGCCGCGGGTGAACGAAGCGGACCCGGACGTCATGGACCGCAGTTCGATCAGATACCGCGGCAAGGCGGCGGCGGGCACTTCGGCATGGATCACCGTGTACCCATCGCTGTCGGCCTCGGTGCCCAGCACCCGGCCGCGCCGCGACGACAGATCGCCGAGGACTGTGCCCAGGTGCTCGTCGGGCAACCGGATCTCGACGGTGTCGACCGGTTCGAGCAGTGAGATCCGTCCGTTCCCGGCCGCGTCCTTCAACGCCAGCGAGCCCGCGGTCTGGAAAGCGGTGTCCGACGAGTCCACGCTGTGCGCCTTGCCGTCCACGAGCGTCACCCGGATATCCACCATTGGATGCCCCTGAACGCCCCGAGCCAGCTGGGCGCGGATGCCCTTCTCGACCGAAGAGATGAACTGGTGTGGCACGGCCCCACCCACGACCTTGTCGACGAACTCGAATCCCGCCCCCGTGGGCAGCGGTTCGACCTCGATGTCGCACACCGCGTACTGCCCGTGCCCGCCGGACTGCTTCACATGCCGCCCATGTCCCCGCGCCGGTCCCGCGAACGTCTCGCGCAGCGACACCTTCACCGGTTCGGTCTCCACCTCCGCGCCGCCGGTCCGCAGCCGTGCGAGCACGACGTCGGCGTGTGCCTCGCCCATGCACCACAGCACCAGCTGGTGGGTCTCGGGGTTGCGGTCCATCCGCAGCGTCGGGTCACCCGCCACGAGCCGGGAGAGGTTGCGCGCCAACGTGTCCTCGTCACTGCGGTTCTTGGCGATCACCGCCACCGGCAGCAGCGGCTCCGGCATCTGCCACGGCCGCATCAGGATCGGGTCGTCCGGCGCGGAGACCGTGTCGCCGGTCTCGGCCGAGCTGACCTTCGTCAACGCGCACAGGTCGCCCGCGACGCAGTAGGGGACTTCGCGCAGGGTGGCGCCCAGCGGCGAGTAGATGTGGGCGACGCGCTCATCGATGTCGTGGTCGTCGTGGCCGCGGTCGGCGAGGCCGTGCCCGGAGACGTGCACCTGCCGCTCAGGTCGCAATGTGCCGGAGAAGACCCGCACCAGCGACACCCGGCCGACATAGGAGTCGACGGCCGTGCGGACGACCTCGGCGGCCAGCGGGCCGTTCGGGTCGGCGGTCAGCTGAGCGTGCGGCTTGCCCTGCGGGTCGGTGACCATCGGCACCGGGTGTTCCAGCGGGGACGGGAAAGCCCTGGTCAGCGCCTCAAGCAGGGGCTGGATGCCGACACCGGTCTGGGCGCAGAAGGGAATCACCGGGTGGAACGAGCCGCGCGCGACGGCGGTCTCCAGGTCGGCGATGATCGTGTCGGTGTCGATCGGCTCGCCCGCGAGGTAGCGGTCCATCAGGGACTCGTCCTCGCTCTCGGCGATGATCCCTTCCAGCAGCGCGTCGCGGGCGTCGGAGACCTGCTCCAACTCGGGCGCGGTGGCGTCGCGCACGGCGGTCGGGTGGCCGTCGAACACGCGCTGGGTGATCAGGCCGATCAGGCCGTCGTCGCCGATGGGCAGGTAGAGCGGCAGGACGTTGGGGCCGAACGCGGCCTGGCACTGGGCCAGTTCGCCGTCGAAGTCGGCCCGCGGGTGGTCGAGGCGCGCGATGACGACGGCGCGCGGCATGCCGACGGCGGCACACTCCGCCCACAGCGTGGTGGTGGCCGAGTCGACGCCCTCGGCCGCGCACACCACGAACAGGGCGGCGTCGGCGGCGCGCAGGCCGGCGCGCAGTTCACCGACGAAGTCCGCGTACCCAGGGGTGTCGATCAGGTTGACCTTGATCCCCTCGTGCAGGAACGGCGCCACCGCCAGCCCGACCGAGCGCTGCTGGCGCACCGCGGCCGGATCGTGGTCGCACACGGTCGTGCCCTCGGTGACCGAGCCCGCGCGGGGCAGCACGCCGGTCGCGGTCAGCAGCGCCTCGGTCAGCGTCGTCTTGCCCGAGCCGGATGGACCGACGAGGACGATGTTGCGCACCTTGGCCGGGTCGTCCACCGCGACACCTGACTCGGCTTGGCCGTTCTCGGAGTGCTTGCTTCCCATGTCGCCCACCTCCCACTCGTCGGGGAGCCGCCGGGGCTCCCGATCGGCACTTTGTGTTCGATCTCACACCTGTTCTTCGGTCGGGACAACCCCATGTGGCCACTGGCCAGCCATGCGGGCGAAAGTGGCCTTTCGAGATCGCCTGGGATTGGCATGTAAGAGCGGGCCACATCGGACGTAGGCTGGGCAAAGCACCAGCTCCGACGTTCGAAAGGCCCACATCGTGTCCGACGCACAGACCACCACTCCCGTCGCCGAGACCGGCACCGTTCGCGTGAAGCGCGGCATGGCCGAGATGCTCAAGGGCGGCGTGATCATGGACGTGGTCGACGCCAAGCAGGCCAAGATCGCCGAGGACGCGGGCGCCGTGGCCGTCATGGCGCTCGAGCGCGTCCCGGCCGACATCCGCGCGCAGGGCGGCGTGGCCAGGATGAGTGACCCCGACCTGATCGACGGCATCATCGAGGCCGTCTCGATCCCGGTCATGGCCAAGGCCCGCATCGGCCACTTCGTCGAGGCCCGCGTGCTGCAGTCGCTCGGCGTCGACTACATCGACGAGTCCGAGGTCCTCACCCCGGCCGACTACGCCAACCACATCGACAAGTGGCAGTTCACCGTGCCCTTCGTCTGTGGCGCGACCAACCTGGGCGAGGCCCTGCGCCGCATCACCGAGGGTGCGGCCATGATCCGCTCCAAGGGTGAGGCGGGCACCGGCGACGTCTCCAACGCCACCACCCACATGCGCAAGATCCGCGGCGAGCTCCGCAGGCTGCAGACCATGGCCGAGGACGAGCTCTACGTCGCGGCCAAGGAGCTGCAGGCCCCGTACGAGCTGGTCCGCGAGGTCGCCCAGGCGGGCAAGCTGCCGGTCGTGCTGTTCACCGCGGGCGGCATCGCCACCCCGGCCGACGCCGCGATGATGATGCAGCTCGGCGCCGAGGGCGTGTTCGTCGGCTCCGGCATCTTCAAGTCCGGCAACCCGGCCCAGCGCGCCGAGGCCATCGTGAAGGCCACCACCTTCCACGACGACCCCGACGTGATCGCCAAGGTCTCCCGCGGTCTGGGTGAGGCCATGGTCGGTATCAACGTCGAGGAAGTCCCGGAGCCGCACCGCCTGGCCCAGCGCGGCTGGTGAGGTCCGTCGGCGGGTGGCCCGTTCGGGCCACCCGTCACACGTGTTCGGAGACCATGCAGGCCGTCGTGCCGGGTTCGAGGGCTTCGAACACATGCCGGAGATCACCCGGATAGGCGACGTAGTCACCGGTCGCGATCTCGATCGGCTCGTCGGTCAGGCCGACCAGGGCCCGGCCCGAGACGATCACGACGTGCTCGATGACGCCGGGCATGTGCGGGTCGGACTCGCGCTTGCTGCCCGGCTCGGCGGTGATCAGGTAGATGTCGCGGCGGGCGTACGGCGGGCAGGACGCCAACAGGGTCGCGGTGTAGTCCGCGCGCTCGGAGTGGACGACCGGCCCCTCACCCGCCCGGATCACCTGGACCTTGGGTTTGGGTGGGTCGACCAGCCTGCTGAACGGGACACCCAGTGCGACGCCGAGCGCCCACAGTGTCTCGACGCTCGGGTTGCCCGCACCCGCTTCGAGCTGCGAGAGCGTGGATTTGGCGATGCCCGCGCGTTTGGCCAGCTCCGAGAGGGACAGGCCGATCCGCTCGCGTTCCCGCCGCAGCGAGTAGGCGATGACCTCCAACGGCGCGCCGCGCTGGTCCATCTCTCTCCGTTCGGTGTGACAGTCGTCGTGTTCGCCTTGACGAACACTCGGGCTCGGGTTCAGGATAAAACACATGCGTTCGATATGGCGAACACTCGATGCCGAGCTGTGGCGTGGCGTGCTGGCGATCGCCCTCGCCGCGGCGGTGAACGGGGCGTCCTTCGGCGCCATCTCGGTCGCGGCCGGGACGGCGCTGTGGGTCCCGGTGGTGATGTCCCTGCTGATCTTCGCGGGAGGCTCGCAGTACATGGCGATCGGTGTGGTCGCCGCTGGCGGCAGCCCGATCGCCGCCGTGCTCGGGGGCTTGGTCCTCAACGCGCGGCACCTCCCGTTCGGTCTGGCGGTCGGCGATGTCATCGGCCGGAGTTGGCCCGCCAGGATCCTGGGAAGCCACCTGCTGATCGACGAGTCGGTCGCGTTCGCCATGGCCCAGACCGACGCCCGACGCGCCCGCGCCGCCTACTGGGCCTGCGGGGCGTCGCTGTTCGTGGCGTGGAACGTCGGTGTGTTCGGCGGCGCGCTCGCCGGTCAGCTCGTGAGCGACCCGGACCTGCTCGGCCTGGACGCGGTGTTCCCCGCCGTGATGCTCGCGCTGGTCCTGCCCGCGCTCAAGGACAGCGGCAAGCTCCGCCCCGCCCTGATCGGCGCGGCGATCGCCCTGGCCACGACACCGTTCCTGCCCGCCGGGGTGCCGGTGCTGCTGTCGCTGTTCGGCCTGCTCGCGGTGCCGCGCCGGAAGAACGTGGAGGTCCCCGCATGACACCCGTGCCCCTGCCCCCAGCCCTCCCGCCCCGCCCGGCGAGTGAGTTCGCCGTCGCGGCCGAGGGTGGAGGTGTCCGCGTGGTCCCTACGCGGATTCGTCCGGCCGTCGCGCCGCCTTCCGCCAACGGAGTCACCGCCGGAACTGTTCGCTCGCGGAAAGGGCAGGTGTCCGCATGACGCTCGTCCCGATTCTTGTCCTCGCCCTGGGCACGTTCGCCTTCCGTTTCGGCGGCGTCCTGCTGCGGGAGCGGGTCACCATGCCCGAGCACATCCGCGAGCTGCTCTCCACCGCCGCGATCGTCCTGCTCGTCGCCTTGGTGGCGACGTCTTCACTGGCCAAAGGCCCGTCCTTCGCGGGCTTGGCGCTGCCCGCGGGGGTCCTGGTCGGGGGCGTGCTCGCCTGGCGCAAAGCGCCGTTCGTCGTCGTCGTGGCCGCCGCGGCCGCGACCGCCGCGCTGCTCCGGCTGGCCGGGGTGGCGTGAGACTAAGCTGGAAAACCACACGTGGGAGAGGGTTCGATGTCCGTTGACCGTCCGCTGATCGGTGTCCTCGCGCTGCAGGGCGACGTTCGGGAGCACACCGCCGCCCTGACCGAGGGCGGCGCCCGGGTGATCTCCGTGCGCAGGCAGTCGGAGCTGGCCGAGGTCGACGGGCTCGTGCTGCCCGGCGGGGAGTCCACCACGATCTCCCGCCTGCTGGAGACCTTCGAACTCCTCGAGCCGCTGCGCAACCGGATCGCCGAGGGCATGCCGACCTACGGTTCGTGCGCCGGGATGATCCTGCTCGCCGAGAAGGTCCTCGACGGCCGCCCCGACCAGCACCAGCTCGGCGGGCTCGACATGATCGTGCGCCGCAACGCCTTCGGCAGGCAGGTCGACTCCTTCGAGGAGGACCTCGACGTCGCCGGGATCGACGGCGGCCCGATGCACGCGGTGTTCATCCGTGCGCCTTGGGTGGAGTCCGCGTCGCCCGCCGTCGAGGTGTTGGCTACGGTTCCGGATACGCCTGCCGCCGGTGCCGCCGCCGGTAGGATCGTCGCCGTTCGGCAGGGCGATGTGCTGGCCACCGCGTTCCACCCGGAACTGGGCGGCGACCACCGTGTGCACCGCCTGTTCGTGGACATCGTTCGGAAATCATGACGGAGGAGAGATGAGCGGCCACTCCAAGTGGGCGACAACCAAGCACAAGAAGGCCGCCCTCGACGCCAAGCGTGGCAAGCTCTTCGCGAAGCTGATCAAGAACATCGAGGTCGCCGCCCGCACCGGCGGGGGTGACCCGGACGGCAACCCCACGCTGTTCGACGCGATCCAGAAGGCGAAGAAGAACTCGGTCCCGCAGGACAACATCGAGCGCGCCCGCAAGCGCGGCGGTGGCGAGGAGGCGGGCGGCGCCGACTGGCAGACGATCATGTACGAGGGCTACGGCCCCAACGGCGTGGCCGTGCTGATCGAGTGCCTCACCGACAACCGCAACCGCGCCGCGGGCGAGGTGCGCATCGCGATGACCCGCAACGGCGGCTCCATGGCCGACCCGGGTTCCGTGGCGTACATGTTCAACCGCAAGGGCGTTGTGGTCCTGCCGAAGAACGGCCTGTCCGAGGACGACGTCCTCATGGCGGTCCTCGACGCGGGCGCCGAGGAGGTCAACGACCTGGGTGAGAGCTACGAGATCATCTCCGAGGCCACCGACCTCGTCGCCGTGCGCAAGGCGCTGCAGGAAGCGGGCTACGACTACGAGTCGGCGGACGCGAGTTTCGTCCCGTCGGTGACGGTCGAGCTGGAGGCCGAGGGCGCCCGCAAGATCTTCAAACTGATCGACGCCCTCGAAGACTCCGACGACGTCCAGAACGTTTATGCCAACTTCGACGTCTCCGACGATGTGATGGCCGCCGTCGACGCCTGAGATCGTGGCAAGCTGAACTGAACGGCCCGGGCGGGTTCGCTGCCCGGGCCGCTTTGTTCCCCGAGTCGATTCCCCACCGACGAGGAGTGCGCATGGCCTTGGACGGCGCCACCGCCGAAGACAACAACCTGCGCGAGTGGCTGCTGCGCACGGCGGACCAGGACGGCCACGCCGTCATCGAAATCGAGGGCGACGAGAACGGCGCCCCCTACGCGTTCTCGGTGGGCGCCTGGCGCCGCTTCGGCGCACCGGAAGCGGTCGTCATCGGCTTGCCGGTGGACATGGCCCAGCCCCTGATCGACCTCTACGTCCGCCGCGCCGCCTCGGGGGAGCGGTTCTTCCCCGGCCTGCCCTACCTCGACTTCTTCGACGGTGTGCCGGTGGTCGTCGAACGTGTCCACCGCGCCTATTACCCGGAGTTTCTGGGAAGCGCGTTCCTGCTGTACCCCTCCGGCGAGTTCCCGGCGCTGCAACTCATCGTCGCCACCCCCAAGGGCCACTGGCCGTGGAGCCCCGACGCCCCCGCCGGTTTCGCCCAGTGGCAACCGATCCTGACCGAAAGCGGCCGCCCAGAAAGCTGGCGCCCCGGCATCGACGGCCCCTGACCACCCACACAGGCGCACCCGCACACTAACCACCTACGTCCACGCCCACGGCAGGTCGATAGGCCATTCGCCGAACATTGACCGAACGGCCGTCACCCGAGAGTGATCACGTCGCTAGGCTTCCGGCACGAGAGGAGGCCCATGACCCCAGCACCCCGCTCCCGACCCCGCCCGCGAACCCGCGCCGAAACCGACCTCGGTTTCATACCGCAGCCCGCGGTCCGCTGGCTCGCCCCGAAGGTGCTGATCAGCACCGGCATCCAGTCCGTGATCGCCACCATCTTCGGCTCCTACGCCGACAAGCGCGAGCTCCAGGGCAGCCTCCCCGCGTCCGTCCACCGCTACGACGACGATGACGAACTCTGGATCGACTTCGTCGCCGACGTCGGGGACGGTTTCGACGCCACCTATTCCGTCGCCACGCTGCTGGCCGCCGAGAAGCTCGACATCGACGGGCACGAGCTGCCCCGCGGCCGGCTGCTGATCATGGGCGGCGACCAGGTCTACCCCTCCGCGTCGACCCGCAACTACGAGGACCGCACCAAGGGCGTCTACCGCGCCGCCTTCCCCGCGCTCAACGGCGACGCCCCCACCCTCTTCGCCCTGCCGGGCAACCACGACTGGTACGACGGCCTCACCTCCTTCCTTCGCGTCTTCGCCCAGAAGCGCAACTTCGGGGGGTGGGACACCGAGCAGACCCGGTCGTACTTCGCTATCGAGCTGCCGCACCGTTGGTGGCTTTTCGCCATCGACACCCAGTTCGACGACTACATCGACGCCCCGCAGCTGGAGTACTTCCGCCGGGCGTCGGCCGAGCTGCGCCCCGGCGACGGGGTCATCCTCTGCACCTCGGCGCCCGCCTGGGTCGACGCCGGGTCCGGTGGTCACACCAAGAGCTACGACACCTTCGAGTTCTTCGACCGCGAGATCGTCCGCTCGCAGGGCGCTTCGGTGCGCGTCATGCTCTCCGGCGACAAACACCACTACGTCCGCTACGCCGAGCATGGCGGCGACCGGCAGCGGATCACCTGTGGGCTCGGCGGCGCCTACCTGGCCGCGACCCACGAGCTGCCCCAGAAACTGGTCCTGCCGCCGCCGACCTCACGGGTCCGTGAGCCGTCGGCGCCCGCCGACTACGAGATGGCCGAGCGCTACCCGGACCGCTGGACTTCGGAGCGGTTCGCCGCCGGGATCTTCCGGCTTCCCTGGCGCAACCCCGGTTTCTGGGCCATGACCGGGATCTTCCAGACCTTCATGACCCTGGCTGTCCTCTATGGACTCGTGCAGACCCTGGGCAGTCATGGCCCGGAGGGCTTCTTCGGTCTCGTCGCGAGCTGGACACCGGCGATCGTGGTCGGCTTCGGCTTGGTCCTCGGGGCGCTGGCGTTCGCCAGGATCGAGGACCCCAAACGGGGGTGGCCCGCGTCGATCGCGGGTGTCCTGCACGCGGCAGGCCACGTCCTGCTCAGCGTCGCCTGGGCGTTCGTCGTCATCTGGCTCTACAGCTCGGTCCTGCCCGACGGGCCGGTCGGCGACTGGGCGACGCTGGTGATCGTCATGGTCGGCACCCCGCTGCTCGTCGGCTTCGTCGACGCCGAACTGGTCGCCGTGTACCTGATGATCGCCAGCCGCTTGGGGATCAACCTCAACGAGGTCATGGCGGGCCAGAGCATCGAGGACTACAAGGGATTCCTCCGCCTGCGGATCGACGACCAGGGCGGCCTGACGGTCTTCCCGATCAAACTCGAGACCACCTGCCGCTCCTGGGTCACCGACCCCGACGCCGAACGGCACCTCCCGTGGCTCAAGCCCGAATGCGACCCGCTGAGCCCGGAGCTGATCGAAAAGCCGATCAAGATCTCGCGCACCGCTGACACCCGGTAGCGGCGACTTCGTCCGTTCAGCCCGTGCGGCGTCGCGTCGTTCGATAGCTTGCTGGTCACCACCGAACGGCCGTGACGGGAGTGGACATGAGCGCAGAGGACTGGTTCCGCCAAGCGGAGGAGCAGAAGAACAGCGCGCTGGCACAGGCCGAGCATCTGCGTGAGATCGTCGCCACCGCACGAGGTGTCGCCCGCAGCGGCGACGGCGCGGTCAGCGCTGTCGTGGCGCCCGGCGGGGCGCTGGTGTCGCTCGAACTGTCGGACCGGTCTGTCGACCTGGGCGCGCGCAGGCTGCAATCGGTGATCGTGGAGACCATCCACCGGGCAAGCGCGGACGCCGCCGCCAAGCTGGAGTCGGCGATGCGGCCGATCATCGGCGACCGGTACGAGGAGGCGGTCAAGGCCGCCCAATCCCAGATCCCGGATGTCCCTGAGGCGGGCACGGTGCCCAAGACCGTCGAACCTGAGGACGACGACATGAGCCAGGACCGCCTCTTCGGCAGGAGGGACTCATTCTGATGGCAGGCCAGTTCCAGGTGAGCCCACAGGCCCTGCACGCCAAGGGGCGCTACGAGGAGAACCGCGCCCAAGTCATCGACGGCCTCAAAGAGCAGATCCAGCAGGCGCGGGCGACCGAGGACTGCTTCGGCCTGATCGGCATGACCGCCGGGTTCTTCACCGGGTACGACGACATGGTCGGCGCTGTGGAGGAGAACGTGGGCAAGGCGGCGGAGTATCTGCGCTCCGCCGGTGATTGCGTCATCTCGTGCGCGGACGATTACCAGAGCCTCGACGAAGCCCTGGCCGCGGCGTTCACCACGGCCGCGGGGGGCGGGGCATGAGTCAGCCGATGTTCGGGACCGCCGACGCGGGACAGGCCGCCAGGCCGCAAGTCGACGTGGCGGACACGGCAGGCGACGCCAGGGCCGCGGTCGCCGATTTCCAGGATGCCTCGTCGCTGCCGCAGGTGTTCGTCGCCGGCGTCAGCGTCAAGCGTGAAGTCGACGATCTGCTCGCGCACCCCATGCAGGGCTTCTGGGACAACGGACTCGGCTTTCTGGTCGAGTGGTGCATGTACCCGTTCCGGCCGCTGTTCGAGCAGGTCACGGGCGACCCGGAGCAGATGCGGGCGACCGGTGCGGGCTGGCAGAAGATGGCCGAGTTCGTCAATGGCCTCGCCGAATCCGACGCGCGCGAGCAGGAGGGTCTGCGGCAGTACTGGGAGGGCGAGGCAGCCGAGGCGCACAGCAGGCAGAAGCAGGAGTTCCAGGACGGCCTGCGCTCGCTCGCGGACTCCTGCCTGCAACTCAAAGAGCACCTCGACCAGATCGCCGACTTCTTCGAGGGCCTGTGGGACATCCTTGTCGACATCGTGCGCGAGTTCGTCGAGGGCTTGATCATCACCTGGCTGGCGGCCCTGGCCACCGCCGCGATCTCCTTCGGTGCTTCGGTCGCGGCGGCCTGGGCCACGTCGGCGGCGAGGGTCAGCATCACCCTGTCGCGGATTCTCACGCAGATCAGCAAGGCGCTGCAGTGGCTGGTGAAGGCCCTCAAGCACCTCAAGGAACTGAAGAAAGCCATCGAAGAGGCGATCAAGGCCCAGAGCCTCCTGGTCCGCACCGGCCTGCGCGTGGCGGGCGCGCGGACCGCGCTGCGCTACCTCGACCCGATGTCCATGGCGGTGAGGGGCGCGACCGGCCTGACTGGCATGAAACCCGGCAAGACGGCACTCGACAGCGGCACCGAACTGGCCACCGACCAAGCCCTTACCGAGGCGGGCGAGGAAGCCGTGGGCGAGAACCAGCGTGAACAGCGCAACCAGGACAACATGGATCGAGGCTTTCAGTGACCCTCGACGACCTGGTCGCCCTGCGGGCGGGGCCGTGGCTGCGCGGCGACGTCATTCAGGTGCTGGCGCCTGCCCGCCAATTGATGCGGGAGCAATACAAGGTGCGTGGCCTCGATGAGGACGGCCATCCGACGGCGCCCGGAGTGGGTGCCCGCGCGGTCGACCGCGTGGCTTCGTGGGTGGACGAGACCACCGACCACGGCCACGTAGCGGTCCGAGGCGGCGACCCGTCGTGCGCCGCGGTGGCGATGTACCGCGCGGTCGGCACCGAGCACGCGTGGCTGGCGATCACCTCGCACCGGGTCGCTGTCCTGGTGTTGCGGGATACGACGTCCGCTGCCGAGGAGTCGGAGAAAGTGCTCGCGGCGATCAAGGCCAAGCCAGGCCTCGGAAACCTGATGCGCGGCGTGGGGAAGCTGGTCAAGTCGACCGCGACTGAGTTGGCGGACAGCGTTCGGCGTCCGCCGCTGGACCAGCGACCCGATGACGCGGTGCTGGAGGTCCCGTTCGAGATGGGTCGGCAGGCGTTGCGAAGCGTTGTCCGGTGGAAACAGCCGATGGTGCCGGAGTTCGGCGGCGGGCCACGGTTCGTGCGGGTCGAGTTCGGTGATGGGTCGTGGGCCCGGATCCAGACCGACGAAGCCGGTGCCATGGCGTTGGCCGGATCGGGCTGAGCGTCGTCACCTGGACGTCCCGCACTCCTCGCCACAGCCTGGAGAACTCTCGGCCCTCGTCGCCTGCGAGCGGCGGGGAATGGCATCTCTCGATCCCTGCGGCTCGTTTCGTGTTCTCGCATCCCGGCGTGTCCCCGATCAAGCCCCGCCTTCGCCTCGGTACGCTCTCGAACGAGTGTTCAAGGAGGAAGAGTGCGCGTGCTGGGAGTCGACCCTGGCCTGACCCGCCTCGGCATCGCGGTGGTCGACGGCGGCGCCGGGCGAGCGGTCCGCGCGGTCGCGGTCGACGTGATCCGCACCCCGGTCGACGACGACCTCGCGGTGCGCCTGCTCAAGGTCGCCGACAGACTGGAGGCCTGGCTCGACGAGCACCGCCCCGAGATCGTCGCCATCGAGCGGGTCTTCAGCCAGCACAACGTCCGCACAGCCATGGGCACCGCCCAGGCCGCAGGCGTCGTCGCGCTCACGGCCGCGCGCCGCGGGCTGCCGGTCATGTTCCACACCCCGAGCGAGGTCAAGGCCGCCGTCACCGGGTCCGGCCGGGCGGACAAAGCCCAGATCACCGCCATGGTCACCAAGATCCTCGGGCTCACCACCGCCCCCAAGCCCGCCGACGCCGCCGACGCGCTGGCCCTGGCGATCTGCCACCTGTGGCGGGCGCCGATGCGCGACCGGATGGCGCAGGCCGAGGCGAGGGCGGCGGAGATCGCCCGCACGCACCGTGCGAGGCTGGCCGCCGCGGCCAAGGCAACCAAAATCAGGACGGTGACGAAGTGATCTCCTCCGTGCGAGGCACAGTGGCGGCGGTCGGACTCGACCACGCGGTCGTCGAGGTCGGCGGGGTCGGGCTCGCCGTGCAGGCCACCCCGCACACCCTCGCGACGCTGCGCCGCGGCGAGGAGACCTCGCTGGCCACGGCCCTGGTCGTGCGTGAGGACTCGCTGACCCTGTTCGGCTTCGCCGACACCGAGGCACGCGACCTGTTCCGCCTGCTGCAGACCGTGTCCGGCATCGGACCGCGGCTCGCGCTGGCCACCCTGGCCGTCCTCGAACCCGACCAGCTGCGCGCCGCGCTGGCCGACGGCAACATCACGATCCTCACCCAGGTCCCGGGCATCGGCCGCAAGGGCGCCGAGCGGCTGATCATCGAGCTGCGCGACAAGGTCGGCACCGTCCCGTCCGGCGAGTCGCCCGCCGCGCCCGCGGGCCAGGTCCGCGGCTCGGTCGTCGAGGCGCTCGTCGGGCTCGGCTTCGCCGCCAAGCTCGCCGAGCAGGCCGTCGACGGCGTTCTGGCCGAGAACGGCGTCAGCGACACGTCGGCGGTGTTGCGCAAGGCGTTGGCCACCTTGGGCCGCAAGCGCTGATGGAGCCCGACATGGACGAGTGGGAGTCGCAGCTGTCCCCGGTCGCGGAGCCGGAGGAACGCGAGGATGAGGCGACCCTGCGACCCAAACGGCTCTCCGAGTTCGTCGGCCAGCCCCGCGTGCGGGAGCAGCTCGACCTGGTCCTGCAGGGCGCGACCCGGCGCGGCTCGCCGCCCGACCACGTCCTGCTCTCCGGCCCGCCCGGGCTCGGCAAGACCAGCCTCGCCATGATCATCGCCGCCGAGCTGGGCAGGCCGATCCGGATCACGTCGGGCCCCGCCCTGGAACGCGCGGGCGACCTGGCCGCGATGCTGTCGAACCTCGTCGAGGGCGAGGTCATGTTCATCGACGAGATCCACCGCATCGCCCGGCCCGCCGAGGAGATGCTGTACCTGGCGATGGAGGACTTCCGGGTCGACATCGTCGTCGGCAAGGGCCCCGGCGCCACCAGCATCCCGCTCGAGATCGCGCCGTTCACCCTGGTCGGCGCCACCACCCGCTCCGGCGCGCTCACCGGCCCGCTGCGCGACCGCTTCGGCTTCACCGCGCACATGGAGTTCTACGAGCCGCACGAACTGGAGCGGGTGCTGCGGCGCTCCGCGGTCATCCTGGGCGTCGACCTGCATGAGGACGGCGCCGAGGAGATCGCGGGTCGCTCTCGGGGAACACCCCGCATCGCGAACCGGCTGCTGCGTCGGGTTCGCGACTACGCCGAGGTCCGGGCCGACGGCGCGGTCACCCGCGAGGTCGCCCAGGCCGCGCTCAAGGTCTACGACGTCGACGACCTGGGGCTCGACCGGCTCGACCGGGCCGTTCTCGGCGCACTCGTGAAGTCCTTCGGCGGCGGCCCGGTGGGTGTGTCGACCCTGGCGGTCGCAGTGGGCGAGGAATCGACGACGGTCGAAGAGGTGTGCGAGCCGTTCCTGGTCCGCGCGGGGATGCTCGCGCGCACGCCACGCGGGCGGGTGGCGACCGCGGCGGCGTGGACGCACCTGGGTCTGCCCGCCCCGATCGAAGCCTTCGGCCAGGCGGGGCCTACCCTGTTCGACGAGTGATCGACCACGTGTGAGCTGTGATGAAGCGGCTGGCACCTGGCACACTCGGGTGAGGCAAACCCCGAACAATCGGACTTTTCCCGCATCGGGGAACGTTCCCGAAACGGAGTGAAATGAACCAGGCTCTGCTCCCGCTGCTGCTCGTGGCGGTGCTCGCGATCCCCCTGATCCTCGGCTCGCGCAGGCAGAAGAAGATGGTGGCGCAGCAGCAGGAGCTGCAGAACTCGCTCGCCGTCGGCGACCGGGTGATGACGACCTCCGGCCTCTACGGCACGGTCTCCGACATCTCCGACGACGCGACGATCGGCATCGAGATCGCGCCCGGCGTGGAGACCAGCTGGCTGCGTCAGGCCGTCCGCGAGAAGGTCGGCCCCGATGTCGAGGACGACGAGGACCTGACCGACGAAGCCGACGAGGACATCGAGGCGACCGAGGCCGAGACCACCGAGACCCCGGGCTCCACCGCCC
>NZ_JBOHGC010000322.1:0-33582 GCF_050699995.1 Actinokineospora sp. | reverse complement strand
CCCCCCCCCCCCCACCGCCCGCCATCACGGGTGCCGGATATCGCTCACCAGAGCCGACGCCACGGAAGCACCTGCCTTCTCGGGCGCGGATGGCACAGGCTTGACGCCATAGTCGGAGTTCAGCCCGCCGCTCGCACAAACGCGAACGCCGTTGCGCCGCCGATGATGACCAGCGTTCCCGTGAAAGCCCACCACAACCCATGCTCACGGTCGAGCAGCCCGGCTACGCCGAACAGAGTCCCGGGCACGCCCGCGACCACGCACACCAGAGCCGCGTCGAATGGGCCCGCGAACACCGGCAGGATCGAGCAGACCGCCCCCAGCACAACCACCCACCACGACCACTCCCGCCGCGATGTCGGCAAGTACAGGAGCAGGTTGAGCAGGTTCCCCATCAGCGGATCCCCATCGGATCGTCGAAATAGTCCTCGTCGGACTCGCCGGACTGGTCGGGCAGGGCCTCAGCGGCGATCGCGTCCCTGATCCGGGACATGCTGCGGATAGCCACCGAGGTCAGCGTCGGGTCATCGACCTGCCCGGTGATCACGGCTTCCCAGCTGAAGTCACCACGGTCCATCCGCTCTTGGAGCCGCTTCATGCCGGCGCCGAGAGCACCGGTCCGGGCGGCGTCGGCGAAGTCGCGCTCGTGCTGCGCCCGCGCCGGGTCGGCTGCCTGACGGTCAGCTTCGCGGCGGAGGTCGGCGCGTAGTTCGGTCACCGTTCGTTCATGTACCGATAGCACGCGTGCCAGGCGTCGCCCTCCCAAGTGGCGGCCAACGCCTCATTGACGTTGTTCAGGTTTTCCTGCACACCCGCGGACGCTTTGGCGAGGTTGTCCCACCCGTCGGCGATCGAACGCAACTCACCCCAATTGCCCGTCACGAGCATCTCGATCAGACTCTCCCCGAAGAAGAACTGCCAGATGTCCTCGATCATGCCCGCGTGACTGCGCACCTCGGAGATCTTGCGGTCCATGTCGCCCGCGTAGGACGGCGGCGGAACCAGGATCGCGGGAACGTCGACTGTGTCGACGAAACTTCCGGTCATGTCAGTGGATCCCCAGATCTATCTTGATCATGTTGAGTTCACTCAGGAGTTCGTCGATCAACTGCGCGTTCGCTTCGTCAGCAGCGACATACGCCGCCTTGCACGCCTCGACAGCCTGCGACACGATTGTGAGCTTTTCTCTCATTTGCCCGAGCACGACTATCTGCGTCTCGACCGTTTTGACATAGGCGCCCTCGAAATTGCTCGCGATCGGCGAAAATGCACCCGAACTCGGCCGAAGTCCTGCTCCGTACTCGGCCATGCGCCCGACATGGTTCGCATTACGCAGAATCGCTTCCTGCCCCAGATTCAGGTCGTTCGTTTTGCATGCGAATCCTTCACTCATAAGCGAAGCCTGGCAGGGTCGCGTTACTCCATTCGTCGGATCCCCAACAGTGAGACGCAACTCACAGTAGCCCACCGAGGGCACGGCGTAGCCGCCATCGCGCCGGCGAACCGAGTGAGCGCCCCGGCACGATTGTTAGGCTAGCCTAACTTCATTTGTCGCCTGACGGACGAGGGAACCATGACCAACCGCAGCAAGCCGCAGGAGCGGCGGTTCCTCACCGCCCAGGTCGTCGCGAGCAAGGAGCTCAGCCCGAACTTCGTGCGCGTCACCATCGGTGGGGAGTCGTTGCGGGACTTCACTCCCATGGGTTTCGACCAGTGGTTCCGGCTCTTTCTTCCGACGGAGAAGGGGCTGCGACTGCCGACCTGGACGAACGGCGCCTGGTTCGCGCAGTACATGCTCATGCCGAAGGACATCCGGCCGATCGGGCGCAACTACACCGTGCGCGCCCATCGCGAAGCGGGACTGTTCAGCGACGGGCCGGAGATCGACATCGACTTCGCTCTGCACGCGGACGAGTCCGGCAACCTCGGTGTCGCGTCAGCGTGGGCCAAGGCTGCCGCCCCGGGCGCCGAGTTGGGGATTCTCGACGAGGGCGTGACCTACCAGCCGACCCCGGGCGCTGAGTGGCAGTTGCTCGTGGGCGACGAGACCGCATTGCCCGCCATCATGGGCATCCTCGGCTCCGCCCCACGCGACCTGCGCGCCGCGGTGTACATCGAGATCCCGCACGCCGACGACGCGCAACTGATGGACGCGCCCGCGGGAGCGGAGATCCATTGGTTGGTGCGCAACGAGAACAGGGCGCTCGACGCTGTGCGGGCCGCCACGCTGCCGAGCGGACCGGGTTACGCGTTCGTCGCAGGCGGGCAGAAGCTCGCCGCGGGTGTGCGGCGGCACCTTGTCGGCGATCGGAAGATGCCCAAGGATTCCGTGACCTTCACCGGATACTGGCGCTGAGACGAAGATACGTCCGAAGCGCCGGGACCAGGACTCGGTCGGCGGGCAGCCAGGTGACCGCGTCCAGCGTTCCCTCGGTCAGCCACGCCAGCGCCTGGTGGTCATGCGGGTGCGGCTCTCCCGCATCGAGCGTGGCCCCGTAGATGCGCAGCACCAGGTCGTCGCGCAGCACCACGTCCGGGCCGACGGGGTCCGTCGGCGTGACGTCGATTCCCAACTCCTCCAAGCATTCCCGTCGCACCGCGTCCACATCGGACTCCCCTGGCTCAACCCGGCCGCCCGGCAGTTCCCACAGGCCCGCCGCCTCCGCCGGGTAAGACCGTTGCTGCGCAAGCAATCGACCGTCACGGACGATGGCCGCGCCCACAACCACCCGCGCCTCCGCCAACGCCGCCGCCTTCGCCCGCACTCGAGCAGCGACCCGCGACCACACGCGCGCCGTGGACGGAATCTCCAACGCGGGCGCGGGAAGCCCGCCCACCCGGACCGCGCGCAGGCCGTCCACACCGAGTTCCACGATCCGCATCCGCGACCACCCGATCCGGATCTCGTCACCCACCCCGACCAACCCCGCGCGCGACGGATCCAGCACGCCCTCCGCGCCGAACGCGGCTGACCGTGCCCTCATCGGGCGACCCGCCAGCTGACCTGGAAGCGGGCACCGCCCTCCGGGGACTCGCTCACCCGCACCGCTCCCCCGCGCCTGCGCACGACCTCCGCGACCAGGGCGAGCCCAAGGCCGGTGCCGCCGCCGCTGCGGGCGCGGTCGTCGTCGATTCGGTAGAAGCGGTCGAACACTCGGGTTCGGTGTTCCTCCGGAATGCCATGGCCGTCATCGTCCACCACGAGCCGGATCACCTTGCTGGCGACCAGAACGGTGACCGTCACCTGCGCCCGGGCGTGCCGCAGGGCGTTGCGGAGCAGGTTGTCCAACACCAAGTCCACTTCGGCCGGTGCGGCGAGCACCCAGCACGGCGTCGGCGGGACGTGCAGCTGGATGGCGGGACCGTCGCCGCGGCAGCGGGTGGCCGCGTCGGCGGCGGCGAGCGCCAGGTCGACCGGTTCGGCGGGCGGGACCTCGCCCGCGTCCGAGCGGGCCAGCGTCAGCAGGCCGTCGACCAGCGACGACAGCCGCTCCGCCTCGCGAACGACGTCGCTGAGGACCTCGTGGGACAGGTCGGGGTCGGGGTGGGTGACGGCGACCTCGGCCTGCACGCGGATCGACGCGACCGGGGAGCGCAGCTCGTGCGCGGCGTCGCCGGTGAAGCGGCGCAGGCGGTCCGTGGCCTCGTCGCGGCGGGCGAGCAGGGCGTTGAGAGCGCCCGCGAGGGAGCGTAGTTCGTCGTGAGCCTCGGGAATCGGGAGTCTGCGGCCCGGCCCGAGCCTGCCCGCGGCGCTGCGCATGCGTTCCACGGGGCGAAGTGACGACCGCACGGCGACCCACGTCGTCGCGGCCACCGCGGCGGCGACGATGAGGGCGGCGATCAGCAGCCACTTCAGGGCCCGGTGGTGGGCGGCTTCGTAGCCGACGATGGCGGTCCCCGCGACGACCAGCCGCTGGCTGCCATCCGGTGCGGTGGCGACGGTTCCGAGCCAGCGTGCGGGCGGTTTCTCGTCCTTGCGCAGCACCGGTGTGCCCGCTTTGAGGACCCGCACGTCCGCCGGAGCGAGGTTCACCGCGGGGCCGCCGTCGACGGGTGTCCCCGCCGTGTCCAGCACCCGGACCTGCATGTTGGCCGACGCCGCCGCGGGCTCGCCGACCTCGACCCGCGCGGTGGCCGCCGACAGCGACGCCGAGAGTTCGGTGTCGGCCGAGTCCACCAGCAGCGGGCCGATCATCTTGCTGCTCACCGCGGCCAGCCCCAGCAGCACCGCCAGCGTCACGACGGTGGTGACCGTGGTGACGCGGAACCGGATCGTCCGGCGGAGCCAGAGGCCGCGCGGGTCTCTCACCTGGGCCGGACCGGGTCGAGCACGTCGTCGATCTCGCTGGTGGAGGCCAGGTAGCCGTGGCCGCGCACGGTCCGCACGATGCCTTCGGCGCCCGCCGCGTCGAGTTTGCGGCGCAGGTAGCCGACGTAGACCTCGACGGCGTTACGGGTGGCGGCCTGCTCGTCGCCCCAGACCGCGCGCAGCAGGTCGTCCTTCGTGACGACCGCGCCCGCCCGTCCCGCCAGGACATCGAGGACGGCGAACTCGCGGGGGCTCAGCGCCACCGGCTCGCCCCGGAAGCGGACCTCGCGGCTGCCGCGGTCGATCTCCAGGTCGCCGAGGCGGACCTTGCGGCCGGACGCGTCCTCGGCGGTGCGCCGCAGCACCGCGCGCACCTGGGCGACCAGCACGACGAACGAGAACGGCTTGACCAGGTAGCCGTCGGCGCCGAGGTCGAGCCCGTCGGCCTGGTCGACCTCCCCGTCCTTGGCCGACACCAGCAGCACCGGGGTCCCGACGCCTTCGGCACGCAGCCGTTCCAGGACCCGGTAACCGGACAGGCCCGGAAGCATGATGTCGAGCAGGATGACGTCGAACGTCCCGGTGAGCGCGATCCGCAGCGCGCTGGGCCCGTCGGCGGCCACCACCACGTCCATGCCCTCGGCGGTGAGCCCGCGCTGCAGCGCCCGGCGCACGCCGAGCTCGTCGTCGACCACCAGAACCCGAGGTTTCACCCTGTCATCATGGCCGTCCCCGGCGGTTTCGCAGTGTCACTCTCAGCGGGTTCTCAGCGACCGACGCGCTCTCAGCGCCATCTCAGGTCGCCGGGTGCAGTCTCTGTGGTGCGGGAACACAACCCGAACCAGGGGAGAACAGCATGGACAGGAAGAGGACGGCGCTGACCGTCGCGGCCGCGGGGACGGCCACGGGGGTGGTCGGGCTGATCCTGCTCGCCACGCCCGCCGGTGCGGGCGAACAGCCGCCCGCGCTGCCGGAGATCAGCCCGGAGGCGCTGGTCGAGTCGGTCATCAAGACCGAGAAGATCCCGGCGATGTCGGGGGCGGTCGAGTTCACCAGCGACCTCGGCCTCCCGGTTCCGGGTCTGCCGCAGGCGCGTTCGGGTGGGGAGGCCGCGCACGTCTACACCGACGGCGAGGGCCGCGCGCGGGTTTCGGTCAGCCAGGGCGGTTCGGAGCGCACCATCGTGCACGACGGGACCACCACCTGGATCTGGAACTCGGCCGACCGGTCGGTGCAGAAGATGGTGGGCAGCGCGACTGAGGAGAAGACGGCTGAGCACAAGCTGGCCGACCCGTCGGCCGCGGCCCGCGAGTTCATCGCGCTGATGGGCAAGGACAGCACGATCACCGTCGACGGCACCGCACGTGTCGCCGACCGGCCGGTCTACCAGCTCGTCCTCACCCCGAAGCCGACCGAGCGCACGCTGCTGCGTGAGGTCCGGGTGGCGGTCGACTCGGAAACCCGGCTCCCGCTGCGGCTGGAGGTCCTGGCCAACGGGCAGGCCGAGCCCGCCCTGCGGGTCGGGTTCACCGACTTCGAAACCGGCGCGCAGGACGCGTCCTTGTTCACCTACACCCCGCCGGCGGGCGCGAAGGTGACCGAGTCGAAGCCGGGCGACCACAAGCCGTCCGAGGCTGAGATGAAGGAGCACCAGAACCTGTTCGAGAGCATCGACGGCAAGGCCGTGGGCGAGGGCTGGGACACCGTCCTGGTCGGCAAGGTGCCGGCGGGCCTGCTCAGTGGTGACGCCAAGTCGGGCGAGCGGGGCTCCACCGACCCGACGCAGCTGCTCAAGCAGTTCGGCAAGGAGGTCTCCGGACCGTTCGGCACCGGGTACGTCATCAGCTCCAAGGTCGGCACGCTCCTGGTGACGGCCGACGGCCGCGCCGCCCTTGGCGCCGTGCCGCAGCAGGTGCTCGTCGACGCCATCGGGGCGAAGTGACCCGCGAAACCGGGCTTGGGATGGTCGCGGCGAACGCCGCGGCCATCCCGCTCGCCGCCCGGACCCGGGGTCTGCGCAAGGTCTACCGCGGCACGGTCGCGGTGGACCACGTCGACCTCGACGTCCCGATGGGCGCGGTGTTGGGGATGCTCGGCCCCAACGGATCAGGCAAGACCACCACCATCCGCATGCTGCTCGGCCTGGTCATGCCGACGGCGGGCGAGGTCGAGTTGCTCGGCCACCGCCTGCCCGATGGCGCGGCGGCCGCGCTACCCGAGGTCGGCGCGCTCGTCGAGAGCCCCGGCTTCCACTCGTTCCTCTCCGGGCGGGAGAACCTGCTGCGGCTGGCGGCTGCCGAGCCGCACCTGCACAGCAGCCGGATTCCCGCCGCTGTCAGCGAATCGCTGGAACGGGTCGGGCTGACCGGCGCGGCGAACCGGCGCTACAAGGGGTATTCGCTCGGGATGAAGCAGCGCCTCGGCCTGGCCGCCGCGCTGCTGGTCCCCCGCCGCTTCGTCATCCTCGACGAGCCGACCAACGGGCTCGACCCGGCGGGCACCCGCGAGGTGCGGTCGGTCATCGCCGACCTGCACGCCGCGGGCACCACGGTGCTGGTGTCGTCGCACCTGCTGGCCGAGGTCGAGGCGACCTGTACGCACGTCGCCGTGCTCAACCAGGGCACGGTCGTCGCCCAGGGCGAGCTGGCGGAACTGCTCGACTCCGGCAACGCCGGTCTGCTGGTCACCACACCGGAGATCACCCTGGCCGTGGATGCCCTGCGCGACAACAGGATCCCGGCTCGGGCCGTGCCGGACGGTGTCCGCGCCGACCTGACGGCCACCACCGCGCCCGCCGTCGTGGAGACGCTGGTGCGCGCGGGTGTGCCGGTGCACGAGGTGCGCCGCGACCGCACCGGCCTGGAGGACCTGTTCGCCCGGCTGACCGAGGACGGCGCCGCGGCCGAGGACGCCGAGTTCGACTTGGCCCTCCCGATTCCGGAGGAAGCACGATGACCGCCATGACGCTCGGCGAGGTCCAGCGGCCCGACGCGCGGCGCGCCCCGCTGGGCAGGCTGCTGCGCTCGGAGCTGCGGATGGTCCTGCGCAGGCCGCGAACGCTGATCTTGGTCGGCCTGTTGGCCTTGGTCCCGATGATCGCCGGCGTCGGCATCTGGATCGCCGCCGACGCGGGCGCGAACAGCGGCAACTCGGTCGACGAGGGAATTGCCGGGCTGGTCGACGGCAACGGTCTGCTGCTGCCGGTGTTCGCGCTGATCATCGGCCTGAACATGTTGCTGCCGCTGACCGGCGCCATGTTGGCCGCCGACGCGCTGGCCGGTGAGGCGGCGAGCGGCACGATGCGGACGCTGCTGCTGGCTCCGGTGAGCAGGCCGCGGCTGCTGGCGCTCAAGGCGTTCGGTGTCGCCACCGTGACGCTGTTCGTGGTGGCCCTGATGGCGCTGACGGGGACGATCGCCGGAGTCATCCTGCTGGGTGGCGACGGGATGATGACCATGTCGGGCACGACGCTGCCGCTGGGGGAAGCCCTCGGGCGCATCCTGCTGACGGTGCTGCTGGTGACCGTGCAGGTGTGGGCTCTGGCCGCGGTCGCGCTGGCGGTGTCGGCGTGGACCGAGCACCCGCTGATCGTGGTCGTGGTCGCGCTGGGCGTGGTCATCCTGTCCGGGGTGCTGAGCGCGATCCCGGCGCTGGACTGGCTGGACCCGGTGCTGATGACCACGAGTTGGATGAGCATCCCCGAGGTGATCCGCGACCCGCTGCCGACGGGGACGCTGACCGAAGGCGTGCTGCGGGCGGGCTGCTACATCGTGATCGGCTACTCGCTGGCACTCTCGCGGATGCTCAGCCGCGACGGCTGAGCATGGCGACACCGTCGGGGTCGAGGACCAGCCGCACCCGGGCGCCGACCTCGGGTGCGTCCGCGATCCCGGCGACGGCATCCACCTGGCGGTCGCCGGTGTCGACGACCAGCCGCACGTGGTCGCGCCGGTGGACGCGGGCGGCGACGGTCGCCTCGGTCGGCCCGTCCCCCACCCGCAGGGCGGCGGGCCGCAAGCCCGCTGTCACCGGGCCATCGGGCGCCCAGGGGACTGGGACGGAGCCGAACTCGCAGGTCAGGATGCCGTTCTCGGCGGTGGCGTCGAGGAAGAGGTCGCAGCCGAGGAACCGTGCGGTGGCCTCGTCGACCGGGCGGCGCCACACCTCGTCGGGTTTGCCGACCTGCACGATCCGGCCGGCGCGCATGACGGCGACTCGGTCGGCGAGGGTGAAGGCCTCGTCGTGGTCGTGGGTGACGACGAGCGCGGTGCTGCCGGATTCCCTGAGGAGCCGCGCGAGATCGATGGCGAGTTGCTCGCGGAGCGCACGGTCCAAAGCGGACAGTGGTTCGTCGAGGAGGAGCAGCCTCGGGTGGGGCGCCAACGCGCGGGCGAGCGCGACCCGCTGCTGCTCACCGCCGGACAGCTCGGTGACCCGGCGGTTCCCGTAACCGCTGAGCCCCACCAACTCCAACATCTCGTCGACCCGCTCGAGCGTGGGATGTTGTCCGCGCATGCGAAGTCCGAATGAGACGTTGGCCGCGACGTCGCGGTGGGGGAAGAGTTGGCCGTCTTGGAAGACCAGGCCGAAGCCTCTGCGGTGGATGGGGACTCCGGCGAGGTCGTTGCCGTTCCAGGAGATCGTGCCCTTGGTCGGGCGCTCCAGGCCGGCGATCGCTCGCAGCAGGGTGGATTTGCCGCAGCCGGACGGGCCGAGCAGCGCCACCACCTCACCGTCGGCGATCTCCAGGTCCGCCCCCGACACCGCGAGAATGGGACCGTAGGCCACGTCGAGCAGGTCCACCTTGAGCATCAGAACTCCCCCACCGAACGCACTCGCAGGCGTTCCACCAGCAGCACCACCGCGACCGTCACCACCATGAGCATCGTGCAGGCCGCGTAGGCCATCTGGTTGTTCAGCTCCCCCGGGCGCGAGATCAACCGGCCGATCACCACCGGAAGCGTCGCCGAGTCCGGCCGCGCGAGGAAGCTCGTCGCGCCGAATTCGCCGAGGGCGACGACGAAGCCGAACGCGGCGGCGGCGAGCAAAGACCGGCCCGCCAACGGGATGTCGACTTCGCGCCACACCCGCGACGGGCTCGCGCCGAGGGAACCCGCAGCCTGCCGAAGGCGCGGGTCGACCGAGCGCAGGACCGGCAGGATCATCCGGATCACCAGTGGTGTCACCACGATGGCCTGCGCCAGCGGCACCAGCGCCGCCGACGTCCGCAGGTCTCCGGGCAGGGCGTCGAGGGTGATCAGGTAGCCGAAGCCGACGGTCACGGCGGACACCCCGAGCGGCAGCATCAGCGCCGTGTCGAGGCTGTCGACGAAACCGGGGTGGGCGCGGCTCCGCCCTAGCGACACCAACACGACCGACGCCGAAACACCAAGCACCAAGGCCAGCAGCGTCGCGTCCGTCGCCGCGCGCAGCGAGTTCAGCGCGGCGTCGATGCCGGAGATCTGCAGCGATCCGCGGAAACCCGTGCCGGACAGCGCGCGGTAGCCGTCCAGGCCCCAGCCGTCCGATGTGGACAGTGAGCGGAGGACGAGCGCGACGATCGGCACCATCAGCGACGCCACCACGGCATAGGCCGCGCCCGCCACCCACCACTCGCCGCCGCGGGGACGCCGGGTGGTTTCCGTGCGCGCCCGCAGCGCCATCGCGGTCTCCCGGCGGCGGCGCGCGAGGGCCGCGAGCACCAGGACCGAGACGACTGCGGTGATCTGGATCAGCGACAGCGCCGCGGCGCCGGACAGGTCGAGCAAGTCGACCGTCCGCAGGTAGATTTCCGTCTCCAGCGTTCGGTACCGGGCTCCGCCGAGCAGCAGCACCACACCGAAACTGGTGGCACAGAACAAGAAGACGATCGCGGCGGCCGACCCGATCGCGGGCCGCAGCGCGGGCAGGGTCACCGAGGTGAAAGCCCGCAGCGGCGACGCGCCGAGCGCGCGGGCGGCGTCCTCGGCCCGCCGGTCCAGGTGCGACCAGAGGCCGGCGACAGTCCGGGCGACCACGGCGACGTTGAAGAAAGCGTTGGCCAGCACGATCGACAGCACCCCGCCGTCGGGCATCAGCGACCGGAAAGCCAGCCCCACCACGACAGTCGGCAACACGAACGGGACCAGGATCGCGGCCCGCACCAGGGCTGCACCGGGCAAAGCGCAGCGGGCCAACAGGAACGCCACCGGCATCGCCGCGACCACCGCGACCACCGTGGACGCCGCCGCCTGGGCAACGGTGAACAGCACCACCGACCACGTGTCCGGCGAGCCGAGCACCCGACCCAAGCCGCTGGAACCGAGGCCGCGCTGGATGATCGCGGCCACGGGCCACAGGAAGAAGACCGCCAGAAAGCCCAACGGCACCAGCCCGAGCAGTGCCGGGCCGGTGCCGTCCGGCAGTCTCAGCCGCGAACGGCCGCGCGCCACTGTTCGATCCACCGCTCCCGGTTGGCCGCGATGTCCGCCGCGGGCAGCGTGCTCGCGTTCACCGCGGGCGGGGTCGCCGCCCACGCGGCGGGCAGCTCCACACCCTCACGGGTCGGGTACACGTACATCTTGTCCGGCACCTTGCTCTGGAAGTCCGCCGACAGCAGCAGATCCAGCACCTTGCGGGCGCCCTCGGTGTTCTTCGCGCCGGTCAGCACACCCGCGTACTCGACCTGCTTGAAGCAGGTGTCGAGCAGCGCGGCCGTGCGCGGCTTGCCCTTGTCGTCGAGCTCGGCCGACGGCGACGACGCGTAGGACACGACCAGCGGCCGCTTCCCCTTGCCCGACGAACCCGAGAACTCCTGGGTGTAGGCCTCTTCCCAGCCGCTGACGACCTTGACTCCGTTGGCCTTGAGGCGCGCCCAGTAGCTCTGGAAGTCCTTCTGACCGTACTGCGACACCGTCGCCAGCAGGAACGCCAGACCAGGCGAGGACGTCGCCGGGTCTTCGACGACCAGCAGGTCCTTGTACTTCGGGTCGGCCAGGTCCTCCAGCGAGGTCGGCGCGGGGACGTTCGCGGCGGCCAGCGCGGCCGGGTCGGCGTTGACGCACACGTCGCCGAAGTCGACCGCGGTGAGCCTGCCGGTGTCGTCGACGGCGTAGCGCTGCGGGCCCTTGTCGGCCTCGGGGCTGCGGTACTCGGCGAAGACACCCTCGTCGAGCGCGCGGGAGGCGAAGGTGTTGTCCACACCGAACGCCACGTCACCCAGCGGGCTGGCCTTGGTGAGCACCAGCTGGTTGGTCAGCGCGCCGGCGTCGCCGCTCTTGCGGACCTCGACGGTGATGCCGGTGTCGGCTTTGAACTTGTCGAACACGGCCTGGTCGTACTCGAACGAGTCATGGGTGACCAGGACGACCTTGCCGTCGGTGGCATCGGAGCCGAACAGCGAGCAGCTCGCGGTCATGGCCACGGACAACGCGACGGCGGTCAGGGTGAAGAGCCTGCGCATGGGTCTGTTTCCTCCTCGGGGCGTGGGCACGCCACGAGAACCTCCCTGCGCCGGCATGACCCGGATCAGGTGCGGACGGTCGAGGGCACGCCCCTCCTCTCAGTCCTGGGCGGCGCTTGCGGCGAACTCGCTTCCCGGGACTCCCGTGGCGGTGACGAGCGTACGCTGTTCCTTGAATCTGAGTGATTCTTCCTGCTTCACTGACCGTTGCTCCGGCGGGGCCGGAGTCTGACATGGTCTCCACAGGCGTTTCGTCTCTCCGGGGAACCGCCCGGTGAGAGGCTCGGTCACGCGGCATCGGCGAGCATGGCCGACAGGAGGTTGGCGGCGGCGTTGCGGTCCCGGTCATGGACCACGCCACACCCGCCACAGGTCCAGATCCGCTCGGCGAGGGTGAGCCCACCATGTTGCTGCCCGCACCCGGGAGCCGAGCAGGTTTTAGAGCTGGGGAACCAGCGGTCAGCTTTCCACAGCCGCGATCCGTACCAGTTGGTCTTGTAGTCGAGTTGCCGGGCAAACTCGCCCCACCCGGCGTCAGCGATCGCCCGGGCCAACCTGCGGTTGGATGTCATCCCGGTGATGTTGAGGGTTTCCACCGCGATGGCCGACTTGGTTCTCGCCAACCGTGTGGTGGTCTTGTGCAGAAAATCAGTGCGCCGGTTCGCGACCCGCAGGTGCACCCGGGCCACCTCAGCACGCCGTTTGGCCCGGTTCGCCGAACCCCGTTGGGACCGGGCCAACGCCTTGTTCGCCTTCCGCAACTTCCGTAGCCCGGCTTTGAGCGGCTTGGGGGCCCGGATCTCGGTGAGCGTGCCGTCGGTGTCGACGATGGTTGCGAAGGTGGTCAGACCGAGGTCGATCCCGCACGCCGGGGCATCCGGCGGGGCGGCGCGCCGCTGGTCGAGGTCGGCGCGGTCGACCTCGATCTGGAATGAGATCCACCAGCGCGCGGCCCGCTCCTTCACCGTCGCGCCCAACACCCGCGCGTCACTGGCCGCGAGCCGATCCACCAACCAGGACATGTCCTCCCGGGTGGCCACCTTCCCGACCCCGGGCAGCCGCACCGTGCGCGGGTCGACCGGTGTGGCGCGGTCGGCGTCGTAGCGGAACCGGCCACCGTGCTTGCGTCTGCGCCAGCACGGGAACCCGATCGTGCGGCCCTTGCGTTTGCCGGAGCGGCTATCGAAGAAGGCGCGGAATCCGGCCGCCCGGACCCGACACGCCTCCTTCGGCACCCGGGAGGACAACCCGGCCTCGACAAACCACGGGAACCGGTCGGGGTGCGCGGCACGCCACGCGGACTCCAACGCGGGCGCCGACCACGGCACCAAGGTCAACTCGCCTTCGGGTATTCCGTAGGTCTTCTCCGCCGCACGCTGATCAAGGGCGGCCTTCACCGTTTCCAACGCGAAGTTCTCCACCAACCGCGACAACCCCGCATGCTGCCCAAGCCGAATCCGCTGCTCCTCCGTCGGGGCCAACTCCACCCGAAACCCCTGCCTACTCACCACGCCCCCCTTGCGGCAACGCACAAACAAGGATCCCACCTGGTCATACCCCGATCGAACTGCGACCGACCATAGGACGACCCCACCCACGCTACGGACACCCACCGACGAAACCGCGACTCGACATACTCCCTGCCGGATCAACCCGAGCTGCGCGCACATCGGAACAATCAAGACGAGGATTGGCACGCATAACACCATTTGATCGCTAATTGACAATCCGACGGGTGCCAACCCCGGGTTGGGGCCACTATGGGGTCATGCCCCAACTGTTGAGCGAGCATGAGATCGGCGTGGCCCTCGGCACGCTGCCGGACTGGAAGCTGCGTGAAGGCGAACTGGTGCGGAAAGTCAAGCTGAGTGGGTTCTCGCAGGCCATCCAGGTCGTCAACCGGGTCGCCGAGGTCGCGGAGAACAACAACCACCACCCGGACATCGACATCCGGTGGGCCACCTTGACGTTCAGGTGCAGCACCCACGCCAAGGGCGGGATCACAGCGCTGGACGTGGGTCTGGCCGAGGAGATCGACGGGATCATCGACGCCATCACGGCCTGACCGCCCTGGGGCGACGCCGTCGCGACGCCGCCCCAGGATTCATGATCAGGTGTTGAACGGCCCGGTGATCTCGTAGGTGATGCCGCCGCTGCTGGAACCGGATGTGCCGCGCTGCGACGAGAAGTACATGCGCTGCCCGTTCGGGGTGAACGCGGGCCCGGTGATCTCGGAGCTGCTCTGGCCGGTGACCCGCAGGAACGGCGCCACGATGTCGCTCGGCGTGATGACGCAGATCTCCAAGTTGCCGCCGTCCTCGGCGACGAACAGCTCCCCACTGGTGGCCCGGGTGATGTTGTCCACGCCGGTCAGCGGCGCGCCGCCGCCCACGACCAGCGAGTCGTCGTAGGCGAGTTCGATGGTCGAGTTGTTGGCGTTGTACGCCCACACCCGGTTGTCACCCTTGGTGGTGAACCAGCAGGTGCCGTTCGCGTAGACGCAGCCCTCGCCGCCGTTGAACCGCTTCGCGCCGGAGACCTGGTTGCGGGTGGCGGTCGGGCTGCCGTCCGGGTCGGACACGACACCCCAGGTGACCGAGCCGCTGGTCTGGGAGTTCGTGCCCTTCATGACCTCCAGCGTGCCGCTGGACAGATTGCCCCAGGTCGTGGGGCGGAAGCGGTAGAAGCAGCCGTCGCTGACGTCCTCGGTCATGTAGATGTAGCCGTGGTCGGCGTCCGCGGCGCACGCCTCGTGCTTGAAGACACCCATCGCGGGACGGACCGTGGCGGCGTTGACGCCCCATGGGTCGGTCTCGTAGACGCGGCCGGCGGTCACCTCCTCACAGGACAGCCAGGTGTTCCACGGCGTCGCGCCGCCCGCGCAGTTGACGTTGGTGTTCGACAGGGTCCGGTAAGCGCCGGTGATGGAGCCGCTGGAGTTGAACTTGATCGCCCCGACACCACCGGTGCTGGAGACCTCGCTGTTGGAGACATAGATCCACCCGGTGCCATCGGCGAAGACGTGCCCGCCGTCCGGCGCGTTGTGCCAGGTGTAGTTCGTGCCGGTCACCTTCTGCCCCGAACGGGCGACCACCCGGCTGGTGAAACCGGAGGGCAGCATGATCCCGTTCGCGTCCGCCGCCTGCAGCGCGCCATACGGGCTCGGCCCGGGCTGGGCGGGAGCGGCGAAGGCGGGCGCCCAGGCAGCGCCGCCGAAGACGGTGGCGGCGCCACCGACGACGGCCGCGCGGAGGAAGTTACGACGTTCCACGGTCAGGCTCCGATCGTGTCACTGTGCGTGTCGGCACGGTTTCCGTGCGTCGAGCAAAGTAGCTGGATCGGGTGAAATGGAATCAACGATCGAGTGCTCCGGAGGCTAAGGGCTGAAGGACGAACGCCCCCACGGCCCCGATGGCCGCCCCTTCGGACCTCGCGTCCCGGGTATCGGAAGCAGACCCTCGGAGGATGACCACCTCCCTGGAAGAGCTCGACCCGGACGTCCAGCAACAGCTGCGTGAGCACTGGGGCGTGGAGGACCTGGGATCGCTGACCCAATCCACCGACGACACCGACTACGACGCCGTCATGGCCTTCTTCGAAGCAAATCGAAGCGCTGCGGCAGGAAGTCGAAGCCGTGAACGCGCGAGTCGAATACCTGCTGTCGATGGCGGCGCAGTACATCGGGGAAGGGTGACGAAATAAGTAACCCGATTGGGCTGGCCGATCTACCGCCCGAACTGCAGGCCCATCTCACGGAGTTCATGGATCCGCAGACGCTGGTGGCAGCCCTCACGACGCTTCCCGCGATCCAGGCGCGAGCCCGGGCGCGAGCGAGACTCCAGCAGATACGAGCGGCGATGCTGGCGGCGCAACAAGCAGCCTTGGCCGCACAACAGGCGGCACAGGACGCGACCGACGCCCTGATGGAGTCGGTGTACAACGAACAGTTCGGCGGCTCGGGCTAGTCTCGCCTGTGGTCAGCGTCGTCGCTCCCACGGCTTATCACCCACTGACAGGATCCAGGACAAGTGCTTGTTTCCGTCGATCAGCGCGTGGTTCCGCACGACCGATTGCAGGAGCACGGCCGCCTTCTCGTGCACGGACGCGTAGGCGTCCTGCCCATCACCCCGGTCCGCGGGCGATGGGCCGCGGACTCCAGCAGAGCGGTGTGGCACAAGGTCAGGTGGCCGACCAAGGATTGACGATGTCGCCACCCACGACCGAGAAGTCGGCGACATTTCGGGTGGCCACGATGAGGTTGTGCTCCAGCGCGGTTGCCGCGATCAAGGTGTCCCGTTCCGGCCGTGGATCGGGGACATGCAGTGCGGCGGCACGCCGTGCGACGCCCATATCCACTGGCAGGATTCTCCCCGAGAACCCTTCCAGCACATCATTCTCCAGCCAAGCACGCAGCTTCTTGCCGCTCGTGGGATCACGCCTCTCCAGCCGAGCGATTCCGATTTCGATCTCCATGACGGTGATGACGCTGATCCATAGCTCACTGGTGCGCTGCGATCGTGCCCATGATCGAACAGCTGGATCCGCCACACGCTCAGATTTGCGCAGCTCGCTGACGACATTCGTGTCGAGCAGAAAGCTCACAGGTCCGCGGCCTTCAACGTGACGTCCAACCGCTCCGGCTCGAAGTCGATGTCATCGTCTTCCATGCTCAGCCAGTCGACGATGCTTCGCTCGTCGGCCACGAGTCGTCGATACTCTTCGATCGACAGCAGCACATGGGACGGCTCGCCACGATCCGTGATCACGACGGGCTCGCTCGAAGCTGCCCGTTTGGCGGCGCTGACGTCCTGGTTGAATTCGCGCGCAGTGATGACCGCCATGACAACCACCCTCCATGTAGCTACGTACCTACATTACCGTTGTTGTCAAGCAGCGGACGAGCGGAGGGCGTGTTCAGCGTCGACTTGGCGGACAACCTGATCCACGCGCTGGAGTGCGGCGACCCGCGGCCGAAGATCGCGGATTCGGTGGCCGGGCGGGTGGTGCGTCGCTCGCCGCGTTCGATGCGGCCCACGGTGTCCACACCCAACGTCCAGTGCGACGCCTGCTCGACGCACGGGTGCCCGGGGAGAGAAGGATTGGCGGCCCGACCTCGCCGTGGCGTCATGCGCTACGGCGCGCTACACTCTTGCGGTGTGAAGGTCATCAGTCAACGGGAGTTCCGCAACAGCTCCGCCGCTGTCATGGACGCGGTCGAAGCAGGCGAGACGTTTCATGTGACCCGCAACGGCGTGGAGGTGGCCGAACTTCGACCGCTGAATCCCAGGCGCCGGCTGAGCGCGGAGGAACTGGTCGAACGTCACCGCAGGCTGCCTCGTGTGGATCACGCGCGGATGCGGGACGAAGCCGATGCCTTCTTCGGGTCCGAAGACCGGGTCGGCGAGGACGATCCTTGGGATCGCCCTCGTGACTGACCGCCCAAAATCGGGTGTGCTGGACACCTGTACTTACATCGACCTCGCGACGCTCGATGCTGCGCTGCTGCCGATGACACCGGAGATCACCGCGGTGACCATGGCCGAACTGCACCAAGGCATCGCTATGGCCAAGAACCCAGTGATCCGAGCGGCCCGCACCGAACTACTGGGCGCCGCGATCACCGAGTTCGACCCGCTGCCGTTCGACGGCGACGCGGCGACCAGATACGGGACGCTGGTCGCCCTGACCATGTTGGCCAACCGCGACCCGCGACCGCGGCGCATGGATCTGATGATCGCCGCGATCGCCTCGGCGCGGGGACTACCTCTCTATACCCGCAACCAAAGCGACTTCATCGGCCTCGAAGACATGCTGACGGTCGTCGGAATCTGAGCCTGCAAGCCCACCGACTGCCGACGTGCTCCAGCGACAAGCTAGGCGATGTCCGAATCCAGCTGTGGGGCAACAGAAGTTTGGCCACAGGGCTCCCGGCCCGCATGTGACAGCACACGAAGCCGGGCACCTCCCTCGCCGGTCTCAGCCGACAACTTGGGCACGGACACACCGGCGGCCGATATTGATGGTGAAGCGGAACTCGATCGTCGCTCGGGCAAGGTTTCGTTTCGAGACCGGGCCACCAAGGCGTCTTCGTGGCCCGGACCAGCCCGAGTCGCTACCGTTGAGACATGACCGCGCTACCCGACTGGATGCACCCTCCACGCGAGGAAGGCTGGTTCGCGGAGGATTTGGACCGCCTGCCGGAGGCGCCGCGCCACACCGAACTGATCGATGGAGCTCTTGTCTTCATGATGTCGCCACAGCGGTCCTGGCATGGCCGACTCGTCACCTTCTTGACCACGACGCTGATGGCACAAGCGCCGGACAATATCGAGGTCGAGCGGGAGATGACCATCCGCCTCGATGCGCGGAACCGCCCCGAACCCGATCTGGTGGCGACGACGGCGACCTACGATCCAAACCGCACCTGGTTCGCTCCCGAACAGGTCGTACTCGTGGTGGAGGTCGTTTCGCCTGAATCCGCGCACCGCGACCGAACGGTCAAGCTGCGGAAATACGCGGAGGCGGGCATTCAGCACTACTGGTGCATCGAGGACGAGGGCGGTGCGCCTGTCGTCCATGTCTACGAACTGGATCCCCCGACGGGGATGTACGCGCCTGCGGGCATCTTCCGGCGGTCGCTACGGCGACCGGTGCCGTTCGAGATCATCATCGACCTGGACACGCTCACCTCAGGCGGCGACCACTGATCCACAGCTTGCGTTGATCCATTCGTGCAGCATCCTGCCTCCGATCGTCGCCACGCTGGATCACAACGCTGCCCATGTCCACGGCCGGGGAACCTGCCCCCGCAGGCAGGCGATCCGGTGGTGGGCTTCTGTCGCCGCCGCGCGGCAGGCACCAGCCTTGCTGAGGGCGAAGGCGGTCCAGCCCAGTTCGCGGATCGCCGCAAGCGTGCGGTATCCCGGCCACGTCGTGACGTCGTGGCCATAGGCGTCGACAAAGGACTGGTAGTCCGCCGCTGAGATGCGGGCGAAGTCGGTGTGATCGACGGCCAGGGGCACGAGATCCCATTCCGGTGGGCCGAGGCTGGCGTGGTCAAGGTCGAGCACGGTCGGCTCGCCTCCGTCGGGGACGACGACGTTGCCCTGCCAGGCATCGCCGTGGATCATCCGGCGCGATAGACCTGGCGGTAGGGCGGCATAGTCGGCGCGGAGCAGCGAAAGGTGCTCGGTCAGCCAGTGGTGGTCCTCGGCGGCCAACTGGGGTGCGTTCGCGATTCGGTACGTGATCCCGTCGAACGGGTCCAGTTCGTCCGCACAGTTCGGGGTGGCCGGGTCCACGGAGTGCACTTGGCGCAGGGTCGCTCCCAATTCGTCGGGTGTGGCGTGACGGTGCGCGGCAAGCTGGACCCACCAGGTGACTGGCCACCTGTCCACGACTGTGGGTTGGTCGAGACCGGGCAGCGGCGTCACGACACGCACGTCGTGCGCGGCCAGCCATCGGGCCGCGTGCACGCCGGTTGCGGCCGCGTGCTCGCCGCCCTCGCGGCCAATCCTGGCCACCACCCCGCCAGCCAGCCGGTAGATCACGTTGCCGCCATCGCGGATGAGCGCCGCCCCGGCCGTGTCGATCCCAGCTATTTCGCCCGCTGCCGTGAGGACGTCGTACAGCGGCCCGTTCATTGCCTCGCCACGGTCGTGGCGCGCGCCAAGTCGTGCGCCAGGTCGGCCACCCCGGGGATCGACCCGTGATCGACCGCAGCCCGATGGAGGGCGCGCAGCTCGCTTCTCACACGGTCGGAGTGCAGCCCCGCCGTCTCAGTAATCGCGATCCGCCCGATCGCGGCAGCCTCGCACGGGTCGCCGACGCTCATCGTGAGCGTCGCCAACCGCGTGCGGGAGAAGGCACGGGAGCGCGGGTAGTGGTCGCTGTGCAGATCGATCGCGGCCGTCAGCCTCGCTGCGGCCTCCCCCGGTTTCCCCTGGACGAGCGCCAGCGGCACGAACACGCGCGCGCTGCTGCCCAGGTGCTCGGCCTGGTCGTAGTAGGTCATCCAGGGTGGGGCCTGCGCCGGGTCGCTGTCGGTAAAGTACGAGTCGGCGCGCGCCATCTCAGCCAGCGCTTCCGTCGGCCGATCAAGAGCGGCCAGCGTTCTGGCTCGCACGGTCGCCAGCATCGCCCTGGTGGTGGAGGTAAGTCGGTCTGCGCGGACCTGGGCGAACTCGACCAGCGACAGCGCATCGTCGGCCCGCCCCAGGTGTAGCGCCTGTCTGGCCATGTCGGCGAGGGTCGCGGCCCGCAGCTCCCACGAGCCGCTCTCGTCGGCGCACCACAGGGCCAAGGGGAAGCAGCGCGCGGCGGCGAGTTGGTCGCCGACGTCGAAGGCGGAGAACGCGACGACTCCGGCAAGATTGCCCACGGCTTCCAGCAACGCTGCCCGTACGCGAGCCGGTGCCTGTGCGTCGAGGAGGCGAGTCGCCCAGCGCAGTTGCGCCGCCGCGGCCTCACTGGACATACCGCCGCCAAACAAGTTCTCCGACGTGGCCAACGCCGCTGTCGCGGCGCGAACCTGGGCGACCTCGGTGTTTCCAAGCCGCGCGGGGACGGGCGTTTCCAACGCCAGTTGGGCCGCGAACTCCGATGGGCTGCCCCCGAGTTCGACGCAACCCGGCATCACCCGGTCAGCGCACAGTCTCGCTGACACGACCTTGCCCGTTCTCGCGGGCGAGGTTGCGCGATGGAACCCGAGCGCCGCGTCATCCGCCGCGCCGAGCACGTGCCGCAGCGCCGCCCGATAGTGCGCGCCGGGCCGGCGCACCGCTCCCCGTTCCCACCGCGCCACGGCACGCGCGTCGAGGTCGAAGCGTTTGCGCGTGTTGTCCCACAGCCAGTTGTTGACCGCCTCGGCCAGTTCGGCCCTGCTCATCGGCTCACCAGGCACCCGCCGCGAGTGGGTGCGTTCACGGGCGGCGCGGCGCTGGGCGTTGGCCTCGGGCACCCGCCAAGGGTAGCCGGATCAACCCAGAGCGTCAGTGGTTGTCGATCTGCCCCGCCCTGCTCCCGGATGCCCCGTGATCCGCGCTTCCGCCACAGCCCAGACCAGCCCACGCTGAGACCGTGACCGCCGTCCTCGCCTACTTCGGCACAGCCGCAGCGCAGGCCATCGCCGCTGTCCTTGCCGAAGCCGCGCCGCGCCTTTCGAGCACCACCACGAGGGCGGCGTGACCCACCGCGACTTGACGTGGCGGTGGATGACAACGCCCCCACCGCCCCCGATACCCGATCCGCCGCGCACCCACGTTCGGTGCACTGCCTGCCTGACCTACTGCTTCGGCCCGACACCGGCCGCAGCCGAGCACACGTTGGCCCGCCCGGGCCAGCGTCCACGGTGGCGCCGGGTGATCGGGCTGGAGGACACCGACGTGGCCAAGGTGCTCGCCGCGCTCGGGGCGAAAGCACCCAAGGTGGCGGCGGCCATCGTGCGCGAAGACCTCACCGTCGAACAGGTCGACGCGCTGCTGACGATCCTCGCCGACACCGCCTACCACCTGTATGAACTGCGACTTCGATGGTTCAAGCCGGCGGAGTAAGCACAGTGAGGCTTGGAGCGCGTCTCAGACGTTGAAGCGGAACTCGACCACGTCGCCGTCGACCATGGTGTAGTCCTTGCCCTCGATGCGGACCTTGCCCGCCGCCTTCGCCGCCGCCATCGAACCCGTCTCGACCAGGTCGGCGAACGAGACAACCTCGGCCTTGATGAAACCCCGCTCGAAGTCGGTGTGGATGACACCCGCCGCCTGGGGGGCCGTGGCACCCTGGGGGACCGTCCAGGCTCGGGACTCTTTCGGGCCCGCCGTCAGGTAGGTCTGCAGGCCCAGGGTGTGGAAACCCGCCCGCGCCAGGGCGTTGAGGCCGGGTTCGGTCTGGCCGACCGACTCCAGCAGCTCCAAAGTGGACTCGTCGTCGAGTTCCAGCAGTTCCGCCTCGACCTTCGCGTCGAGGAACACCGCGTCGGCGGGGGCGACCAGCTTGGTCAGCTCCTCGCGGCGGGCGGTGTCCATCAGGACGCCCTCGTCGGCGTTGAACACGTACAGGAACGGCTTGGTGGTGAGCAGGCTCAGCTCACGCAGCAGTGAGATGTCCACTTCGGACTGCGCGGCGAACAGGGTGCGGCCGCCGTCGAGGATTTCCTTGGCCTTGAGCGCGGCCTCGGCCGCGGGACGCGCCTCCTTGCGGACGCGGGCCTCCTTCTCCAGCCGCACGACCGCCTTGTCGAGGGTCTGCAGGTCGGCGAGGATCAGCTCGGTGTTGATCGTCTCGATGTCCGACAGCGGGTCGACCTTGCCGTCGACGTGCACCACATCGGGGTCGTCGAACACGCGGATGACCTGGCAGATCGCGTTGGCCTCACGGATGTTCGCGAGGAACTTGTTGCCCAGCCCCGCTCCCTCCGACGCGCCCTTCACGATGCCCGCGATGTCGACGAACGACACCACCGCGGGCACGATGCGCTCGCTGCCGAAGATCTCCGCCAGCTTCCCCAGGCGAGGGTCGGGCAGGGCGACGATGCCGACGTTGGGCTCGATGGTCGCGAACGGGTAGTTCGCGGCGAGCACGTCGTTGTTCGTCAGGGCGTTGAAAAGGGTGGACTTGCCGACGTTGGGCAGGCCGACGATCCCGAGGGTCAAACTCACGCCCGGCAGTCTACGGACACCATTCGGGGAGATCCCCGCCGCCGCCCGTGCACCAAATAGTTACGAACACTTCGCACCTCAGTCAGTTACTCAGTGGTGAGTGTCGTAGGACATATGTACGCACGTCAGAGGCTATTGGCTGGGTAACAGAGTGACTACAACCAGCGATAGACGCACAGCCTGTGCATTGTGTCCACCCTGATTGGTGAGGATTAGCCCAGATGGACGCTAGTCAGGGCGGGGGGCCTCAACAACACTCCGTGAGCGCCCTGCTGTCCTCCGCCTACCGGAGTGCCAGGCGCCACCCAGCTCACCCTGCTGAGGAAGAAGGAAGTCGGATGATTCAACCCGAATGGCGCCGGCGTGGCCGGATCGCCCTCGGCTTGGCGGCCGCGACCGCGGTCGTTGGCACCATGCTGGCCACTGTCCCGAGTGCCGGCGCGGCCCCGACCCCCCAGGGTCCGGCCGACGAGGCCCCCGCGGGTCTCGACAAGCACGACCAGGAACTGCTCGCCACCGCCGAGCGCGAGGGCAAGAAGACCGTCACCGTCCTGATCGCCACCAAGAAGGGCGACGGCGCGGGCAAGGTCCACCAGCTTGAGCAGGCGGGCGTGAAGGTCGACTACCGCGCCGACGAGCTCGGCTACGTTCGGGCCGAGATCGCCACGGACCAGGTGAAGAAGATCGCCGAGCTGTCCGGCGTCCGCGCCCTGGACCTCGAGGAGAACACTCCGCTTCCCGACCCGCGGCCGACCGGCTACGTGGACCCGACGCCGCAGCCCGCCCCCGGGCCCTCGACGCCGCTGGCCAACCCGTACATGCCGACCACGGACACCAACGCGGCCCAGTTCGTCAACGAGCACCCCACCTGGGACGGCCGCGGCACGACCGTGGCGATCGTGGACAGCGGTGTGGACCTCGACCACGCGTCGCTGAACACCACCAGCACCGGTGAGCGCAAGATCACCGACTGGGTCACCTCGACGGACCCGAAGTTCGTCAACGGCGTCAACGCCGACAACGACCCGACCTGGCTGCTGATGACCAACAAGGTCACCGGCGCGAGCGTGGGTCTCCCGGCTGAGGCCGAGGTCCGCTTCGCCGAGTTCAACGAGCGCGACGCGCGCCTGGGCGGCGAGGTCGGCAGCGACGTCAACCGCGACGGCAACCCGGCGGGCAGCAACGGCAAGTTCGGTGTGGCCTGGAACCCGGCCACCGGGACCGTCTGGGTCGACGCCGACCAGGACAAGTCCTTCGCGAACAACGCCGCGATGACCGACTACAAGGTCAAGTACGACATCGGCACCTTCGGCACGGACAACCCGGCCACCGCGGTGCGCGAGTCGATGAAGTTCGTCGTGCAGACCAACCCCGCCAACGACGCCGTCAACATCGGCATCGTCTCCGGCGCGCACGGCTCGCACGTCGCGGGCATCGTCGCGGGCAACCGCCTCTTCGGCGGCACGATGAACGGCGCCGCCCCCGGCGCCAAGCTCGTCTCGCTGCGGGTCTGCCTCTTCGTCAGCGGCTGCACCAACACCGCGCTGATCGAGTCGATGATCTACGCGGCCCGCGACGCCAAGGTCGACGTGATCAACATGTCGGTCGGCGGCCTTCCGGCGCTCAACGACGGCAACAACGCCCGCGCCGAGCTCTACGACCGCATCATCGACACGTACAACGTGCAGATGTTCATCTCCGCGGGCAACTCCGGCGCGGGCTCGAACACCGTCGGCGACCCGTCGGTCGCCTCCAAGGTCCTCTCCGTCGGCTCGTACATCACCAAGGCGACCTGGCAGAGCAACTACGGGTCCGACCTCGGTGTCGCCGAGTCGCTGCACGGCTTCTCCTCGCGCGGCCCGGCTGAGCACGGCGGCTTCAAGCCGAACATCGTCGCGCCCGGCTCGGCGATCTCCACCGTGCCGACGTGGCAGAACGGCCAGCCGGTCGCGGGCACCTACTTCCTGCCCCCTGGCTACGCGCAGTTCAACGGCACGTCGATGGCCTCCCCGCAGGCAGCCGGTTCCGCCGCGCTGCTGGTGAGCGCGGCCAAGGCCAAGGGCATCTCGCACAAGGCCGACCAGATCCGCACCGCCTTCCAGTCGTCGGCGCGCCACCTGAGCAACCTGGGCGCCTACGAGCAGGGCACCGGCCTGATCGACACGATCCGGGCATGGAACGTCCTCAAGTCCAACCCGAGCCGCACGGACATCACTACCGCCGTCCCGGTTCGCACGGCCCTGTCGCAGTTCCTCAAGACCCCGGGCGTCGGCGTCGGCATCAACGACCGTGAGGGCGTCAAGGTGGGTGACAGCTACACCCGCGAGTACACCCTCACCCGCACCACCGGCCCGGACTCCCCGGTCACCTACAAGGTGAAGTGGAACGGCAACGACGGCACGTTCACGTCGGCGAACTCGGTCACGCTGCCCAAGAACAGCGCGGTCAAGTTCAAGGTCAACATCAAGCCGACCTCCACCGGCTTGCACTCGGCGATCCTGAACCTGGACAGCCCGATGACGTCGGGTATCGAGCTGCAGACGATGAACGCGGTCGTCGCGGCCGAGCAGTTCACCGCGGAGAACAACTTCACCGTGACCAAGGGCGGGCAGCTCGGACGCAACGAGTCGAAGAGCTTCTTCTTCAACGTCGCGCCCGGCACCCCCGCCTTCAAGGTCGACCTGCAGGGCGGCGGCACCACCGCGGGCGCGGGCCAGATCCGCTTCCTGCGCTTCCACCCGTACGGCGTCGGCAGCGAGGCCAACTCTTCGCTGAGCTGCTACAACCCGCCGGTCGTCCCGGGCGGCAGCTGTGCGGCGGGCAGCCCCACCAGCCGCTCGATGGCCAACCCGCAGGCCGGTGTCTGGGAGGTCGTGGTCGAGGCTCGTCGTACCTCCGACGCCGCCTCCGCCCCGTTCACCCTGACCGCGTCCGTCCTCGGCGCGTCGGTCACGCCCAGCCCGGACGTGATCCCGACCGCCACCACCGGTGTCGCGATCGACCGCTCGTACACGCTGAAGAACCTCCTCGGGGCGTTCAACGGCCGCGCGGTGGGCACCTCGCTGGGCAGCGCCAAGCAGGCGACGCCGAGCATCGCCGACCAGGAGGAGCAGCAGTACCCGATCACGGTCACGCCGGGATCGACCTCGCTGCGGGTCAAGATCGGCTCCACGTCCGACGCGGGCGCCGACCTCGACCTCTTCCTGCTCAACTGCACCAGCGGTTCCTGTGTTCTCGCCGGCCAGTCGGCCGACGGTGACTCCGAGGAAGAGGTCCGGGTCACCAACCCGGCCGCCGGTCAGTGGGTCGTCCTCGTGCAGGGCTACGCGGTTCCCGCGGGCACGACCACGTTCAGCTACCTGGACGTGTTCGCGAACCCGGCGTTCGGCGCCATCGCGGTGACCGACGCCAACGCCGCCCGCGCCGCGGGTGGCGAGTGGACCGCTCCGGCCACGGTGACCGCCAACGCGGCGCCCGCCGCCGACCGCGTGCTCCTCGGCAGCGTCGAGGTGCGCACTGACGCGAACGTTCTCGTCGGTGCCGGTGACGTCGTGATCCAGGCTGTTTCGTAACACCTGATCGACAACAAAGCGGGGACCTGCCGGCACGCAGGTCCCCGCTTTGGTTCTCGCGGGGCATCGACGTGTCTGATTTCTGCCAGACGGTTCCCGGCGGCGCCGGCAACATGGTCTGGTGCTGAAAGATCCAGAACAGCGGTACCGCGCCGTCGCCGCCCGCGACTCGCGGTTCGACGGCCAGTTCATCCTCGCCGTCCGCACGACCGGGATCTACTGCAGGCCCTCCTGCCCGGCGTCGACACCGAAGCGGCGCAATGTCGAATTCTTCGCCACCGCGGCCGCCGCGCAGATCGCCGGCTACCGCGCTTGCCGCCGCTGTCTGCCCGACGCGGTGCCCGGCTCGCCCGAGTGGAATCTGCGCGCCGACCTGGCCGGCCGGGCGATGCGGCTGATCTCCGACGGCGTCGTCGAGCGCGATGGGGTCACCGGCCTGGCCCGCAGGCTGGGCTACTCCGAGCGACACCTGACCCGCGTGCTGACCACCGAACTCGGTGCGGGCCCCCTGGCACTGGCCAGGGCGCACCGCGCCCACTCGGCGCGGCTGCTTATCGAGACGACGGCCCTGTCGGTGGCCGACATCGCGTTCGCCGCGGGCTTCGCCAGCGTCCGGCAGTTCAACGACACCATCCGCACCGTCTTCGCCACGACACCGACCCAACTACGCATGGCGGCGAAGCGGTCCGCTCGCCGCACCCAGCCCACCCCGGGCCGGGTCACCCTGCGCCTGGCCGTCCGCGAACCGTTCGACGCGGCGGGTGTGCTCGGTTTCCTTGCCGCACGGGCGATCCCAGGCCTGGAAACCGCTTCGGCCGACAGCTATTCACGCACCTTGCGCCTGGCCAACGGCCCGGCCACGGCGTCGATGCGCAACGGGAACGGGCACGTCGAGTGCACGCTGCGCCTGACGGACATGCGCGACCTCGGCTCGGCTGTCGCCCGACTGCGCAGGCTCCTGGACCTGGACGCCGACCCCCTGGCCATCGACGAGGTCCTCGCGGCCGACCCGGCCCTGGCCGATTCGGTGGCGCGCACCCCGGGCATCCGAGTCCCCGGCAGCGTCGACGGCGTGGAGACGGTGGTGCGAGCCCTTCTTGGCCAACAAGTCAGCATCGCCACCGCACGCGCCGCGGCACAGCGCCTGACCGACGCCCTCGGCGAACGACTCGCCACACCGGACGGCGACCTGACGACCCTGTTCCCCACGGCCGAAGCCATCGCCGAACACGCGGGCGACGTACTGGCAGGCCCGACGAGACGAACCCAGACACTGCGCGCGGTATGCGAGGCGATCGCGGCGGGCGACTTGGACCTCCACGTCGGCGTCGACGCCGACACCCTGCAGGCCCGATTGCGAACGTTCACCGGAATCGGCCCGTGGACCGCGGGCTACGTGACGATGCGCCTACTCGGCGACCCGGATGTCCTGCTGCCACAAGACATAGCCCAACGCAACGGCGCCGCGGCCCTAGGCCTGCCACCCACCGCCGAGGCCCTGTCCGACCACGCCCGAGCCTGGCAACCCTGGCGCTCCTACGCCGGCATGCACCTCTGGCGTGCCGCCACGGCGACGGCAACAGCCACCAAGGCACAAAGTCCACAGTAGACACACAAGCAGGCATCACGAGCCGGCGCCGAGCCTGCTAGGCAGTCATCTCCAACGTGGAACCACTACGAGACTTCCGAACCCGCAACCGCACAGGAATCCGCTGCCGCAACTCCTCCACATGCGACACCAACCCCACTACCCGCCCACCAGCCCGAAGCTCGTCCAATATCCCCATCACGTCATCAAGCGTGGGCGCGTCAAGCATCCCAAAGCCCTCATCAACGAACAGCGTGTCCAGCAGCGCCCCACCAGTCTCCGCGGCCACCACGTCGGCCAGCCCGAGCGCCAACGACAATGAGGCCACAAAGGACTCCCCACCGGACAGGGTCTTCGTGGACCGGGTCTGCCCGGAGAAGTCGTCAAGCACGTCGAGCCCCAACCCGCCGCGCTTCCCATGCGATCCAGCCGCATCGCTGTGCACGAACGAGAACCGCCCCTGAGTCATCCGCCGCAGCCGCTCACTCGCCGCCACGGCGACCTCAGCCAGCCGCGCCGCCAACACGTACGACCGCAACGACATCCGACTGGTGTTCTGCCCGCGCCCGTTGACCACATCGGTCAACGCGTCCAGCTCCTCGAACTCCGCACGCATCGGCGCCAGGTCAGCCCACACCGCGCGCAGACGGTCCGCCAGCTTCGCCACCTGGTCAGCCCGGCGGGCAGCTGTTTGTGCTGATGCCACGGCGTTCTCCGCGTCCTCACGGGCGGTTCGCGCCTGGACAAGCAGCGTGTCGAGATCGACTTCCTCGGTGGGATCGGTGGCGGCCAGATCGTCCAGAACGCCGCGGAATCTGGCTTCCTGCTGGTCCGCCTCGCCGATCTGGTGCGCCAGCTTGGCGATGACGTTCTCGGCGCGCGCAGCGTCCAACGCTTCGGTCACGTCGACGAAGCCCGCCTTGGCCACCGCGTCGACAAGAATCTCGCGTTGCTCGGCCACCCGCGTGCGCGCTGTCGCGGCGTGGGCGCGTGCATCGGACAACGCGTCGAGCGCCTGGGCCAGGTCGGCGACGTGTCGCCTGCGGTCGGCCACGCTCGGGAAGCTTCCCCTGGCGATGTCGAGCCGGAGGCCACGTTCCTCCACGGCGGCTACGAGCGCGGTGCGTTCGGTGCCGCGCGCCACGGTTTCCTGTTGCAGTGTGGCGATTCTCGACCGGACGCGCTCGGCTTCGGCCTCAAGGTCGAGCAGCGTCCGGCTGATCCGGTCGTGGCGGCCTGCCAGGGCCACAGCCTTGTCCAACTCGGCCATGGCTCGCGCGTCGTCGGCTTCCGGATCGCTCCAGCCGGTGAGGCGCTCACGGAGTCCGTCGACGACATGCTGTGCCTGCTTGAACGCGGCGGCAACGTTCTCCCGCGCCTTCAACCTGCGCTGTTCCTCGGCCTGCGCGGCCCGCTCGTCGTCCGCGGTGACCAGCGGCCCGACCGCATGGGCGGGCATCGGGTGCTCCGCCGATCCGCACACCGGGCATGACTCCCCCGGTGCCAGGCTCGCGGCGAGTTCGGCGGCCATCCCGTCGAGCCTGCGCTGCCGCAGATCCAGGAGGTGCTCGCGTGCGTTCTGGTGGTCCTCGACGGCCTTGGCGTTCGCGTTGGCTGCCGCGGCCAGGTCCGATTCCGCCGTGGGCAAGGCTTTCGCGTGTCGGACCGCGGTGGCCGTCTCGCCCCGGCGGGCCTTGAGGCCGTCGAGGCTCGCTCGCGCCCGCGCCGCCTCGGCGAGGCATCCGCGGGTTTCGGTGATCTGGACAGGCAGTTCCGCGACGCGGTCCGCGAGGGTGGCGGATTCGTGTTCAGCCGCGTCGAGAAGGTCGTCGAGTTGGGCGATGCGGGCCTGGTCTTCGCGTTGCCGGTCGGACTCCGCGACCAGCCCGGTGAGAGCGCCCGCCTCCTCGCGGAGCTTCGTCGCGTCGGCCCGCGCGTCGGTGCCCGTATATCCGAGTTCCTCCGCCGCACCAACGTATCGGCGTTCCGTGCGCTCATCCGTGGTCGCCGCGTTCTCCGCCCGGCGCAGCTCGTCGGCGACGGCCACAACCGGCACCGCGCGGCGAGCGGCCGCCAGCTCTGCCCGCCAGGCCGCACGGTCGTCGCGAGCCAGCTCGGCCAGCGCGTCGGTCGCTTCCCGAACCTGGCCCACCCGCTCGGCGGCGGCGCGCCCCTCCGCGAGAACCTCGTCGGCAAGCTCGCGCTGCCGGTTGGCTTCCTGTTGCGCGGCAAGGGCTTCGTCGGTCGCCGTCGCGAGCGCGGCGGTCAGCCCCGACAGCCACTGCTCGTTCGCTTCCTCGGGCTCGTCGCCGGATTCCTGGGCGATGCGGGCGACCAGCGCGTCCACCGACACGCTCGCGGCGTCGAGCTCACGGCGGCGCTGGGCGCGGTGGTCCTTGAACCAATCCTCGACGCGCTGGAAGTGCTCGGTGCCGAACAGCTTCTCCAGCAGCTTCTCCCGCTCGCCGGTGTCGGCGCGCAGGAAAGTCGCGAAGTCGTTCTGCGGCAGCAGGACGACCTGGAAGAACTGGTCCTTGGTCATCCCCAGCAACCCCTGGACCGTGCGTGCGACCTCGTCGATCCGGGACACGCCTTCGGCCGGATAGCCGCTCGGCGAGGCGAAAACCCAGGTGAGCACGGCCCGCGCCTGCTGCTTGGTCATCCCGCCGCCGCGCCGCTTCGGCCGCAGGTACTCAGGGCTGCGGACGATGCGCATCCGGTGCGACTGCACGGTCAGCTCCAGCACGACCTCGGTGTGCACGTCCGGGTCGGCGTTGTCGCAGCGCAAGCGCTTGGCCTGGTCACGCACACCGGGGACAGCGCCGAAGAGCGCGAACGCGACCGCGTCGAGCAGTGTCGTCTTGCCCGCGCCGGTGTCGCCGTGGAGCAGGAACAGGCCGTCGGCGCCGAGCACGTCGAAGTCGACGACCTCATGTCCGGGGTAGGGGCCGAACGCGGTGACTTCCAGCCGGTGCAGCCTCACTCCGGCTCCTTCCCGGCGACGGCGGCCAGCGCCTCGCGCAGCAGTCCGCGCTCGGTCTCGGTGGGCTCGGCGCCTCTGGTGTCGGTGACGAAGCAGCAGGCGACCTCGGCGTCGTCGCGGCGCTGCGACAGCTCCGGGTAGCGCTGGGGGCGCTGGTGGCCGCCCGCGGGCCGCCATTCGAGGTGCACGGCGTGCGGGAAGCGGGCCTGCAGCCTGCGCATGGCGTCGAGAGGGCGGACCTGGTCGGTCAGTTCGACGGAGAGGAACTTGTCCTCGTGGACGTTGTTCGCCGGGTCCACCAGGACATCGGCCAGTTCGCCGCTGATCACGGCCAGCTCGCGTGGGACCGGCAGGGTGCGGCGTTCGACGGCGGCCAGGCCGTCTTGGTGCAGGTCGACCAGCCAGACCGACTTGTGGTGGCGGGCCTCGGAAAACGAGTACGCCATGGGGCTGCCGGAGTAGCGCAGGTGGTTCGCAAGCGTTTGCGGGCCGTGCAGGTGGCCGAGGGCGGCGTAGTCGACACCGCTGAACACCCCGCCCGGCACGTGCGGCACGCCGCCGACCGCGATCGTCCGCTCGGAGTCGCTGACCTCGCCGCCGGTGACGAACGCGTGCGCGAGGACCATGGAACGGGTTCCGGGGCGTCTGGCCAGATCGTCCCGGACTCGTCGCATGGCTTCGCCGAGGACGTCGGCGTGGGTGCGCAGGCCGGGCAGCCCGAGGCCTTGGCGGGCGACTTCCGGTTCCAGGTAGGGGATGCCGTAGAACGCGACCGGGCCGTGCTGGTCGTCGATCACCACGGGGCGGTCGAGATCGGAGACCGCGGTGCGCAGGTAGAGGCCGCCCGCCGCGGTGAACTCGCCGAAAGCGCCGAGCCGGGGTCCGGAGTCGTGGTTGCCCGGCGTGACGATGATTCGCGCGCCCGCCTCGGAGATCCGGCGCAGGGCGCGGGCGCAGACGACCGCGGCTTCGGCGGAGGGGACGGCGCGGTCGTAGAGGTCGCCGGACACCACGACCACGTCGACCCGGTCGTCGGTCACGATGTCGGCCAGGCCGGTGAGCACCGTCTCCTGCTCGGCGAGCAGGTCTCGGCCGTGGAATGTGCGGCCCACATGCCAGTCGGAGGTGTGCAGCACCCGCATGCCAGCCAAGTTAGAGCCCCGATGCCCCCGATCGGGGGAGCCACGCCGGTCGAACGCTCGTTCGACGCTGGTTCTGTCGGTGGTATGGGGTAAAGATTTCCTGCACGCGTTTCCCACCGGAGAGGACCCACCCGTGACCGCCGTGCTCGGCACCGTCGCCGCGGTGCTCGTCCTGCTGCTCGCCGCCGCCGCGATGCTGTTCTGGCGGCTGTACTCCGACAGCGTCCGCCGAACCGACGCCGCACGTGCCGAAGTCGAGGCGGAGCGGCGCCGGACGGACTCGCACCAGGCTGCGTTACGGCGCTACGAGGTGGCGTTCGCATCGATCAGCGGCCGCGGGGAACTGGGTGAGCAGGTCCTCGTGGAGACCGCGCGCGCTTTAGGTCTGCGCGAGGGCATCCACTTCACGGTCCAGACGGATGTCGCGGGTGGCGGCGCCGCCCGTCCCGACCTGTTGCTGCTGGTGGGCGACGAGCGCCGGGTCCCGGTCGACTCGAAGATGAGCCTCGCCACCTGGGCCGAGGCCGTCGACACCGACGACGCCGAGGAACGCCTCGACGCCCTGCGCGTGCACGTCCGCAACATTCGGTCGCGCGCCGCCGAGTTGGCGGGCAAGGGCTACCAGCGGTGGGCGGACGCCATCTACGGCACGATCATGTTCGTCCCCTCGGACGCCGCCGTCGTCGCCGCGTTGGACACCGACCCCACCCTCCTGCGCTGGCTGCTGGACCGCCGGGTGTTCCTGTGCGGCCCCACCGGCTTCGCCGTGATCGCCTCCGCGGCCCTGTTCGCCGCCACCGAACGAGCGATCGCCGACGACGTCGCCACGGTCCGCGCCCGAGCCGCCTCCGCGCACCGGTCGGCGGGCATGGCGGTCGACGCGGTCAACCTGTCCAGCACCCACCTCCAGCGTTTCCTGTCGGCCCGCAGGCGCGAACTGGACGCGCTGGAGCAGTTCAGGACCACGATCACCCCGCTGACGGACGCCTCCGCGAGCCCGACGCCGATCCCCACGATCCGCCGAACCGAGGAAGCGGTGGTGAACGGGCACGAGGTGCCCGAGGGCTTACCGCTCGACTGACCAGTCGGCCACGAACGATCACGGGCAGCGGCTCGATCGCAGTGGTGGGCAGCCTGGCTTCGGCGATCGATTCGTGCGGACCGGCCCGAGTTCACATCGGACTGTGATCACGTCGACACGATCATCAAGCCGGCCGGTCGTGATCGGGCCTCCAGCCCACTGCCATTGGGCCGAACGGCGTACGTGTCGGGCCGCCCCGAGCCGCTAATGAGCGAACGATGACAGCGACCCCACACCGACGGACTAACGTGTACCGACGTGACCGCGACTCGCGATCGCCGCAGCGATCTTGATGATGACCACGCCGAGCCCGCGTGGGACGAGCGTCCGATCTTCGGCAGTTCACGTGGACTGCCGTGGTGGGGCGCTGTGCTGTTGGCGTTCGGGCTGGCCCTGTTGGCCGCTGTGATCGATATGCAGATCCAGGACACCCTCGGCAAGATCTACCAGGGCGCCTATGTCCTGGGCTGTGTCGGGGCGGTCTGCCTGGTTCGGCGGGCCAACCTGTTCGGGCCGATGGTGCAGCCACCGCTGGTCTTCGCCGTGACCGCGGTCGGGGCGGTCCTCGCGTTGGGGGCGGACACGCCCGGCAAGGGGAGCAAGCTGCTGTCCGTGGCACTGCCGCTGACCAGCAACTTCCCGACGATGGGCATCACCACCGCCGTGGTCGTCGTGATCGGCGTCGCCCGCCTGTTCCTGCAGCGCGACCCGAGCGCCACCGACGAGGACGGCGATCCCAAGCCCGCAGTCGCCCGCCGCACCCGCCCGGAACCCCCGCGCGACGACGAGGACCTGTTCGCCGCCCCCGCAC
>NZ_JBOHGC010000321.1:0-6541 GCF_050699995.1 Actinokineospora sp. | reverse complement strand
GCGGGCATCGGCGTGTTCGCGACCGGCGGCCTCGGCGGCGTCCACCTCACCCTCCCGCGCGGCGCGGCGGCCTGGGACGTCTCCGCCGACCTGGACGTCCTGTCCACCACACCCGTCGTCGTGGTGTGCTCCGGCGTTAAGTCGGTGCTCGACATCGCCGCGACCGTCGAGGTCCTGGAGACCCGCTCGGTTCCCGTCCTCGGCTACCGCACCGACGCCTTCCCGGCGTTCTACCTGCGCGTCTCGGCCTTCCCGGTGCCGTGGCGGGTCGACACCCCCGCGGACGCGGCCGCGGTGATCGACGCGCACCGCAGGCACGTCCCCGGCGGCGCGGGTGTGCTGCTGGTCAACCCGATCCCAGTGGAGCACGAACTCGACCGCGAACTGCACGACCGGCTGCTGCAGGACGGCATGGACCTGCTCAAGCAGCGCGACATCCGCGGCAAGGACGTCACCCCGGTGCTGCTCGAGCACTTCCACACCGCCAGCGAGGGCGCGAGCCTGAACGCCAACGTCGAACTGGTCGCGGACAACACTCGCGTGGCGGCCGAGGTTGCTGTCGAGTTGGCCGTCGAGTCGGCTCAGTCCCGCCGGTAGAGCCGCGCCACCACGTCCTCGATCTGCGGTTCCCGCACGGACAGGTCGCGCAGCGGCACGGCCTTGGCCAGCGCGGCGACGACCTCGCCCGCGGTGGTGCCGTTCAGCTCCAGCGTGACCCGCCTGCCCTCGACCGACACCACCGAGGCGCCGGGCAACCTGACATCAGCGGGCCAGTCGGCGTCGAGGTCGGCGACGATGGTCCGGCGCGAGCCGTAGCGGGTGTGCAGGGCGTCGAGGGCGCCGTCGTGGACGACCCGGCCGTGGTCGATCACGACGAGCCGCTTGCAGAGCTTCTCGATGTCGGCGAGGTCGTGGGTGGTGAGCACGACGGTGGTGTCGCCGCGCTGGTCGAGTTCGCCGAGGAACTCGCGGACGGCCTGCTTGCTGAGCACGTCGAGCCCGATCGTCGGCTCGTCGAGGAACAGCACCTCGGGGCCGTGCAGCAGGGCCGCGGTCAGCTCACCGCGCATCCGCTGCCCCAGGGACAACTGGCGGACCGGGGTGCGGGCGAACTCGGCCAGGCCCAGCAGGTCGGTGCATCGGGCGAGCCGGGCGGCGTGGTCGGTGGCGGGAACCTGGTAGATGTGCCGGAGCAGCTCGAAGGACTCCGCCAGTGGCAGGTCCCACCACAGCTGGGACCGCTGGCCGAACACGACACCGATGCGCCGGGCGAGCGTGGTGCGCTTGGCGACCGGTTCGAGCCCGCACACCCGCACCTCCCCCGCGCTGGGCGTCAGCACACCGGTGAGCATCTTGAGCGTCGTGGACTTCCCCGCGCCGTTGGGCCCGATGTAGCCGAGCAGCTCGCCCTTGCGCACGGTGAGGTCGACGCCGTCCACCGCGGACACGACGTGCCGTTCTCGACGCAGCCTGCCGATCTTGCGGTTGACCGTGAAGTCCTTGCGCAGACCCGACGCTGAGATGATCATGACCCCGTACTCCGGTAGTGGCGGACGCCCGTGCGCCAGAACAGGGCGGCGAGCCCGGCGGCGGTCAGCGCGATGACCGGCGAGCACCAGCGCAGCCAATCCGGGGCGCCGAGCGGGTCCGCGCGGTCGACCAGTGCCAGCATGGGCAGGTAGGCGACAAAGCCGAATCCCAGGGCGCTCGCGAAGACCGTGCGGAACCAGCCACCGTACATTGTGGACGGATAGGCGCTGAAGTCCCTGCCGCCGTAGGTGAACGCGTTCGCCATCTCGCCGGACTCCACCCACCAGAAGGCCACGGTGGAGCCCGCGATGAAGAAGCTGCCGAAGAACACCGCGCCCGCGACGGGCGCGCCGACAGCGTACACGGCCCGCGCGAGGTCCCAGTCGATGTCGGCGATGGCCAAGGCCACGACGTAGAGGACGAGCCCTTGCACCGCGCGGCCGACCCGGCGGGGTGCGAAGTTGACCGCGAGCAGTTGCCACAGGGCCGAGAGCGGGCGCAGCAGCAGCGTGTCGAACAGGCCGGCGCGGACGTAGTCGCGCAGCTTGTCGGCGTTGCCGACGACCAGGTCGGCGACCGCGAAGGCGCACGCCGACAGCGTCGTGAGCAGGAAGACCTCCGTGCCGCCGAACCCGCCCAGGCTGCCCGCGACCGAGAACAGGACGAACACCGTGGCCAGGTCGAGCCCGTTGATCACCACGCTGCCGATGACCTCGACCGCGAACGACGTCCGGTACTGCGTCTGGCTGCGGATCTGCGCGCGAAGCACGTGGCCGTACACCGCCGCCCTACCCACCTTGGATCACCAGCTTCGCGACCGCCCTGGACTGCACGACCCGGCACGCCCAGAGCAGCAGGACCGCCCAGAACAGCTGCAGGGCGAGGATCTCCGCGCCGCCGCGTTCGACCACGATGTCGAGCGGGCCCTGCAGCAGGGACGGGAACGGCGTGCCGATCCACAGGAAGGTGCTGAGCCAGTCCGGCAGCAGGGTCAGCGGGAAGTACAGGCCACTGCCCACTCCCGAGAGGAACACCCAGAACATCGATACGCCCCGGATGTCGAGCAGCCAGAACGCGGTCAGTCCCACCAAGTAGCGACACGCGAACCCGACCACCACCGCGAGCACGATCGACACGGCGAACAGCGCATAGGTGACGGCGCGCTCGGGAACGTAGAGCTCGAAGGCGAGAGCGCCGACGACGAGCGGCGCGGCGAAACGGGTCAGCATGGCGAATCCGGCCCGGCCGAGGTCGGTGCACAGGTATGTCCACAGTGGATCGATGGGCCGCAGCAGGTCGGCGGTGATGTCGCCGGAGCGGACCCGGTCGGCGAGGTCGAGCATCGTCCAGCTGTTGACCACGGCGAGCATCCCCTGGCCGAGCCACACGTAGCTCGCCAGTTGCGGTCCGGTGTACCCCGAGATGCCCGCAGCCGTGCCCGCCGCGACAGCCAGCAGCACATAGCAGCGGAGGAACCCGAAGACCGAGTTGGTGAAGATGCCCGCGACGGTGGCCTGCCGGTAGGTGGCGTAGCGGCGGAACCCGGCGCCCGCCAGCGCCCAGGAGGCAGACAGCATGAACCGACCTCCTCGAGGGGTTCGGCGGCGGGATGGCGGGACTGGTTTTCTACCGTAGACACGATCATCGCGCGACCCATTAACGCAGGAGGAAACGCATGGCGGTTCGACCGGCAGTCGTGGTCGTGGGTGACGCGGCGCTCGATGTGGTCGCGCGGCACTCGGGTCCGATCGCCCACGGCGACGACACCCGGGCGCGGATCTCGCTGACCATGGGCGGCGCCGGGGCGAACACCGCGGCCTGGCTCGCCTTCCTGGGGTGTGACACCACCCTGGTGTCCAACATCGGCGACGACCCGGCGGGCGCGCAGGTGCGGGCCACCCTGACGGCGGCGGGTGTGCGCTGCGAGTTCACCGTCGACCGCGAAGCCGCCACCGGCTGCGTCGTGGTGCTCGTCGACGACTCCGGCCAGCGCAGCATGCTGCCCGACCGGGGCGCCAACGCCCGGCTGCGCACGGCCGACCTCGACCTCAGCGGCAAGCGCCACCTGCACCTGTCCGGTTACGTCCTGCTCGACGCGTCCTCGCGCGAAGCGGGCCTCGACGCGCTGGCCGCAGCCAGAGCCGCGGGACTGACGACCTCGGTGGACCCGCAGGCAGCCGCCCTCATCGACGACCCGGCGGCGTTCCTGCAGTGGGTGCGCGGCGTCGACCTGCTCCTGCCCAACCGGGAGGAACTGTGGAACCTGACCGGCTCCGGCGACGCCCGCGACCTGCTGAGCACGGTGGGCGCGGTCGTGGTGACCGACGGCCCGCTGGGCGCGTCCTGGGTCTCACCCGACGGAGTGGAGTCGGTGACCGCTCCCCCGGCGCCGTGCGTCGACACCACCGGTGCGGGCGACGCGTTCGACGCGGGACTGATCACCGCGTGGCTCAACGGCGCCTCGCCGAGGGACGCGCTGCTCGCAGGCGTCGCGGCGGGCTCCGACGCGGTCGGCCGGGTGGGCGCTCAGCCGTCGATCACGTGACGGTCGGACGTCTCGATGGCGCCTTCGTCCCGCTGGAACCGGTTGACGTCCTCGGTCCGGCGCGGCGGCCGGTCGTTGGCGATGAGGACCGCGACCCACGGCAGCGGGATCGACAGCACCACGAACCCCAGTGCCAGCCACCACGTCTCGTGGAAAATGCCCGCGAGAAGCAGACATGGGATGCGCAGCGCCATCATGACCATGTACTTGCGCTTGCGCGCGGCGAACTGCTCTTCGTACGACGGCTGGGCCTCGGTGATGAGAACCGGGGTGTCGTCCCGCTCGGCGCCTTTCACGACACCACCTCCACACCCCATCCTCCCACCGACGGGACGCAGTTGCGCCATCCGGGTGGAAGTCGGTGAGTATTCGTTGACGCCCCGGTAGAAACAGACGCATGACGGTTCAAGGCGTCGAATTCCTGCCGGAATCACGGCGGGACTGGCAGGACACCCCGGCGGAGCGCAGGCGCCACGCGGTGACCGAGGCCAACCTGACCCGCCACCTCGACGGGCCCCAGCGGGTGCTCGACGCGGCGGGCGGCACCGGGCGCGACGCCGTGCGGCTGGCGCTGCGCGGCCACGACGTCACCGTCCTGGACCCGGCAGGAGCCACGCTGACGACGGCGATGGCGTGCGCCGATGACCACGGGGTCGCCGACCGGGTGCACGTGGTGCAGGCGATGGCCGAGGACGCCCCGGAGCTGTTCGGCCCGCACGACTTCGACGTCGTGCTGTGCCACAACCTGCTGCAGTTCGCCGACGACCGGGTCGGCCTGCTGCGCGCGCTCACCGCGCCGCTTCGCGAGGGCGGCCTGCTCTCGGTCGTCGGACCGGCGAGCGGGGCGCTGTTCGTGTGCTCGGCGGGCGACGTGCTCGACGACCTGCGCACCGCGGGCGCGGAAGTCCTGGCGCACTACGGCGTGGACGTGCAGAGCGGCCACCCGCTGTCCTACTTCCAGATCATCGCCCGCAACGTTTGATCTTGTCCGCCCGCGCGGCCCCGCGCGGCCCGTGCGAGCATTCCCGGGTGCTTCCGCGTCTGACCGACCAGTTCTGCGACCGCCTCCGGGACACCCTGCGGACCAGCGGGTTCGACGCCGACGGGGTGGTGGCGGTCCTCGGCGACGAGGCGCACGCCGCCCTCGGCCGCTTCGAGCCCGAGCCCGCCCGCCGGGCGACCCGCGGCGGCTCCCCGCTCGACACCCTGATCCGGCTGTTCCTGGTCGGTGACCCAGCGCCGCGCGCGAAAGCCGAGCAGGCGCTCGGCGACGTCGACGAGGCGGCTGCGGCGGGCCTGGTGCGCGTCGACGGCGACGACGTGCGAGCCGCCCTCGACCTGCGGCCCTACGGCGACGAGCAGGGCAGCTGGTGGGTGCTGGCCGACCTCGGCGACGACCGGCTCGGCAGGCCGGTCGCCACCGAACACGTCCTCGGCATCGGCCACGCCTCGCTGAGCCTGGCCCGCGCGACCATGCGCCGGAAGGTGGGCTCGGTGCTCGACCTGGGCACCGGGTGCGGCGTCCAGGCGCTGCACGCGTCGCGCCACGCCGACCGGGTCACCGCCACCGACCTGTCCGAGCGGGCCCTGGCCCTGGCGGACGCGACGTTCCGGCTCAACGACCTCAGTGTGGAGACGCTGCGCGGACCGTGGTTCGAGCCGGTCGCGGGCCGCAAGTTCGACCAGGTCGTGTGCAACCCGCCGTTCGTAGTCGGGCCACCCCGAGTGGACTTCGTCTACCGCGATTCGGGTCTCGGCGGCGACGACGCCAGCGCGCTCGTCGTGCGCGGCATGCGCGGCGTGCTGGCCGACGGCGGGGTGGGCCAGCTGCTCGCCTCGTGGCTGCACCGGCGCGGCGAGGACTGGGGCGACCGGGTCGCGGGCTGGCTGCCCGACGAGGGCCTCGACGCGTGGTTCGTCCAGCGCGACGTCGCCGAGCCCGCGCTGTACGTGGGCACCTGGCTGCGCGACACCGGGGTCGACCCACGCTCCCCGGAAGGCTCGGCCAAGGCGTCCGCGTGGCTGGACTGGTTCGAGGCGAACGACGTGGTCGGCATCGGATTCGGGTTCGTCACCCTCCGGGCCACCGACAGCGACACCGAGGTGGCCTGCGAAGACCTGCGCCACGCCTACGACGACCCGTTGGGTCCCGAGACCGGCGCCTGGCTCGACCGGGTCGCCTGGCTGCGGGCTCACCAGGATCCGATCGCGCTGCTGTCGGCTCGGCTGGTCGTGCCGCCGACGGTCGTGCTGGAGCAGGTGTCGGAGCCCGGTGAGAACGGCTGGTCGGAGCTGGTGCGCAGGCTGCACCGCACGGACGGCCCCGGCTGGCAGCAGGAGACCGACGAGCTGGTCACGGCGCTGCTGGCGGGCTGTCGCGGGCGGGTGCCGCTCGGCGAGCTGCTGGCGCTGCTGGCGGCGGGCAACGGGCTCTCCACCGACGAGGTCGTCAACGCGGCGCTGCCG
>NZ_JBOHGC010000320.1:0-2269 GCF_050699995.1 Actinokineospora sp. | reverse complement strand
CCCATCACCCGCTTGCCGGCATCCGTCTCCACACCGTAGAGATCCTTGGCGAGCGCCATCTCGTGCAGGTCGGTGGAGAACTCGTGCTCGGCCCGCTGGAAGCTGCCATTCCGGTCGAACCGGTAGGGCAGCGCCTCGCGGACAAATTCGACGGTGCCGGACCGGGCCGGGTTGACGACCTCGGGCCGTTCGACGTGCTCGGGCACCGCCGGGGCGGCGGTTAGGCCGGCGCCGGGCAGGCCGAGAAGCAGGCCGAGATGGCCGGACTGCACGAGGCTGTCGACCTGCTCCGAGGACAGAGTGAGTCCGCCTTCGGGAACGGCCGGCAGATTCTCGGCCGGGCCGGCCGCGGGGGCGGTGATGGCCTGCAGTGCGCCCGGGCGGGCGAACAGCGACGAGAGCTGCTCGGACGTGAGCTGCACGCCCGCGCCCGCCGGCGCCTCGGTGGTCTGGTCGGTAGTGGTGGAAGCGGTGCAAGCCACGCCTTCGGCGTGAACCTGGCCGCAAGCCTGGCAAGGCATCGCTGTTTCTCCTTGGTTTCTGCTCGCGGCCACCTTTGTGACCCGGGCGTTGTCGAATGACGGCATTGCGGTGAGAGAGGTCTCGCGCCAGTCGGCGCGGCGCACCAGCAAGGCGCCCTTGTATTGGGGGTCGGGGACAGTGTCGGTGCCGGCGTCGAAGTCGACACCGACAGAGAACCCGTCGAGCACGCCGTCCTCGGCCAGCTCAAGCGCCCGGTCGCCTTCCGGGCCGCGGGCCACCTTGAACCGGGCCAGCAGCCCGGTCGGCGTGTCCTTGAGTTGGATCGCCCGGCCGATGGCCTGACGCGGATCGTGGTCACGGAGCAGCTTGACTCGGCCCGGGTTGTCCGCGTCCCATGTGAGCGCGCCACGATCGAACCGGAACGCCATACCATTCTGGCTGGCCAGCTCACCATACGGGAGTGCCAGCCCTTCGATGGTGCGGCCCTCGCGGTTGACACTGAACGTGGACACGGGGACGTCGATGAACATCAGCCCGCGGCTGTCGTCGAACGTCATCGAGGTCGGACGGGTTGCGCTCACAGTGACAGCCTCCTCGGCCGGCGGGGCCGGCTCGGCGGTCTGGTCTGGCGGCGGCGGCGTGGCCGGTTCGAGCTCGGACTCGGGGAGCGGCGGCATCCCTTCCGCCTCGCGGATCTCTGGCACGGTGATCGCACCAAGTCCCTTTGCGGTCGCGTACGTGGACCACCGCTCTGTCGGGTTCGGCAGCAGGTACTCGGTCGTGTTGAACCGGACCGTGTAGCCCCGGCGGGTCACATCGCCCATCGACAACCGGTCGGTGATGCCACGCATGTACGGGGACAGCACCTCGTTCAACTTGTTGCGGCGCCGATCCACGTCGTTCGAGTAGGTACGCGAGGTCGTCGAGATACCCAGATCTTCCGGGTCGATGCCGAGCGCGTTGGCGATGTCCAAATTCACCTGCCGTTGCAGCTCGACGAGCTGCAGATCACGCGGCGCCGGCGAATCGACCGAGTGATACTTCAACGCCGCGGGCACGTACGCGGTGCTGCGCTTCCGGCGGGCCGCCTTCCACGTGGCCAAGATCTCGTTGACCTCGTCGTCGTCGACCTCATCGGCGCCATCGGCCGGCTCGAAATAGTCAGCCGGGCGCGGGTCATCCGCGTACATGACCGCGGCCTTGTCCAACGCTATCGCCCGGCGGATCTCGCGGCCCGCATGCTTCAACACCGCAGGATTCGGCGAATCGAACCGGATCATGCGGCTCCCACCGACCGGCTGCCCATCCACCCACACGACGCCGCCACGCGGGTCGATGCCAGACGGCAACGGCGCCGGATTCTGCCCATTAGCCGGCGGGACGATGCTCACCGACCCCACGTCGAGGTGACGGGCAGCCACCGGATACCCGGTCACATCATTAGCTGTCACCAGCCACCACGAGATACCGTCGAACAGCAGGTCTTCGACCGTCTGACTGATCGTCACGATATTGGCCACGTCCGGGTCGATCTGCCGGAGCAGCGCCGACGCGGCGACCATGTTCGTAGGGTCGAGCTGCTCGAGCGGCATCGTCGCCACCGAACAGATCAGGTTGCGGCCCCGCCGCACCGCGGGCACCGACAGGGCCTGACTACGGGTGGCGGTCGTGCCGGTCGCCTGCTGCATCTCGGCGAACATCTCGACGATGTTCCTGGGGCCATCGATGCTGAAGCCATGTCGCTGCTTCCGATGCCACGGCCATCGCACGGCCGGCACCTTACACC
>NZ_JBOHGC010000319.1:0-1467 GCF_050699995.1 Actinokineospora sp. | reverse complement strand
GTCCGGTCCTGGCGGGGACAATGATCATGTGACGTTGGGTCTGGCGCCGAGGCAGGCGGATTTGTTGCGGACGACGGCGGGCTACTGCGAGGGCCGGGTGGCGCCGGAGTCGATCTATGGGGTGCTGCACCGGGAGTGTCACAACCTGTTCCCGGATGAGGTGTTCGCGGACCTGTTCACCGGTACCGGCCGCCGCAGTGTGCCACCGATGATCGTGGCGGTGGTGATGGTGCTGCAGCGCATCGAGGGCCTGTCGGATCGGGAGGCGGTCGACCGGTTCGCCTTCGACGCCCGCTGGAAGTACGCCGCCGGTGGGCTGGATTTCGACTATCCGGGATTCGTGCACACGGTGCTGGTGGACATGCGCGCGAGGCTGGCTCGTTCGGATCGGCCGGAGCGGATCTTCCAGGCCACGCTTGAGGCGGCGAAGACTGCGGGCCTGGTCGGGCGCAGGCGGGTGCTGGATTCGACCCCGTTGTATGACGCGGTCGCCACGATGGACACCGTCACGCTGATCCGTTCGGCGATCCGTGGGCTGCTCAAGGTCGCCGACACCGACCTGGAGACCGAGCTGCGGGCCCGGTTGCGCCGCGACGATGACTACACCGCGGCGGGGAAGCCGGTCTGTGACTACGACGACCCGGACGCCCGGGCGGGGCTGGTGGACGCGCTGGGCCGCGACGCGATGGCGTTGCTGGGCGTCCTGGACGACCGCGAGCTGGAGGACGGTGTGTCGCAGGCCGGGCAGCTGTTGGCCACCGTGGTCGGCCAGGACCTGGACACCGACGACGAGGGGGTGTTCCGGATCGCCCGCAAGGTCGCCCGCGACCGGGTGATCTCCACCGTCGATCCCGAGGCCAGGCACGGGCACAAGACCTCCGCGCGTGGGTTCGACGGTTACAAGGGCCACATCGGCATCGACCCGGATTCGGAGATCGTCACCGCCACCACCGTCACGCCAGGCAACAGCGGTGACGTCGAAGCAGCCGAGGACCTGCTCGCCGACGTACTGCCACCGGCACAACCCGAGACCGAGGCCGAGGGCGGACCCGAGCCCGAAGGCAACGGCGGGCCCGCCGGGGCGGACGTCAACGACGAGCACGACGAGGACGAGACCGCGCCGGCGGTCTATGGTGACGCCGCCTACGGCGCCGGAAAGCTGCTGGCCCGGCTGGAGAACGCCGGTGCGGACATCAAGACCAAGGTCCAGCCGCCGGTCGCGCCGGGCGGCCGGTTCACCAAGGACCGCTTCGCGATCGACCTGGCCGCGGGCACGGTGACCTGCCCGAACGGCGTCACCGCTGCTCTGCAACCAACCAAGCACAAGCGCCACGCCGCTGTGGCCAAGTTCGGCGCTGCCTGCACCAGCTGTCCACTGGCCGCGCAGTGCACCAGTTCCGTTGGCGGCCGCACCGTGGCCATCAGCCGGCATGAGGCCCAACTGGCCCGAGCCCGCGCCGCGCAGTC
>NZ_JBOHGC010000318.1:0-6641 GCF_050699995.1 Actinokineospora sp. | reverse complement strand
GGTCGGTGTCGAACCCGGGCGCGGTGATGTGCGCCGTCGAGATGGCCGTGCCTTCGATCGTGGCGACCTTGACCAGCTTGAGGCCGGTCGTCGTGTCCTCGTTGAGGGTGGACAGGGCCTCGATGGTGAACTGCCCGGTCGGCACCCCGACGGTGATCGTGTCGGGGATGCTGGCGTTGATGTGCACCTTGACCGGCTGCACATCGATCAGCGGGAAGGTACAGCCGTAGTTGAGGTCGAGCTCAGCCGCGGCGGCGCCGCCCGCGGAGACGAACAGGCTCGTGGTCACCAGACCGGTGACGGTGAGGCCCGCCAGCACGGCGGCGAGACGCCTCGGTTTTAACTTCCGATGAGTCATTTCTTCTCCAACCGCACAAAACGGGGACCGGCAATTACCGGAGGGGCCTGAACAAAGCCGCGTCGACAATTACCTCGAAACGGCTCCGGTATATGCAGGCAACGTACCCGCCGGTAGATCGGCTCGCAATACCGGATTCCGCAGGCAAACCGGCACAATTGTCATTCGAAAGCAATTCCGCTCGAACGTTTTGCCCCGTGGTGACAAGGACCCCCCAGACGTCGCGCGGCGAGACGAACAGTCACGAAGCGTAGCCGAAACCTCCGGCAAACCCCCGGATGATGGCACGCTGAGTAGCTTTGTCATGTTCGGACAGGGCTTGACCGTCGCACTGTCCGTCCTGCACAAACTCCGCCGCGCCAATCGCCCGATCGTTGGCATGGACACGCGGTCCGCGGTCCGCTATTTGACACCTGAATCCGCTGAATTTATCGTCATTCGAGCAAACGCCGCCGCCGCGCCCCGGTGGTTCCACCACATTCTCCCCTACGAGGTGGGTTAATGACCGAACTGAACGGGCGGAGCCCGCGTGCCGATCTGACGGCGACGGCGCTGCGGAAAGTCGATCCGGTCAATGGTGATGACCCGGCCCGATTGCGCGCCCGGCACCGCACCGACGCCGCGCTGAAGATGTGGCGCATGATCCCGCCGGAACTGGCGCACAAGCTCCGCCCGATGGCGCCGCACCTGGTGAAGGCCGCGGTCCTGGAGATCCAGCGCGCGGTTCCCGCTTACGCCCAGCCGCTTGACGGCAAGTTCCGCGAGGTCCTGGTCGGCGCGGTCGACATGGCCGTGGTCAAGTGCTTCGACAACATCCTCGACCCCAACGCGCAGCAGGCGGACTGGGAGGCGGCGTTCCGCTACGCGGGTCGGGTCGAGTTCCTCGAAGGCCGCACGATGGACTCGCTGCAGACCGCGGTCCGGGTCGGCGCCCGCGTCGTCTGGCGGCAGCTCAGCGCGGCGGGCCGGTCGGTAGGAATCCCCCACGACGTGCTCTTCGCCCTGGCCGACGCGATTTTCGCCTGGGTCGACGAGCTGTGCACCGCGGCCATCGCCGGGTACACCTCCGCCCAGGCCCGCTCGACCGGCGCGCTGGAGCGGCGCCGCAGGCAGCTGCTCAAGATGATCCTGTCGGACCCTCCCGTGGCCCGGCAGTCACTCGCGGACCTGGCGGGCGTGACCGACTGGGAACTCCCCCAGCGCGTCGCGGTCATCTCCCTGGAATACCGCGAGGACCAGCACCGGCTGCCCGCGACCGCGCTAGGCCCCGAGGTTCTGGTGGACCTGGAAAGCACCGAGCCGTGCCTGGTCGTGGCCGACCCGGACCGCCACCTCGCCCGGCTGGAGAAGGAACTGCGCGGCAGGCGGGCCGCGGTCGGACCGACGGTGGCCTTGGGTGACGCGATCCTGTCCCTGCGCTGCGCGCGCAAGGCGATGACCCTCGTGCACCGCGGTGTGCTGCCGGACAAGAACATCACGCTGTGCGCCGAGCACCTCTCGACGCTGGCCCTGATGTCGGACGAGTTCCTGGTCTCGCACCTGACCAGCCGGGTGCTGATCCCGTTCGAGAACCTGACCGCCAAGCAGCGGGAACGCCTGGAGAGCACCCTGCTCGCGTGGCTGGAGACCCGCGGCGGCATCAACGAGATCGCCACCCGCCTCGACGTGCACCCCCAGACCGTGCGCTACCGCATGCACCAGCTCGAGCAGCTGCTCGGCGAGCGCCTGGCCGACCCGGAGGAGCGCCTCTCCCTGGAGATCGCCTTGCGCTACCGGCGGATCATGGCCGAGGGCAACCCGACCGAAGACGCCGAGGAGCCCGAGGAAGTTCTGCTCGACGACGCGATCTGAGCACGCTCAGAGTTCGACGACCGTGACCCCGGGCCGCCCGGGCACGGCGTCGTTCATCGCGACCAGCGCGTCCGGCACGCCGTCGAGGCCGATGCGGAGCCCACCCGCCGCGAGAGGTCGATGCCGGACCGCTCGACCATGCCCAGCATCGCCGGGTACTCGTGTGCCTGGACACCGTGGCTGCCCAGCAGGACCAGTTCGTCGGCGATCACTCGGTGCATCGGGATCGGCGCCACGCCGAGTGACGGCGGCATCAGCCCGGCGGCCACAATCGTCGCCCGCCTCGATCACCACCTCCGCACCCAGCGACGACGCCAGGTCGAGCGCCGCCCGTAACAGGTCGAGCCACCACCCGAACTCCGGCGGCGGCGGTGGCCACTGCGAGCCGCACAGCGGAGATCCCCGAGCCGCCGCATCCGTGCACCGCGACCCGCGGTCCGGCCCCGCCTCGCCCTGGCGCAGCACCGCGCGGACAACCGCCCGCGCCCAACCGGCGCCTAAGGGGACCGTGACGTAGGTCAACCACGGTCACCACCAATCCGCACGATCACAGAGCTGGTGCCCAACCTCGAAAATTCCGGGGGGCGGACTGGCGCCCGTCGCGGCTGGGCTTGGGCTCGTCGACGTCCTGGACCAGCGGTTTCACGCCGAACTCGGTGATCACGACGGCGCGCATGGGCGGTCCTCCGGTCTGGGTTGGAAGTTTCTCGAAAATATCCTGGCCGGGGCTGTCGATTCCGCGGTGGAGCGTTCGTCGGGTCAGTGAACGGAGCCCCACACCCGCGGGGGCCCACACCGAAGGAGCACATCATGGGCAAGCTGGTCGTCACCGAGTTCATCTCCCTCGACGGCGTCATCGAGGACCCGGGCGGCGCCGAGGGCTTCGAGCACGGCGGCTGGAGCTTCAAGTCCCCCGCCCCGGACGGCGAGCAGTTCAAGTTCGACGAGCTGATGGCGAGCGACGCACAGCTCTTCGGCCGCCACACCTACGAGGCGTTCGCCGCCGCGTGGCCGGAGATCACCGATGAGGCGGGCTTCGCGGACAAGATGAACTCGATGCCCAAGTACGTCGTGTCGACCACGCTCGGCGAGGCGAAGTGGAACAACACCACCGTCATCTCCGAGAACGTCGCGGAGGAGGTCGCCATCCTCAAGGCCAAGTACGAGGGCGACATCCTGGTCGCGGGCAGCGCCACCCTGGTCGACACGTTGCGCGCCCACGACCTCGTCGACGAGTACCGGCTGATGGTGCACCCGGTCGTCCTCGGTTCCGGCAAGCGGCTGTTCCACCAGGTCGGCGGCATGAGCGACCTGGAACTGGTCGACTCCCGCAAGGTCGGCCCGAACGTCCTGCTGCTCACCTACCGCGCGGCCGCCAAGACCGACAGCTGACCGTCCCCACCCGCGCGGGCCGCCTGAGTCAGTCAGGCGGCCCGCGGGCACGTCAGCCCGCGACGATGATCCAGAGACCGAAGGCCACGACCGCCGCGCACAGCGCGAAGCTCACCGCGGCCGTGGCGACACCCATGATGCTCGACCCGCCGTTCGCGCGGGCGTCGGCGTGGTCGGACCAGCCGCGCACGCCCAGCGAGAACAGGACCACGGTCCCGACCGCGGTGCCGAAGGCCACGACGAGGACCTCGACCAGCAGCGCCCAGTTGATGTTCATCGGGTGCCTCCCGCGGTCTCGACGGTCTCGGCGGGGATGGGCTCGACGGGGATGTCGTTGACGTTGTGCGCACCGACGACGTCGCGGCGCGAGCGGATGTAGATCACCAGGCCGAAGGCCAGTCCGACCACGGCGACCACGATGGTGCCGAACGTGCCGGACTCGGCGACGACACCGGCGAAGGCGCCTGCGAGGCCCGCGGCGGGCAGGGTGACGACCCAGGCCAGGATCATCCGGCCCGCGGTCCCCCACTGCACCTTGGCCTGCGGTGTGCCGAGGCCCGCGCCGAGGATGCCGCCGGAGCAGACGTGCGTGGTCGAGAGCGCGATGCCCAGGTGCGACGAGGTGAGGATGACGGCGGTGGCGCTGGCCTGCGCGGCGAAACCCTGCGGGGCGCCGATGTCGGTGATGCCCTTGCCGAGGGTGCGGATGATCCGCCAGCCGCCGAGGTAGGTGCCCAGGGCGATGGCGACACCGGCGCTCACGATGACCCAGACCGGCGGGCCGGAGTCCTTGGGCAGAGTGCCCGCGCTGATCATGGTGAGGGTGATGATGCCCATCGTCTTCTGCGCGTCGTTCGTGCCGTGGGCCAGCGAGAGCATCGACGCCGAGGCGATCTGGCCGATGCGGAAACCGCGCGGCGTGCGGCTCGCGGTGGCCCGGCGGGTGATGCGGAACGCCAGGTAGGTGGCGACCATGCCCGCGAGCCCGGCGATGAGCGGCGCGGCGAGGGCCGGAACCAGCACCTTCTCGGCCAGCTTCGCGAAACGCACGGCGTCGCTGCCCGCGGCGACCCAGGTGGCGCCGATGAGCCCGCCGAACAGGGCGTGCGACGAACTCGACGGGAGGCCGACGTACCAGGTCAGCAGGTTCCACACGATGGCCCCGACCAACCCGCACCGCGGGAGTGATCGCCGCGTCGTCGACCAGGCCGCCCGAGATCGTCTTCGCGACCTCGACCGACAGGAACGCGCCCCCAGGTTCAGCACCGCCGACAGCGCCACGGCCACCTTCGGGCGCAGCGCACCCGTGGCGATCGACGTGGCCATGGCGTTGGCCGTGTCGTGGAAGCCGTTCGTGAAGTCGAAGATCAGCGCGGTCACCACCACGGTGGTGACCAGCACAGACACAACCACCGAGAACTCCCCCCGACGACCGGAACGACGCAAACCTACGTTAACCATTCGTTCACACGATCGCAGTGGGCCGGCCGGCTTTACCGCTTGCCGTAGCGGGCCAGGACAGCCGACCGGAGAGCGGTGTCGGACCTCGGGACGGGCTCGATGAACACCTCGGCGATGACCGGGTACGTCGCGCCCAGGTCGGTCGCCAGCCGCACGCAGGCGCGTTCGAGGTCGGCGGCGGTGAGCGCGTCGTCGAAGTCCACCCGCGCGCAGACCAGGACGCGGTTGGTGCCGATGAGCATGGTCTGCAGGTCGACGACGGCTTCGATCTCGCGCGCCGCGGCGAGGGTGTCGCGGATCGCGTAGACGAGGTCCTCGGAGGCCTGCCTGCCGATGAGCAGGCCCGCGTTGGTCCGCCCGAGGAGGAACGCGACGAACGCGAGCAGCACGCCGATGGCCACGGAGGCGACGCCGTCCCACACCGAGGAGCCGGTGAGCTGGTGCAGGCCGACACCCGCGAACGCGATCAGCAACCCGAGCAGCGCGGCCGAGTCCTCGTACAGCACGGTTTTCGACGTCGGATCGTCGCCGTGGCGCAAGTGCTCGAGGAGCGTGCGGCCCTGTTCGGCGGCCTCGCGGCGCACCTGGCGCTGGGCCTGCGTCCAGGACACGGACTCCAGCGCGAAGGCGATGATCAGGACGAGGTACGCCACGTGCGGCGACGTCGACTCCTCGGGCTCGCCGAAGATGGTGGAGAAGCCTTCGTACAGGGCGAACACCGCGCCCGAGACGAAGATCGACACCGCCGCCAGCAGCGACCAGAAGTACCGCGCCTTGCCGTAGCCGAACGGGTGGCGACGGTCGGCGGGCCGGTCGGACACCTTGAGCGCGGTGAGGAGCAGCAGCTCGGTGAACGTGTCGGCGACCGAGTGCGCGGCCTCGGCCAGCATCGCCGCCGAGCCGGTGATCACACCCGCGATGAGCTTCATCATGGCGATGGCGAGGTTCATCGACCCGGCCAGGACGACCGTCAGCGTGCTCTCGCCCTCCGATTCGCTCACGATCAGATCGTAAGAGCGCGCATCCGCCCGCGCCTGCCGGGGAATACGGGGTGATCAGGGCTTGTTGAGCGCATCGGCGCGCCCCGAGCGTCTGATCTCGTACCAAGCGGACCACGCTGATCACCACGAACAATCCGGTCAAGATCACCAATGCGAGAGGCGCGACCGGTGCCATCCTTGGCGGACTTCCCACCATGCTCACGCTCCTCTGGTTGTTGGATCGTCGGTCCCATCAGACTTGGCCACGCCTTGAACTTCGCAGAGCCGCGCGGCTCCTTCGAGAACCCTGGCGAGCTGGACCCACCGCTTCGGCTCCATCCACTTGCCTCGCACGATGACGTCACGTGCGAACTTGGGCAGCTCGCGGCCAAGTCCGGCGAGAAGACTCGCCACTTCGACCTGCTCCGGTGTCGCCGCGTCCAGCTCGCGCTCGACATCGACGGCCATGGAGGCTAGTACGGCAGCAGCCATTCGCTAGCTGACCTGGGTGTTCTCGATGTTGCGGGCGAGTCTGGTGCGTTTGTGGAACCAGCGTGAGCGTGCTTGGTGTCGGCGTCGCCAGTTCACCCAATGGGTTG
>NZ_JBOHGC010000317.1:0-3100 GCF_050699995.1 Actinokineospora sp. | reverse complement strand
GGTCCGACGCGTCCGGCGAGTGGGCGTTCGGCACCGCGGTGATCCCGATCCCCGGCGACGCCCGGCAGAAGCACGGCGCCCCGGAGGCCGGGATCTTCCTGGCCCGGCTCGACGGCCGCACGTGGCGCGTCGCCTTCGACGGCAGTCCGGAGTTCCGGGCGCTGGCGGCGAAGGCGCCCGAGTCCGTGTTGTCGGCGCAGGAGCGCGACCTGTTCACCCAGTCCCCGAGCGACTCCGCCGCCGCGGCCGCGGCGACCGGACTGGCCCTGCCCTGGTCGCAGGGCTCGGTCTGGCCGATGGGTGGCGGCCCGCACGGGTACAGCGGGAGCACCCGGCCGTTCAGCTCGCTGGACTTCGGCGGCCAGGGCAGCGTGCGCTCCGCGGGCCCGGGCAAGGTGTACAAGTCGTGCGTCAAGAACGGAAGTGCGCTGGTCACCGTCGTGCACAACAACGGATACCGGACGTCGTACTACCACATGACGAACCTGACCACCCTGGCCGACGGGGCGTCCGTGGACACGGGCACCTACCTCGGCGCGACCGGCACGGCGCTGCCGTGCGGCGGTTCCGCCAACGGCGCGCACGTGCACTTCAGCCTGCTCTCGGGCACGTCGTACGTGAGCGTCCACGGCAAGACGATCGGCGGCTGGACCTTCTATGAGGGTTCCACGGCCTACAAGGGCTATGCCGAGCGCAACGGCACGAAGGTGTACCCGGGCGGGAGGCTGACCAACTACGGCGTGAGCTGATCCGAAACCGTTCCGGCCCGTCCCTGGGGCGGGCCGGAACGCTTGCATGGCAATTTCTAGGTATACCTGATTAACAGTGACCCCTGGCTGTGGCCACTACGTAGCTACATCATCGTAGGCATCGCTCGGGCGGCTGATAAGAAGGTGAACCACGATGGCGGCTGCCAAGCTCGACCAGACCCACCCGGAGGCTTCGATCTCCGGCCGGGCCGCGGAACTCGACACGCTGGTGAGCGCGGTCGCCGAGGGGCACCGGCTCGTGGTGGTCGAGGGCGAGGCAGGCGTCGGCAAGACCCGGCTGGTGCGCGAACTGGTGCGCCACCCCGTGATCACCGGGCGCACGGTCCTCGAAGCGCACTGCCTGCCGGTGCGGACAACCCATCCGTACGGCGCGATCGTCGAGATGCTCGCGGGTGCGGTGGACGAGTTGCGCATGGTCGGGACCGTGCTCGCACCGATCACCGGAGCCCTGGCGCCGCTGCTTCCCGAACTGCGCGGGCTGCTTCCCGCGCACGAGGTCCCGCTGTCGCCGTCGGTCGCCCGGCACCAGGTGTTGCGGGCGGTGGCGGCGGTGCTCGACGCGCTCGACCGGCCGCTGCTCGTGCTCGACAACCTGCAGTGGGCCGACGAGGAGACCCTCGACCTGGTGCGGTTCCTCGCGCTGTCGCCGCGCAGCGCGGTGACGGTCGTGGCGGTGTACCGCGGCGACGAGATCAACGTCAACGACGTGCTGGAGCCCTATCGGGGTCGCGGCCACGCCATGACCCAGGTCGATGTGGGGCCGCTCACGGTGGCGGGTGTCGCGGAATTCCTCCACGCGTCCGGCGTGGGCGATGACCCCGACTTCGCCGCCGAGGTGCACCGACGTAGCGCCGGGGTGCCGCTGGTAGTGGAGGCGCTCGTACGCGAACTCGGCGACCACCCGCCGACGCCCGCCGGGCTCGACGAGATCGGGGTACCCGCGCGGGTCCGCGACGCCGTCGTGGAACGACTGGCCCAGCTGGGCAGACCCACCACCGCGGTGTGCCGCGCCGTCGCCGTGTTCGGCCGCGCGGCGGCTGAGGCTGACATCGCCGCGCTGTCCGGGCTGTCGGGCCGGGGCATGGCGGTCGCGCTGGAAGGCGCGCTGCACGCCCGGCTGCTCCACGAGACCGCCCACGGCCACTACGAGCTGCGCCACCCGATCGCCGCCCGGGCGGTGTACGACGCGATCCCCGGCCCGCGCCGCCGGGAGATGCACCTGCGGGCGATCAAGCGGCTCGGCGCGTCCGCCCGACCCGGTCTCGCGCTGCTGGCCCACCACTACCGCCACGCCGACGAACTGGACCGCTGGGCGGAGTGCGTGCTGGCCGCCGCGCGGGAGGCGGCCGACGCCGGGGTCCCGGCCGCGGGGATGCGGATCCTGGAGAACGCGCTCGACGACGCCGAACTGCCGGTCTCGGCAAAGGAGGCCGTCGCGCTGCGGCTGAGCCGCGAGATGCTGCAGGGCATCGCGACCCCGGCCACGATCGAGCGGCTGCGCACCGTCGTGCGGGACTGGCCGCTGCCCAGGGACGTCAGCGCCGAGATCCGGATGAACCTCGGCTTGGTGCTGGTCACCCAGGTCGGGCAGGTCGCGGCGGGACAGCGGGAGATCGAACGCGCGCTCACCGATCTGCCCCGCAGACGCGCGGTCCGCGCCCGTGGCATGGCGACCCTGGCGCTGCCGCAAGTCGGGTTCGTTCCGGTAGCCACGAACCTGCGCTGGCTGGCCCAGGCCGAGCAGGCCTGCGCGGGCACCACCGACAGCGAGGCCATCGCCGCCCTGAGCGCGAACCGGATCACGGTGCGGATGCAGATCGCCGACCCGGGCGCGTGGCAGGTCGTCGACACGCTGCCGTCGGCGCCCGCGACGCCGGCCCTGCGCCGCCAACTCGGTCGCACCCATGCGAACCTGGCCGACGCCGCGGTGTGGAACGGCCACTTCGGGCCCGCCCGGCACCACCTCGACGCGGCCGCCGCACTCGTCGACGACCGATCCGCGCCCTACCTCTCCTCGCTCGCGGCGGGCACCGAACTGCGACTGCGCGCCGCGACCGGGCCGTGGGACGGTCTCGCCGAGCAGGCCGAGCGGCTGGTGGCCGCGGTCGGGCAGATGGGGTACCTGGCCGCCGACGCGCTCCTCGTCCTCGGGTGGCTGCGGACTTGGCGTTCGCGCTCCGGCGACGCGCTGCGCACGCTGCGGGCGGCGACCGACGCCGCGCCAGGGCATGTGCCCATCGTCGTCACCGCGCACGCGGGCCGGGCGGCGATCCTGGCCGCCCGCGCGCAGGGCACCGCCGCCCGCGCGGAGGCGCTCGCCGGGCTGGACC
>NZ_JBOHGC010000316.1:0-3435 GCF_050699995.1 Actinokineospora sp. | reverse complement strand
ACCCATCGACAAACACCTGACAGGCCCACCACCCACAGTCGTGACCATCCTCACCCGAACCTAAAGTTCCTGGTATTGGGCGGGGACCTGGCGATCCTTACCTGGTACCGACTTCTCCTGCTGCACGGCTGGCAGCTTGCGCCCGGGTTTCTCATCGGGCACCGCGTTGGCCGCAGGCACCGAGGCACCCAACGACACGGCCACCACAACGGCGAGGGCTCGAACAGACATCCGGTAACGCATCACAGCGCCTTTCAGACGTGCGAGAAGGGACGAGAAAGACGTATGACTACGCGCCGAGTTCGCGCGCGCGCCGGTCAGCGTCGATATCGGCAGCTGAGCGGACCCCGGAGTAGACGCGCACGTCGTCGATCGAACCCGCGAAGTAGGCCAAGCCGACGGCGTACTGTTTGGCCCGCCCGACCGCGATCACGCCGTCGGTGCCGTTGGTTACGGATTGCCCGGTAGCCGATACGGCACTACTGGAGTTGGCGTCGACGATCAGGTGGACCCGCCCAGTGGCCGCGTCATAGATCCCCGTCAGGTACACCCACTGACCCACGACGACCGCGACATCGGAGTAGGCCGTTGTCCAGGTGGGCGTGTCCACATCCGTCGGTGAAACCCCGAAGCACCACTTCTGACGATCGCCGCAATACTGGAGCGCGGCCCGCGATGAACGCTGCCCATCGATACTGGCGATCGTGCGGAACCCCGTGGCCGAGTCCAGCTTCACCCAGGCCGACAAAGTCAGACTGCCGCCGGACTGCAACGACGCAGGTCGGGTCCCGGTGATGTCGCCGACTGGAGATTCCGGGAATCGGGCTGACATGATCGACGGGTCTTCTGCGTCCTCGCTCCATTGCGTGCCGCCGGACAACGCTGCGTTGCCGCCGGTGACCTCATCACGAGTGGTGGTGCCGGAGCCTTCATCGAGCTTGTATCGGGCCCGCAGGACCGACGCGTTCGCCGCCGCGGCCACCTCTGCGGCACTCGTGCTGCGATCCCACAACCGCACGTCGTCCACCTGACCGGCAAACTGGCACACATAGGCGCCGTTCTGCTTGCCGCGTCCGACAATCAGCCGTCCGCTGATGTTGCCGACCTCCGCGGCCTTGGACCCCTCCAGACGCCCGTTGACGTAGATGTGGATCTGCTTGGTGCCCGCGTCATATACGCCTGCGACGTGCGTCCAGACTCCGGCAAGCGCCGAACTCTGTGAATGAATCGACGCCCAGGCCGGATTCGCCGCGTCACCGGGCGAGGTCACGAAGCACCACTTGCCGGTGTCGTCGCAACGCTGCAGCGTGAACGCCGCCGACAACGGCCCCTCCTGGCTCACCACCGCCCGCCATCCCTGCGCGGCGTCGAGCCGAACCCACGCGGCGACCGAGAAGCCACGATCAGTTCGCACGATCGACGACGCCGACGCCGCGGCATCACTGGTCGCGGCGTTCATGCGGAACGCGTTGGCGGTATAACCGGAAACATACGAAGCCGAGCCCGTCCCGGTATAGCTCAGGTGACGCGCACCCGCGGCGGAATCCGAGAGCGTGCTATCCATCTTCCAAGAGCCGATCGGCGCCGTTGGCGGGTTCGCCCGGAACACGTAGCTCTTCACCGGGCCACGGTTACCGGCGCGGTCGACACTGGCCACTTTTACGGTGTTAGTGCCCTCGATGGGGGTGATCAACGCCGTGGTCGTCGCACCCGTACCGGTCGCATTGACTGACGGCGAACCCAACGTCGTCGGATCCGTACCGTCCACTGTGTACACGTAGCTAGCCACATCGGCCGTGCCATTGGGTCCGAACGTGAACAGGCCACTCTTGCCCGCCGCCCCAGCGAGCCCGTTCTCGGGGTAGTCGGTAGACGACACACTTGAGACTGCAGGCGGTGTCACATCGACACCGAACTCGCACGAATCGGACTGCGGGGACAACAGCTCGTCATCGCCCGCGACCACATGCCACGAGTACACCTGACCATCCACCAACGAACCCGCGGGCACGCTGATCTCAGCCATGCTTCCAGGCTGGATGTTCGAAGTTCCTTCGGAACCGACCGAGTTTCCCCCGGTGGACCAGTAGAATCGAGCGTTCAACAGCCCCGAGTTGTCCGGGTCCTTCAATCGAGCTCGCAGCTTGGGAGTCGTCGTCGCGATATAAGGGCGACCCGCGCCAGTGACGCACGCGTAATCCTTCAAACCATGACGTGTAGAGAGGTCAGACGGTTTCTCTGGATACGAGTTATAGCGCACGACCAGCGACGGGTTGGTGCCGAACCGGCGCCAGTGCGTATTCAGGACACTGTCATCCGGCGACCATAAGCCCACATAGAACGCCGTCCACCCCTGATCTGCGGCCACCTGCACGGTCGACCGCATCTCGATCGGCGCAGTACCCGCACCAGGGCAACCACCGTAGGAACCGATCGTGCCGAGCTGGTAGTGCCTGCCCGGCTCACTGCCGTACTTCGTCGCCGCTGTGAACTGGGTGGTCAACCACACTTGCGTCGAACCGCCACACGAATAGGCGTTGTTCACCGCGAAATTCAGGTTCGCTTCCTTGATGACCTTCCCGGCCAAACCGTTCGTGCTCATCTCCACATATGACCGAGCAGTCACATACTTCGAATTCTGCGTGTCCCACACATAACCGGACCTCAGCAGGTCATCAGTGTCGTACTCGGTCAACCCGGTCTTGTACAACACCGCGTAGTGATTCCGTCCGCACGACGTGCACAGATACGAAGGGTCGATGTATACCGGGAACACCGTCGCTGGATCATCGAACATCGACACGTTCGGCGTCACCGCCACCGACGATCCCGACACCTCGACATCCATTGTCGCCACACGCCCTCCAGCGCCAGGGCTACCCACCAACTCGCTGGAGGTCACCTCGATCCCCGAGGAATCCCACATCTTCGGCGCCGGCGCGGAGAACACCTCACGGCCCGCGGCGGTCGCGCTCAGATCCCCGTCCGCCTTCTCTGTCACGATCGCGTTCGCCGCATGGTTCGGAAAGGCGATCCGATCCAACTTCGGGTTTTGCGCCGCCTCCCGCGTCTTGACCACGACTGTCTCATTGAAACCGTCGGCCTCGGCCTCAATACCAGGAACTTAGTGCTTGATCGTGTAGTGTCTGGTTGTGCCCAGGCGTGGTCAGGTGAAGGTGAAGTCCGGTGATCGGCTGGTGGATCGGGTGGGGTTGGGTGTGTTGGCCTCGCAGTTCCCGGACGCGTTGATCGAGCGGGTGATCGAGGAGACCGGGAGGCGGGAGCGGCGGTCGCGGGATCTGCCCGCCGCGTTGATGGCGCGGTATGTGGTGGCGCTGGCGTTGTTTCCCTCGGATGGCTACGACGAGGTGATGCGGCAGGTCAAGCTGGCCGATGATTGGCTGGTGGATGGCCGCGGTCCGGTGAGGATTCCCG
>NZ_JBOHGC010000315.1:0-3775 GCF_050699995.1 Actinokineospora sp. | reverse complement strand
AAGGCGACCTGATCATGGCCGCCGAGTTCGCGACCGAAGAGACGATGGCGTTCTTCGTACGCCACACCTCGGGTGTCGTGTGCGTCGGCATGGACGGGAACCGACTCGACGAACTCGGCCTGCCGCTCATGGTCTCGGAGGCGGGCAACGGCGACGCCATGGGCACCGCCTTCACCATCACCGTGGACGCGCGGACGGGTACGACGACGGGAATATCGGCGGCCGACCGCGCGGCCACCGTCAGGGCACTGGCCGATCCGACGTCCACCGAGGCCGACTTCGCCCGACCGGGGCACCTGTTCCCGCTGCGGGCCCGTCCCGGGGGCGTCCTGAAGCGGCCCGGCCACACCGAGGCGTCAGTGGACCTGGCGCGCCTCGCGGGCCTTGAGCCCGCGGGCGTGCTGGCCGAGGTGGTCCGCCATGACGGGAAGATGGCCCGGCTGCCCGACCTGCGCGCGTTCTGCGCCGAGCACTGCCTGTTGCTGCTGTCGATCGCCGACCTGGTGCGGATGCGCATGCGGGACGAGCGGCTCGTCCGCTCCGTGTCGGCCGCCCGGCTTCCCACGGACTGGGGCGAGTTCACCGCACATGCCTTCGAGTCCGTTCTGGACGGTGAGCAGCATCTCGCGTTCGTGTGCGGCGACTTGTCGGGCGACGAGCCCGTGCTGGTGCGGGTGCACAGCGAGTGCCTCACCGGCGACGTCTTCGCCTCGCGGCGCTGTGACTGCGGCGACCAGCTCGGGGCCTCGATGCGCCGAATCGCCGAAGAAGGCAGGGGAGTCGTCGTCTACCTGCGCGGCCACGAAGGGCGTGGGATCGGCATCGGGCACAAACTGCGCGCCTACGAACTCCAGGACCTCGGAGCGGACACAGTGGACGCCAACCTCGCCCTCGGCCTTCCGGTGGACACCCGCGAGTACGGCATCGGTGCGCAGATCCTCGCCGCGCTCGGCGTCACGAAGATGCGGCTCATAACCAACAACCCCGCCAAATACGCCGGACTCACCGGGTTCGGCCTCGACATCGTCGAGCGGGTCCAGATCGCCTCCGCGGTGACCGAGGACAACGTGCGCTACCTCCGCACCAAGCGCGAGCGGATGGGCCACCTGCTCGACGAGGTCGAACTGCCTGCCGCGAGCACCTGAGGTGCGTCCTCCCGACAGTGACGGAGCAACCATGCAGTTCACTCGTTCCCCTCTCCCTGACCAGGCCGCCTTTCGTGACGTCCTCGGCCACTACTGCAGCGGCGTCACCGTGATCACCGCGATGGACGGCGACGAGCCCGTGGGATTCGCGTGCCAGTCCTTCCAGTCCCTGTCGCTGGACCCGCCGATGGTGAGCTTCGCCCCGGCGAAGACCTCCACCACGTGGCCGCGCATCCGCCGCGCGGGATGGTTCGCCGCCAGTGTCCTCGCCGAGGGCCAGCACGACCTGTGTCGTCAGTTCGCCGTGTCGGGCGGCGACAAGTTCGCCGGGGTCGCCTGGCGGCCCGGCCCCTCGGGGTCCCCGCGCCTGGACGGCGCGCTCGCCTGGGTCGAGTGCGAGATCGTCGGCGAGGTCGAGGCAGGCGACCACGTCATCGTCCTGGGCCAGGTGCTCGACCTGGCATCCAGCGCGGGCTCGCGTCCGCTTCTGTTCTACCGCGGGAAGTTCGGCGCGCTCGCCGACTGAACCCGCTCGCTCACCGGCTGTCCGCGGTGGTGGCCGCGGGAGAAGTCGAGTAGTGGCTACAGGTGACCTGCACCACCTTCTCAAGTGGACTGGGTCAAGAAATTCCGCTCCGCGTGCGCAGCGGTCACGACCGAACATGGGAGAGCTCAGCATGAAGTTTGCGATGTTTCAGACGCCGTTCATGCGGCCGTCGCGGTCGCCGCGTGAGGTTTTTGACTGGGCGGTGGACCAGGCGGTGGAATGTGATCGGGTCGGGTTCACCGAGTATTGGATCGGTGAGCACGCGACGATGACGTACGAGTCGATTCCGAACCCGGAGTTGATTATCGCGGCTGCCGCGCGGGATACGGAGTCGATCAAGCTATGTCCGGGCGCGCATTTGCCCGCGTATTCACACCCGGGTTCGCTCGCCGTGCAGGTGTCGTGGCTGACCCATGTGACGGAGGGTCGTTACATCTTGGGGGTGGGCGCGGGGGCGTATCCGTCGGATGCGGTGGTCCGGGGTTTGCCGGATCTGAAGAACAATCACCGGATGATGCTTGAGGCGCTCGAGATCATGGAGCGGGTGTGGCAGGGCGAGCCGTTCCGTTTCGAGGGTGAGTTCTGGAACGCGGGTTTCCCGGAGTCGGATCCCGCGCATCCGTGGCGCGATGTGCGGCCGTTCGGGGGTTCGGTGGAGATCGCGATGGCGGGGTTGTCGCCGAATTCGCCGACGTTGTCGTTCGCGGGGTCGCGCAAGTATCTGCCGTTGAGTGTGTACGCGGGTGAGGCGGCGATCGCGAATCACTGGGAGACCTACTCGGCGGCGGCGGCCGAGGCGGGTCACGTGGTGGACCGGTCGGATCTGCATGTGGTGCGGGACGTGTTGGTGGCCGAGACCGACGCCGAAGCCAAGAAGCTCGCGGTCGAGGGCGGCATGGGCGAGGCGTGGCGGAACTATCTGCTGCCGGTGTACAAGCAGTTCGGTCTGCTGCAGGCGATGCTGCCCGATCACGACATCGACACCGTCGATATGGACACCCTCGCCGAGCACGTGTGGATTATCGGGTCGCCGGAGACGGTCGTCGAGAAGCTGGCCGACATTCAGCAGCGCACCGGCGGGTGGGGCACCACGATGGTCTACGGGCACGACTACACCGAGGACCCCAAGCCGTGGAACCAGTCGCTGGAACTGCTCACCACCGAAGTCGCCCCCAAACTCGCCAACGCCTGAAAGAGGTCCCGTCATGGGTCGTGTCGAAGGAAAGGTCGCCCTGATCACGGGTGCCGCTCGCGGCCAAGGCCGCGCCCACGCCATCCGCCTCGCGGAGGAGGGCGCCGACATCATCGCGATCGACGTGTGCGGTCCGGTGGAGACGGTCAATTACCCCATGCCGACCCCGGAGGACCTCGACCAGGTCGCCCGGGAGGTCGAGAAGCGCGGGCGCAAGGCCCTCACCCGCGTCGTCGATGTGCGTGACCAGGCCGCGCTCCGGCAAGTCGTCGCCGACGGCGTCGCCGAACTCGGCGGCCTCGACATCGTCGTGGCGAACGCGGGCATCCTGTCGATCAGCGTCGACGAGCCCACCGACCCCGCGACGCGACAGCAGGTGTGGCAGACCACTCTGGACGTGAACATCACCGGCGCGTGGAACACGGTCGAGGCTGTCGCCCCAGTGATGAGGGAAGCGGGCAAGGGCGGGGCCATCGTGTTCACCTGCTCGACGCAGGGCCTGAGGTACGCCGCCAACAACGACATCAGCCTCACCGCCTACACCGCGGCGAAGCACGCGATGGTCGGCGTGATGCGGTGCACCGCGGCTGACCTCGCCCCGTACTCGATCCGCGTCAACAGCGTCCATCCGACGGGCGTCAACACGCCCATGGTCACCAACGAGGTGATGGGCGACTACGGGGCGAAGCACCCGCGACTCGGTGAGCTGATGGGCAACCTGCTGCCCGTCCCGGTCATCGAGTCGGAGGACGTCACCGAAGCGGTGCTGTACCTCGTGTCCGACTCCGGGCGGTACGTCACCGGCGTGACCCTGCCGGTCGACGCCGGCCACCTGATCAAGTAGGGGAGCGGATACGACCCCGCGGCGGCGGCACGCGCACCGATCCGAGG
>NZ_JBOHGC010000314.1:0-13440 GCF_050699995.1 Actinokineospora sp. | reverse complement strand
CCAACCCACCCCGAAATACACACCGAACACTGGTCACACTGGCGCAGACTCCACCAAACCAGAGCCCGCCGAAGCCACTACCAGCGACAACGCATCAAGCATGACACATTGCGGCTGTAGTACTAGCTAGATGCTGCGCAGTACCGAGACGACGATGCCCAGGATGACCGCGTTGTCCCCGTCGATGACGTCGTACTCCGGGTTGCGCGGCTCAAGATAGACGTGCCCGTTGCGGCGGCGGTAGACCTTGACTGTGGCCTCGTCATCGATCATCGCGGCGACGATCTGCCCGGAGTGGGCCTCGTGTTGCCTGCGCACCACGACGATGTCGCCGTCGCAGATCGCGGCGTCGACCATCGACTCGCCCCGGACGCGCAGACCGAAGACGTCACCGCGCCCGGTGAGTTCCCGCGGCAGGTTCAAGGTGTCGTCGAGGTGTTCGTCGGCCGTGATGGGCGTGCCCGCCGCGATGTGGCCGACGACGGGCACCGACACCGAGTCGTCGGCGGGCTGTCGTGACGGGTTCTCGCGCAGGAAGAGCCGCACGTCCATCGGCCGGGACACGCTCGTGCCGCGGCGCAGGAACCCCCGCTCCTCGAGGCTCGCCAGGTGCTTCGACACCGACGACGACGACCGCAGGCCCACCGCGTCGCCGATCTCCCGGGTGCTCGGCGAATACCCGTGCCGGACCACCCACTCCTGGATGGTGGCGAGGATGCGCTGCTGGCGCGGCGGCAGGGTCGAGGTGTCCAGGTGCTCGAACGCACCGAAGTCGTCGTAGGCGGTCACCCGGGAATCGTAGGGGCTCGATCATGACCGGGTGGATCAACGCGCCGGGCGCTGCTCAAGCCTCGCTTCGAGTCCATTTCGGACCTCGGGCCACTCCGTGGCGGTGACCGAGTAGACGACCGTGTCCCGCACGGTGCCGTCCGGCCGGATCTTGTGCGCGCGCAGCACGCCTTCGCGGGTCGCGCCGAGCCGTTCGATCGCCCGCTGCGACCGCTCGTTGCGGTTGTCCGTGTGCCACCCGACGCGCAGCGCGCCGAGGTGGTCGAACGCCCAGCGCAGCAGCATCAGCTTGGCCTCGGTGTTCAGCGCGGTCCGCTGCCACCGCGCGCCGATCCAGGTGTGGCCGATGTAGAGCCCGCGGTGGCGCTCGTCGATCTCGTAGAGCGATGTGGTGCCCGCGACCTCGCCGGTGACCGCGTCCGACTGGACGAAGGGGAGCCGGGTCGGGTCGGCCAGGGCGGCCTCGATCATCCGCTCGGTGTCGGCGACGGACTGTGGTTGGCGCGTGCTGAGCCAGTTCCAGATGCTCGGTTCCTTGCCCGCCTCGAACAGGCCGGGGGCGTGGTCCTCGGCGAGCGGGGCCAGGGTGACGTAGGTGCCGGACAGGGTCGGTCGGTGCTGCCAATCGTTCACACGACCGACGCTAGGGGCGGAAGGTGGCCTTCCAGTATGGCCACGGCTACGTCATTTCAGGAGGCCACTTTTCTGGTCATCGCCTTCTGTCGCGCCGCCCGGTGAGGTTGGGGCCGCGCAGCGCGTCGTACAGGGCGAGCAGGTTGGTGCTCACCGTGGTCAGGTCCGGCGACTCGGGTGTGGGCGGGTCGCGGGGTTCGCGTTCCTCGCTGATGGCAGTGGCGACCTCGTGGAGGGCGGCCACGATCCGGTCGACCTCCTCCCGCGTGGGCCGCGCGGAGCCGTGCGCGAGATCGACGGCGACCCCGGTGACCGCGTCGGTGATCCGGTCCAGCCCGACGATCGCGGGCCACCACGCCGCGGCGTGCCTGCCCGCTCGCGAGGGTTCGGAGATCAGCCGCTGCGCTTGGACGCGCAAGTCCGACAGCTGGCGGTAGGTCTTGCGGCGCGACGTCGACCAGTCGCCGCGGTCGGCGCCGAGCGCGCGGTCGGCGTAGGCGGCGAGGGTGCGGGTGACGGTGGCGATCTCGGTGCCGAGGCGGGGTGTTCGGCTGCCGGGCCAGAGCAGGTAGCCGAACACCAGGACGATCGCGCAGCCGATCGCGGTGTCGACCAGCCGGGCGGAGACCAGCGCCCAGCTGCCTGCCTGGCCGAGGTCGAGCTGCATGATCACCAGCGGAGTCACGAAGACCGAGAACAGGCCGTAGTTGCGGGCCTGCCCTACCGGCAGCAGACCGGCGAACAGGGCCGCCAAGGCCACCAGCGCCCAGCCGCCCGGGTTCACCGCGAGCACCGCCGCGCCGAGGACGACGCCGAATGCCGTGCCGACCGCGCGTTGGACGGCACGCGCGAACACTGAGCCGAAGTCCGGTTTGAGCACCAGCGCGACGGTCAGGGTGACCCAGTACGACCGGTCGAGCTGCAGCTGGCGCGACGCCACCTCGGCCAGCCCGACGCAGAACGCGAGCCGGGCGGCGAACTGCCACGTGGCCGGACCCGGGCGCAGGGCGTCGAGGTACCCGGCGAGCCGCTCCCGCCGGTCGGGTCGGGATCGGTCAGTGCGCGCGGGCGGTGCCTCGCCCCCGAGTTCGCGCGCCACACCGCTCAGCGCGACGGCCAGGGGGGAGTCGTCGGCCAGGTCGAGCTTCGGCGGGGGAGCGTCCTCCTGGATCGCGGCGCCGATGGCGATCACCGCGTAGACCAGCGCCCCCGGCGGCGGGGTCCGCGCGTTGTGCAGCGCCACGGCGGCCTCGACCACCGGCGTGGTCTCCGAGAGCAAGACGAACAGCCGCCGGTAGTCGGCGTCGCGTCCCTCCAGCCGCGACCGCGCGGTGAGCAGCGCGTCGTAGGCCTCGTTCATGGCGGCGGTGAGGCGCTGCCGGGCGAAGCCGGATTCGCGCGTGCCCACCACGGTCAGCAGGTCGGCCAGCCGCGAGTAGACGAACGCGAGCGCCGCCCGTTCGGGGACGGTCGCCCGCACCGGCCAGGCCGCGATCGCGAGGAACAAAGTCCACCCCGCCCCGACCACGAACCACCCGGTCGCGGCGACGGGATGCCAGGCACCCGCCTGACCGGTGCCGAGCACACCGAACACCAGCAGCATCAGCCCCGCCGCGGACGCGTTCGCCCCGATGGAGGACACCGTGGCCGAGATCCCCGCCAGCGCCACGACGACCGCCGCCGCGACCCACCCATGACCCGCCGCCAGCCCGCCGACAAGGAAGCCCACTGCCCCGGCCAACGCCGAGAAACCGATGCGGCGCAGCCGAAACCGATACGGCCCCGACCGTGCCATGAACGTCGCGCAAAGCGCCCCAAGCGAAGCCTGCACCCCGAGGTCGAGCCGCCCGAACGCCATTCCGACGGCGATCGGCGTCGCCACGGCGAGCGCGGCCCGTGCCGCCAACCGCCAGTCCGCGCGCGCGGGTCGCAGCCGCGCGAGCTGCCTCAGCCAGTGTGGCGCGGCGACGTCCCTGAGTGGACGGGGACCCTGGGGTGATTCCACAACGGACACGCTAGTCCGCCGCCGGAACGCCCAGGGTTTGCTCACCTGCCCCTGTCCTCAGGTAGGTCGTGACTTCCGCTGCGAACCAAAGTATAACTTGTTCTCACTTCGACGAGAGTGGTGAACGTCACATGACGACTGAACCTCTAAGTGGCAACGACTCCAAGCGGGTCTCCCGACGCAGCGTGCTCGCAGGAACAGGTTCCATTCTGGCAGTCGCGGCGCTCGGTGGACGCGCGCACGCGTCCGCCGCGACGCACGTTCCGGCCCTCGTCATCGGCACCGGGTACGGCGGCGCCGTGGCCCCCTGCGCCTGGCCGAGGCGGGCGTCGGCGTGCACCTGGTCGAGATGGGCATGTCCTGCGACACCCCAGGGTCAGACGGGAATATCTTCGCCAACACGACCAAACCGGACTACCGGTCGTTCTGGCTGCGCACCCGCACCATGCAGCCGATCAACAACTTCCTGGGCTTCCCGATCGACAAGGACGTCCCGCTCCACACCGGCATACTCGACGCCGAGGAGTTCAGCGGCATCACGGTCTATCAGGGACGCGGTGTCGGGGGAGGGTCGCTGGTCAACGGCGGCATGGCGGTCACGCCCAGGCGCGAGCGTTTCGGGGCCGTGCTTCCCTCGGTGGACGCCGAGGAGATGTACGCCCGCTACTACCCGCGGGCCAACGCTGGGCTCGGCGTCAACCACGTCGACGTGGCGTGGTGGGAGACCGCCGACTGCTATCAGTTCGCCCGGGTGGGCCGCAAACACGCCCAGCGTTCCGGGTTCGCGTTCGTGTTCGTCCCGAACGTGTACGACTTCGACTATATGAAGCGGGAAGCGGCCGGGACCGTCCCGAAGTCCGCGTTGGCGGGCGAGGTCATCTACGGCAACAACCACGGCAAGAAGACGTTGCAGCACACCTATCTCGCGCGGGCCGTGGCCACCGGCAAGGTCACCATCTCCGCGCTGCACAAGGTCACCTCGGTCGCACCCGCTGCCGGGGGTGGTTACGCCGTGGTCATGGACCGGCTCGACATGAGCGGCCGTGTGGTGGCGTCGGTGACCATGACCGCGGACAAGGTCTTCTTCGCGGCGGGCAGTGTCGGCACCAGCAAGCTGCTGACGGAACTCAAGGCCACCGGCGCGTTACCCGGCTTGAACGACGAGATCGGCGAGGGCTGGGGCGACAACGGCAACGTCATGTGCGGACGCGCCAACCACATGCGGGACCCGACCGGCAAGGTCCAGGCGTCCATGCCCACCGCGGGCATCGACAACTGGGACGCGGGCGGCGCGTTCGCCGAGGTCGCGCCGCTGCCCACCGGGATCGAGACCTACGCCTCGCTCTATCTGTCGATCACGAGGAACCCCAACCGGGCGGCGTTCTCCTGGAACGCCGCGACCGGCAAGGTGGACCTGAACTGGCAGACCGCGTGGAAGCAACCTGCCATCGACGCGGCCAAGACAATCTTCGACAAGATCAACGCAAGGGAGGGGACGATCTACCGCACGGACCTCTTCGGCACCTACAAGATCTGGGGCGACCACCTCACCTACCACCCGCTCGGCGGCGCGGTGCTGAACAAGGCGACCGACAACTACGGGCGGCTGCATGGGCACCCAGGCCTCTATGTCATCGATGGCGCATTGATCCCCGGCAACACCACCGTGAATCCGTTCGTCACCATCACCGCGCTCGCCGAGCGGAACATCGAGAAGATCATCGCCACCGACCTGTGACCCTCAGGCGGGCGGCGAACTCCGTCGCACCAGGACGAACCACACGACTCCGGTGACCACGTGCATGCCCGCCAGGGTGACGGCCGTGCTGGTCGTCGCTCCGACGGTGAACGGCGACACCGTCGTGAGGAGCCCGACCGCGAGTCCCAGCCACCCCACCGTCATCCATCCGCGCCTGCCCCAGCGGGTGGCCACCGCGAGTGCCGCGGTGCCGATCGCGACCGGCAGCGCGGTCATCAGCGCGACGAGCCCGGCGTCGAGCGTCATCGCCTCCGTCGCGCCTGCCTGGACCACGGACATGTCCGCTCCCGCCAGTCGCCCGACGAGCAGAACGAGCAGATTTCCCACAGCCGCACCGATCGCGGCCACGGCGCCGACAGTCAGCGCGCCCCTGACGGTCTGGGTCGGGGGCGCGGCAGCAAGGACGGACATATTGACCTCCTGAAAGATTGACCACCTCAAGTAACTGGGTTCAGTGTGACACAAGTAGTTGAGGTCATCAAATATTGAGGTCGTGGGTAGACTGGGTCGATGAACGCCGCCCGCCTGGCCGAAGCGCGCGACCTCAGCGTCAAGCTCTTCCACGTCGTGCGGCGGATGGAGCAGGACTTCGAGGCCGTCGCCGCGTCGCTGAACCTCACGCCCCTTCAGGCGCGCACCCTGCTCGACCTGGAGCAACCGGTCCCGATGCGTGACCTCGCGTCGACGATGTCCTGCGACGCCTCCAACGTCACCGGCCTGGCCGACCGCCTGGAACGGCTCGGACTCATCGAACGCGTCCCCGGTGCCGACCGTCGCGTCAAACTGCTCAGCCTCACCGACGAGGGAATGGCCTTGCGCGGCGAACTCGCCAACCGGGTGGCCGCTCGTTCCACGCTGTCGGCCCGCCTTGGCAAGGCGGAGCGCGTCCAACTCGAAGCCTTGCTGGACAAACTGCTCGCGACCTAGGCGTCCTATTGTTGCAAGATCATGCATGAAGTCGCCAATTTGCGCGCATGTACGATCATGCACCATGACTTCGTCTGCATCGAAGCCCCTTGTTTCAGCCCTCGTTCTGGTCGCGGCCGTCCTCGGTGTCGCGGGACCGGCTGTCGGTGAACCGACCGCCCGGCGCGTCGCCGTCGTCATGGTCGAGTTCGATGACAGCGCACTCACCGATGTGCCCGGGCTCGAACGCCAAGCCCGCGACCTGTTCTTCGACGCGCCCGGTTCGGCCGCGCGCTACTACGCCGCGCAGAGTCGTGGGCGGCGCACGATGACGCTCGCGGGCGGCGAGGTCCTCGGCCCGGTCCGCCTCGACATCGCGGCTACCTGCGACACCAAGGCGATGGTCGCGAAGGCCGAGAGCGTCCTCGCGGACGTCCCGCACGACGACCTCGCCGTCATCTTCCCCAACGCCAAGGCGGACTGCGGCTGGGGCGGGCTCGGGGAGATGCCCGGCAAGCGAACCTGGTTCCCCGCCGAGCATCTGAACCAGGCGGCCGTGCTGCACGAGTTGGGGCACAACCTCGGCTTCAACCACCAGGTGCGCGACATCTGTCAGCCCGGAAAGGTGGCCGGGTGCAAGCAGGACGGCCACAGCGGCCGCACGCCGATGGGCGGCGGCGGAGCCGAGGTCGGCCTGGGCGCGCCGGAACTGGTCTCGATGAAGTGGCTCGCCGCGGGCCGCCGGGTCAGCCCGACGGCGACCACGTCGGTGCGTCTGGTCGCGCTGCACGCGCCGGAGTCCGCAGGCGGCACGCGCGTGGTCGGCGTGCCACTCGGCGGTGACCGGCTCGTGGTCGAGTACCGTGCCCCCGGCGGCGTCGACCGCTCAGTCCCGCGCGGCGTCAACGTCTACCGTGTCCCGGGCGGCAAGTATCAGGCCGCCCATCTGATCGACGGCGGCGGGGAGAAGTCCGTTCCAGTAGGACAGACGCTCGCCGCCGCCGACATCTCCGTCACCGTCCTCGCCGCCGACGCGGGCGCCGCCGACGTCCGGATCGCGATCGGCCCGGACGCCCTCACCACGACCGCGAAACCGTCGTCCCCGCCCGCGTCACCCACGACCACGACCGCCCCGTCCTCCTCGACCATCAGCGCGACCACCATCAGCGCGGTCTCCAGCACCGGTCCCATTGTTCGGGGCGTGAAAGCGCTCCCACGTTCCACCGAAAGTTCTATTGACGGACTGGGCCGCCGTGGATGAGCATTCGACCGGGCCGCCCGCCGGGCGTGCTGTGGGTGCTGGTCGCCGCCGAGCGTGAGGACTGCAGATGGCACACGGAGATCGGAAGCGTGCGGGTCGAATCGTGCTTGCCGTGGTGCTGGGGGCGACGCTGGTCAGCGGGCCGCGACCGCTGATCCGGCTGAGAGCGCCGGGCAGCCGGTGGTGGGGCACCCCGCGCTCGGGGCGGACGGATGTGCGCGCATCGAGGAGCGGTTGCCCACGCTCTCGGACTGGCCCAAGGTGCGCAGCAGCTTCGTGCGCAACCCGGTGGACGAGTGGCGCGTCGCGCGGATGGTCGCGGACATGACGCTCGCGGAGAAGGTGGGTCAGATGACCCAGCCGGAGATCGCGGCGATCACCCCCGACGAGGTCCGCCAGTACGGCATCGGCTCCGTCCTCAACGGTGGCGGGTCCTGGCCCAACGCGGACAAGCACGCCGCGCCGGGGGAGTGGCTGGCGCTGGCCGACGCCTACTGGTCGGCGTCGAAATCGACCCGGACCAAGATCCCGGTGATCTGAGGCATCGACGCGGTGCACGGCAACAACAACGTCCACGGCGCGACGCTCTTCCCGCACAACATCGGTCTCGGCGCCGCCCACGACCCGTGCCTGGTGCGGGCGGTCAGCGCCGCCACCGCCGAGCAGATCCGGGTCACCGGGCAGGACTGGGCGTTCGCCCCCACCCTGGCCGTCGCCCGCGACGACCGCTGGGGCCGCACGTACGAGGGCTTCTCCGAGGACCCCGCATCACCCGCGCCTACGGCTGGGAGGCCATCCGCGGGCTGCAGGGCCGCCACCCGCTGCGTATCGGTGCGGACCGCGTGATCGGCACGGCCAAGCACTTCATCGGCGACGGGGGCACCGAAGGCGGTCGCGACCAGGGGGTCAACCCGTCCTCGCCCGCCGAGATGATCAACATTCACGGGCAGGGCTACTACGGCGCGCTCGCGGCGGGTGCGCAGACCGTCATGGTGTCGTTCAACAGCTGGACCAACACCGAGCATGGTGTGACCGAGGGCAAGCTGCATGGCAGCGACTTAGCGCTCAACGGGATCCTCAAAGGCAAGATGGGCTTCGACGGCCTGGTCGTGTCCGACTGGAACGGCATCGGCCAGGTGGACGGCTGCACGAACGCGAGTTGCGCCAAGGCGATCAACGCGGGCATCGACGTCGTGATGGTCCCCAACGACTGGGAGGCGTTCATCCAGAACACCGTCGCCCAGGTCGAGCGCGGCGAGATCGCGATGGCCCGCATCGACGACGTCGTCACCCGCATCCTGCGCGTGAAGCTGCGCTCGGGGGTGTTCGACGCGCCCAAGCCGTCGGCGCGCGAACACGCCGGGTCGACCGAGTCCCTGCGGGCCCGGGAGCTGGCCCGCGACGCGGTTCGCAAGTCACAGGTTTTGTTGAAGAACAACGGAAACGTGCTGCCGCTGGCCCGCGACTCGAAGGTGCTCGTGGTCGGCAAGAGCGCCGACAGCATGCAGAACCAGACCGGCGGCTGGACCCTGACCTGGCAGGGAACCGGAAACACCAACGACGACTTCCCAGTCGGCACCACCATCCTCGGCGGTCTGCGCGAGGTCCTGGGCACGGGCAACGTCACATTCAGCGAGACCGGTGACGTCGACCCGGCCGGGTTCGACGCGGTGATCGCCGTCATCGGCGAGACCCCTTACGCCGAGGGCGTCGACGACCTCACCCGCCGCACCCTGGAACTGGCTCGCCTGCAGCCCGCCGACATCGCGGTGCTGGACAAGGTGAGCGGCAAGGGAACGCTCGTCGTGACCGTGCTGGTGTCCGGCCGCCCGCTGCACGTCAACCGCGAGCTGAACCGCTCGGACGCGTTCGTCGCCGCGTGGCTGCCCGGCACCGAGGGCGGCGGCGTCGCCGACCTGCTTGTCCGAGGCCCCAACCGCGGCCGCGGATTCACGGGATCGCTGTCGTACTCGTGGCCCCGCTCGGCGTGCCAGACGCCGCTGAACCCGGGTATGGACGGCTACGACCCGCTGTTCGGCTTGGGCTACGGCCTGCGCGACGGACAGACCGGGTCGGTCCCGACCCTGGATGAGGCCTCACCCGGCTACAGCTGCGGCGGCGGCGGGGGCGGCAACGCCGACGAGGACCTGGAGGTCTTCGTCCGACAGGATGTCGCGCCGTACAAGAGTTTCCTTGGATCGCCGGACAACTGGGGCGGCACCGAGATCGGCCCGGACCTGACCGAGGCGCATAGCTCGATCTCCGTGGTCCCGGCCGACGTCAACGTCCAAGGCGACGCCCTCAAGACGACCTGGACCGGCGCCGGGCCGGGGCAGGTCTACCTCCAGAACCCTGCGGGCGGAACGGATCTGCGGCCCTACCTCAACGCCGACAGTGCCGTGGTGTTCGACGTGGTCATCCATCAGCCTCCGGCCAACCGGACGGTCCTCGGAGTCCACTGTGGATATCCGTGCATGTCGGAAGTCGCGGCCACGACCCTGTTCCAAGGTCTGCCCGTCGGCGTGAAGTCCACCGTCAAGATCCCCGTGGACTGCTTCGCCGCCGTCGGACTCGACCTGGAGAACGTCAACACCCCGTTCCTGGTCTACACCGACGGCCCGTTCCAGGCGTCCTTCGCCAACGTGCGCTGGGTGCCCAAGGCGGCGGCCGACCCCGACGCCACGCCTTGTTCGGAGCTGACCTGACCCTGGGCGCGGCACCGCTTTACCGGAATTCTGTCGGTATGCGAACGCGGATGTCGTCTCGATGGCTGACCACGACCTGACGGGGTTCGAGCGGGGCTCGTTCACCCACGACGGCACGACCCGCGTGGTGTTGCGGCGGGGGAGCGGACCCGCGGTGATCGTGATGGCGGAGATGCCCGGCATCCCGCCCAAGGTGCTGTAGTTCGCCGAACGGGTGGCCGACCTCGGCTGCACGGCGGTGCTGCCGAGCCTGTTCGGCGAACCCGGCCGAGACCCGAACCCCGGCGCCCGCGGCAGGCTCGCGACCGCGGCGTACGGGGCCTCGTCGATCGTGAAGGCCTGCGTGAGCCGGGAGTTCACGGTGCTCGCGACCGGCCGGATGTCGAAGGTGGTCACCTGGCTGCGGGCGCCGGCCGCCGAGGAGCACGGCCGCTGCGGCGGCCCGGGTGTCGGCGCGGTGGCCGCCTTCCTGCCGAGGGTCGGCTGAGTTGCGACGCTAGGCGCGCCGGGCGGACCGGTCGGGACGGGCGTGCGGACGGACCTTCGTCCTGCTCGCGCTGCCCGCACGTGCGTCCGCGGGTGCGAGGGTAAATCTTGATTGATTCCAGAAAATGCGGCAGACTCGGTCCCGTGCCCACTCAATCGGACTTCGAGCGCATGCTCCGCGGGGTTTCGCTGCGCGTGACGCGGCCCCGGGTGGCCGTGCTGTCCGTGGTGCACGACCGTCCGCACGCCGACACGGATTCGATCATCGGCGCTGTCCGCGAAGGTCTCGGCGGGGTCTCCCACCAGGCCGTTTACGACGTGCTGCGCGCGTTGACCACCGCAGGCCTGCTGCGGCGGATCGAACCGCCTGGCTCCGTGGCGCGCTATGAGGCGCGGGTCGGGGACAACCACCACCATGTCGTGTGTCGGTCCTGCGGCGCCATCGCCGATGTCGACTGCGCCGTCGGCGACACGCCGTGTCTCACCGCTTCCGACGACCACGGCTTCGCGATCGACGAGGCCGAGGTCATCTATTGGGGCCTGTGCCCTGGCTGTTCCACCACAACCAGTTCCTGAGCACGCATCTCATCTTGGAAGGATTCCCGTGTCTGACAGTCCTGACGCCGTCGTTGGAGAGATGAACGAGGAGAGGGCGGGCGGCTGCCCGGTCTCGGTAGGCAGGCTCAACCACCCGACCGAGGGTGGCGGAAACCGCGGCTGGTGGCCCAACCAGCTCAACCTGGCGATCCTCCGCAAGCACTCCGCCGCGTCCGACCCCATGGGTGGGGACTTCGACTACGCCGCCGAATTCGCCACGCTCGACCTCGACGCCCTGACCAGGGACGTCGACGAGCTGATGACGTCGTCGCAGGACTGGTGGCCCGCCGACTTCGGCCACTACGGCGCGTTCATGATCCGGATGGCGTGGCACAGCGCGGGCACGTACCGCATCGAGGACGGCCGCGGTGGCGCCGGCGCGGGCATGCAGCGCTTCGCGCCGCTCAACAGCTGGCCCGACAACGGCAACCTCGACAAGGCGCGCAGGCTGCTCTGGCCGATCAAGCAGAAGTACGGCCGCAAGATCTCCTGGGCCGACCTGATGATTTTCGCGGGCAACCGCGCCCTGGAGACGATGGGCTTCAAGACCTTCGGCTTCGCCGGTGGCCGCGCCGACGTGTGGGAGCCGGACGAGGACGTCTACTGGGGCCCGGAGCGCACCTGGCTCGGCGACGAGCGCTACACCGGTGACCGGGAGCTGGAGAGCCCGCTGGCGGCCGTCCAGATGGGTCTGATCTACGTCAACCCCGAGGGCCCCAACGGCAACCCGGACCCGCTGGCCGCGGCCCGCGACATCCGCGAGACGTTCCGCCGCATGGCGATGAACGACGAGGAGACCGTCGCGCTGATCGCAGGCGGGCACACCTTCGGCAAGGCGCACGGCGCGGCCGACCCCGACCAGCACGTCGGACCCGAGCCCGAGGGCGCCACCATCGAGGAGCAGGGCCTCGGCTGGAAGAACACCTTCGGCAGCGGCAAGGGCCGCGACGCGATCACCAGTGGCCTCGAGGTCACCTGGACGCCCACGCCGACCAAGTGGGACAACACGTTCTTCGAGACGCTGTTCGGCTTCGAGTGGGAGCTGACCAAGAGCCCCGCGGGCGCCCACCAGTGGCAGCCGAAGGACGGCGCGGGCGCGAACACCGTGCCCGACCCGGAGGACGGCTCGCTGACCCGGCCCCCGACGATGCTCACCACCGACCTCGCGCTGCGCTTCGACCCGGTGTACCAGCCGATCTCCCGGCGCTTCCTGGAGAACCCGGACGTGTTCGCCGACGCGTTCGCCCGCGCCTGGTTCAAGCTCACCCACCGCGACATGGGCCCGATCCAGCGTTACCTCGGACCGCTGGTCCCGCAGGAGACGCTGATCTGGCAGGACCCGGTGCCCGCCGTCGACCACGAACTCGTGGACGCCGCCGACGTCGCCGCGCTCAAGGGGCAGATCCTCGCCTCCGAGCTGACCGTCGCCGAGCTCGTCTCCGCTGCGTGGGCGTCGGCCTCGACGTTCCGCGCGGGTGACAAGCGCGGCGGCGCGAACGGGGCTCGCCTCCGCCTGGAGCCCCAGCGCGGCTGGGAAGTCAACAACCCGGACACGCTGGCGAAGGTGCTGACCACCCTGGAGGGGATCCAGGCGGGATTCAACACCGCTCAGCCGGTGGGTGGCAAGAAGGTCTCCCTCGCCGACCTGATCGTGCTCGGCGGCTGCGCGGCCGTCGAGAAGGCCGCCAAGGACGCCGGCTTCGACGTCGAGGTCCCGTTCACCCCGGGCCGCACGGACGCCACGCAGGACCAGACCGACGTCGAGTCGTTCGCCCCGCTCGAGCCGACCGTCGACGGATTCCGCAACTACCGCGGGAAGGGCCACCGGCTGCCGTCGGAGTACCTCCTGGTCGACCGCGCGAACCTGCTGACCCTGACCGCGCCCGAGATGACCGTCCTGGTGGGCGGCCTGCGGGTCCTGGGCGCCAACCATCAGCAGTCCCAGCTCGGCGTGTTCACCACGACCCCGGGGTCGCTGACCACCGACTTCTTCGTGAACCTGCTCGACATGGGCACGGAGTGGAAGGCGACGTCGGAGGACGCGGAGACCTTCGAGGGCCGCGACCGCGCCACCGGCACCGTCAAGTGGATCGGCAGCCGCGCCGACCTCGTGTTCGGCTCGAACTCGGAGCTGCGCGCGGTCGCCGAGGTCTACGCCGCTGACGACTCGCGGGAGAAGTTCGTCCGCGACTTCGTGGCCGCGTGGGACAAGGTCATGAACCTGGACCGGTTCGACCTCCTGTGATTCATGGTGTCCAGGTCGGCCGCGCGGCGGCCGACCTGGACATCAGGTCTAGCT
>NZ_JBOHGC010000313.1:0-8654 GCF_050699995.1 Actinokineospora sp. | reverse complement strand
GATCGCCACTCATACCGGGTGTATTCGGGCGTATCCGGCCGTGCCGCCAGGGGCCGCATCCGGCGCGGCTGGCGTGTGCCCGCACTTCGAGACAGGCGCTAGCCGCGACCACCGACAGTTCCGTGCGAGCCGGACTCCGCCCGTGCGGCGGCGGAGTCCATCGAGTCGAGGTCCTGCATCAGCGTCGGCCGCCGCATCCACACCCCGTGCGGGCGGGCGAGCAGCGTCTCCAGCGGTTCCGGCTTGCCCAGGTGGAACCCTTGCGCGACCCGCACTCCGAGCCTCGACAGCGCTTCGACCTGGGTGGCCCGCTCGACCCACTCGGCCACGACCGACAGGCCGAGGCCGCGGGCGATGTCGACGATCCCCTGCACCAGCACGGTGTCGCGGCTGCCGTAGTCGATGCCGTGGATGAACTCGCCATCGATCTTGAGGCCGGTGATCGGCAGTTCCTTCAGGTGCACGAAGGAGCCGAAGCCGGAACCGAAGTCGTCGAGGGTGATGCGGCAGCCGCTGGCTCTGAGCTGCTGCGACAGGCTGCGCGCGGCGTCGAGGTTGGTCACGGCGGCGGTCTCGGTGATCTCGAAGCCGAGCCGGCCGGGGGCCACGCCCGCGGCGGTGAGCCGGTCGAGGACGAAGTCGCCGAAGTCCTCGTCCTCCAGGGTGCGCCCGGACACGTTGACGTTGAACCGAAGCCCCGGATACGGGTGCTCGACCAGGGTCTGGATCGCCTTGTCCGCGACCCAGCGGTCGATTTCGAAGACGAGGTCGCTGCGTTCGGCGGCGAGGAGGAACTCGCCGGGACCCAGGCGCGGGTCCTTGCCGTCCTCCAGCCGCAGCAGCAGTTCGTGCCCGATGACCCGGCCGCTGCCGAGTTTGACCATCGGCATCGCGTGCAGCACGAAACCGCCGTGCTTGAGTGCCGCGCGGACCCGCTCTATGACCGTGACGCGCAGAGCGGTGTCCTGGTAGTGCCCCGGTTCGTAGACCGTGACCCGGTTGCGGCCCGCCGCCTTGGACGCGTAGAGCGCCATGTCGGCGTTGGCCAGCACCTCCTGCCACGACACGCCCGAGTCGAAGGTCGCCACGCCGATCGACACGGTGACGCGGCTGGCCCCGGCGACCCCGGTCATCGGGATCGCGGCGATGGCGTTGCGCAGCCGGTCCGCGGCCGCGACCGCGTCGCGCTCGTCGGAGTCGGCGAGCACCGCGGCGAACTCGTCGCCCGACAGCCTGCCGAGGACCTGGCCGCTACCGATGCGGTCGCGCAGCAGCGAGGCCAGCGTGCACATGACGCGGTCGCCGGTGGGGTGGCCGTGCAGGTCGTTGACGTCTTTGAAGTGGTCGAGGTCGAGCAGCAGGAACGCGCCGCGCACCCCGAGGGCGAGCTGTCGCTCCAGCTCCCGGGTCAGCGCGCGCCGGTTCGGCAGACCCGTGAGCGGGTCCTCGTCGACCAGGCGCAGCAACTCGTCCTGGTGATTCGCCAAGCCCACGGAGTCGAGTTCGCGGTTGCGCCACCGGGTGACGTCGGTCGCCCGATAGAGCAGGCCGTCCTCAGTCGCGGTGCACCGGACCTCGAGCCAGCGGTAGCCGGCACCGTCGATCGCGGGCTGCGGCAGCATGACGTCGTCGTCGCGCGGGCCGTCGGGGGCGCCCGCCAGCAGCGCGGTCAGCGATCGGCCGATGCTCTGCTCGACGCTCAGACCCAGCAGCACGGCCATCGCGGGGTTCACCCAGCGCACGGTCGAGGCTCGATCGGTGAGCGCGAATGCCGTATCGGTAGCGGACAGGATCTCCGCGGGGGCGGTCTCGTGGTCCGTCACCCGGTCTCCCTCACCCATTCTCGTGGGGACATGCGCACGAAGCGTAGTGGACCGAACGTGTTCAGCGCAGGCGCTCAAGCCCCTTGGCGCTGATCTCGATGGCTTCCGCGAGGCCGACGAGCTCCGCCGAGGTCGCGCCGTCGCGGGCCGCGGTCACCACGTCCTCGGCCGCGCAGCGCAGTTGAAACAGGCGATCCTGCAGGTCAGCGAGTTCCGCGGCGGACAGCACGACCGCGTCCTCGGGCAGCCCGCCGCGCTGCACGGCGGTCCGCCGCTCGTACGCACGCTGCCTGCAAGATTGGGCGCAATAGCGGCGTGGCCTACCCGCGCGCGGGTCGCCCGGGAGCTGCCGGCCGCACCAGCCGCAGTGTCGGGGTTCGTCACGGCGTCGCACGACGTCCACCGGTTGGGTCACCACTACCATGGCGCTGGACGCTATCTGGACACCCTGAGTACACCGCGACCGCCACGCCGTTGAGGCACACTCAGCAGGTGCGATCCGACCACGGCTTCTTCACCGGCCCCTACCCGCGGGCCTTCGTCCACCGAGGCTGGCACTACGACGACCTCGACGGCCTCGAGAACTCCCTCGTCGCGTTCAAGCGCGCGGTCGACGAGGGGTACCGGTATCTGGAGACCGACGTGCATGCCACGAGTGACGGCGTCGTCGTCGTGCACCACGACGCGCTCCTCGACCGCACGACCGACGCGTCCGGCGCGGTGGCGTTGCTGCCGTGGGCGACGGTGCGCCAGGCCAAGATCGGCGGCCGGGAACCCGTCAGCAGGCTCGAAGACCTGCTCGAAGAGCTGCCCGACGCGCTGATCAATATCGACCTGAAGACCGACGTCGCGGTGGCGCCGACGCTGGACCTGCTGCGGCGGATGGACGCGTTCGACCGGGTGTGCCTGGCGTCGTTCTCCGAGGCGCGGATGGCGCGGGTGCGCAAACTGGCCGGGCCGGTGGCGCTGACGTCGATGGGGATGCGCGCCATGGCGCGGTTCTGGGCGACGGGCAAGCTGCCGCAGTTCTTCGCGCGGCGCTCGGACCGGCCGCTGGTGTGCCAGGTGCCGGTGCGCCAGGGCCGGATCACGGTGGTCAACCCGCGGCTGGTCGCCGTCGCCCGCCGCCGCGACGCCGAGGTGCACGTGTGGACGATCGACGAGGCGGAGCAGATGCGCACACTGCTCGACCTGGGCGTCGACGGCCTGATGACGGACAAGCCGAGGGTGCTCAAGGATGTGCTGATCGAGCGGGGGCTCTGGGCGCACGCCTGAAACCAACCGCTCGCCGTTTCTTGACCTCCAGCGCGCTGGAGGTGATCCCATTAACGCATGACGACGCTCTCCCCCACCCCGGAGTGGGGCACCGAGGACCTCGACCTCGACAGCTACCTCGCGCGGATCGATCACCCTCGGGTCGCGCCCTCGCTGGACGCGCTGCGCTCACTGCACATCGCGCACGTGCGGGCAATCCCGTTCGAGAACATCAGCGTGCTCCTCGGCGGGCCACCGGAGCTGGGCGTCAAGGCGGTGGCGGCGAAGATGGTCAACCGTGCGCGCGGCGGCTACTGCTTCGAGCACGCCCCGCTGTTCGCCGCGGCCGCCGAGCAGCTCGGCTTCACCGTGCGGCGCAGGCTCGGCCGGGTCGGCCCGCAGCGGTCCGGGCCGCGCACGCACGCGCTGCTCGTGGTGACGATCGACGACGCCGACCACCTGGTCGATGTCGGGTTCGGGGCGTCGATCTGGCAGCCGATGCCGCTGATCGATGGCGCCGAGGTGGACCAGGCGGGCTGGGCGCACCAGGTGCGCAGGACCGAGCTGGGCTGGTCGCTGTGGCGGCTGAAGCAGGACGGCTGGGAGCCCGAGCACGAGTTCGAGGACGTCCCGCAGCTCGCGGTGGACTTCGAGGTGGGCAACCACTACGCGGCGACGGGGCCGCGCTCACCGTTCCCGGGCAAGCTGATCGTGAAACGGCTCAGCGAGGGCGTCAGCCGCACCCTCGTCGGCAACGAGCTGACGGTGGAGCACGCGGACGGCCGGACCGAGAAGACCACGATCGGGTTCGACCAGCTCGGCGAGGTGCTGCCCGGCCTCGACATCGACCTGGCCCCCGAAGAGCTCGACGCCCTGCGCGTCAAGCTGGGTGGCTGAGCAAGGCGTCGCCTCCCCACCGGCGGGTGGGGCGGCGACGTCGAGCACTTACCCCGCGAGCGTCTTGCCGGTCTCCAGGAGCGACTTGAGGTCGCTGAGGATCCACGGGTGCCCGCCGCCGCCCTGGCCGGGGTCGGCGTTGTCGCCCTGGACCATCACGGCCACGGTGGGCGCGTTGGTGACGTCGTGGGACACGGTCAGCGCGCAGTAGCCGCCCTCGACCTCGCTGATCTCGTGGGTCAGCGTGGTGAACCCCTCGGCCGCACACGTCGGGTCCATCAGCATCCGCCAGGTGATGACCAGCTTGTGCGGCGCGTTCGCCTCAAGGACCTCGCCGTCGATGAGGAGGTCGGGGATGTCGTAGCCCTGGGTCTTGGCGGCGTCGCGCATCGCGTCGCTCGGGTACGTCTTCGCCGCGCCGCCGGGCTTGAGGTCGTAGTCGACGACGCCCGCGTAGCCGTACTTGGCGGTCCACTCCGGCTTGGTGATCGCGTCCCAGATCGCCTCCGGGGTGGCCTTGATGTAGATCTTGTAGACCTGCACGGTCTGCTGCGTCGTGGTCATGTCTCGTCCTCCAGTTGCGCCTTGAGCTCGATCAGCGCGCTCACATGACGCTCGTCGGTGTACTTGTCGATCCAGCGGTCGTGGATCAGTCGGATGGGCACCGGGTTGAGGAAGTGCAACTTCTCCCGCCCGGAACGTCGCGTGACGACCAGCCCGGCCTCTTCGAGGACCTTCAGGTGCTTCATCACGCCGAAGCGCGTCATCTCCTGATCGGCCTCCAACTCCCCGAGCGTCTGTCCGTCGCGAGCGAACAGCCGGTCGAGCAGCAGGCGCCGGGTGGGGTCGGCCAATGCCTTGAACACCCGGTCGTCGTTCACGTGACCAGAATAGGTGACCAAATGGTCACATGTCCAGTCCGAGTTCTCACGGCTTCGGCGCGACGCCCTGCCAAGCCGCCCGCCAGGTCTTCGGGCCGAGCTTCCCCGAGTCCGCGATCCCGTTGGCCCGCTGCAGCGCGAGCACGGCGCGTTGGGTCTCGGCGAAGTAGCAGCCGCTCCCCTGGAACTGGTAGCCGTAGACGTTCATCCGCAACTGCCACTGCCGCAGCGCGGGCGCACAGTCGCCGAAGACGTAGACGACCCCGGGCCACGGCGGCATCGTGAGCGGCGCCGCCGAGGGCCCGCCACCGATGTAGGCGGACTCGGCGTAGGTCGGCACGCGCTTGCTGCGCGCGTCCAGGTCGGGCCGCAGCCCACGCATGCCCGCGCACTCCCACGGCTGCCAGCCGCGCATCCGGTAGAGATACAGCGCGCGGTAGTCCTGCTCGGCGGGCACGGCCTCGTGCGGGTGTCCCTTGCCGCCGACGCTGTTCCACGTGGGCAGGTCGAACTGGTAGGCGCCGTAGTACCCGGAGCCGGTGTTCACCGTGTACCGGTTGCTGGACTCGCACATCCGCAGTTCGGCCCAGTCCGCGGCGGGCGGGTCCGCGGCGGCCCCGGACCCGGAGACGACGGCGGACGAGGCGACGACCGCGAGCAGCAGGACCATCCGTGCGACAACCCGTCTACCAGCCATAACCGAGGACGGTAAGCCGGGGTCCCAGCAGCCACAACCGCAACATCCGCCCCACGTATCACGCGCACGGGTAGCGTCCGCACACGCGCGGCGATGATGAAGGTGACCGTTTGGACTCGGCCGGGCGATGCCCACCGCATCCGGTGGCGGTGCCAGTACTCTCCGCCGTGCCGGGCGTGCGCACGCCCGGTGCCGGTCATTTCGCGGAGGCAGCGTGAGTATGGTGGACGACAACACCCCGGTCGCCGATGAGGCGGCTCGCAAGCGCGAGCAGCGCGGCTGGGTCTGGTACGACTGGGCGAACTCGGTGTTCCCCACGTCGGTCACCACGGTCTTCGGGTCGCTCTACCTCACCGCCGTCGCCGCTACCGCCGCACAGGCCGACACCGAGCGCAACGGCCCCAACCCGTGTCCGGCCGACGCCGCCGGGAACACCGACAAGCTCAAGGACTGCGACATCAGCCTGTTCGGGCTGGACTTCGCCGCGGGCTCGCTGTGGGGCTACCTGCTGTCCTTCGCCACCGTCATCCAGGTGCTGATCGTCCCGCTGATGGGCGCGATCGCCGACCGCTCGGCGAACAAGAAGCCGATGCTGGCCTTCTTCGCCTTCGGCGGCTCGATCGCGACCGTGGCGATGGCGCTGGTCAGCGGGTCGAACTGGGAACTCGGGGTGGTGCTGTTCGTCCTGGGCAACATCGGCTTCGGCACCTCGGTGGTCATCTACTACTCGTTCCTCAACGACATCGCCACAGCCGACGAACGCGACGGCCTGTCCACCCGCGGCTGGGCGTTCGGCTACCTCGGTGGCGGCGTGGCCCTGGCCATGCAACTGGTGATCTACCTGTTCCGCGACAGCTTCGGCATCACCGAGGGCAACGCCGCGCAGATCGCGTTCGTGCTCTCGGGCATCTGGTGGGCGGTGTTCACCACCATCCCGCTGCTGCGCCTGCGCGGACATCGCCCGCACAAGCCGCTGCCCGCCGAGGGGTCCGTGGTCACCGCCGGATTCCGCGAACTGCGCACCACCGTCCGGCACGCCCGCGCGTACCCGCTGACCCTGGCGTTCCTGGGCACGTACCTCATCTACACCGACGGCATCGCCACCGTCGCCAACGTCTCGGCCCAGTACGGCCGCGAGGAGCTGAAGTTCTCCGCCGACGTGCTGATCACCACGATCCTGATCGTGCAGTTCGTCGCGTTCCTCGGCGGCATGCTGCACGGCCTGGTCGCCAAGCACATCGGCGCCAAGAAGACGATCATGATCAGCCTCGGCGTGTGGGTGCTCGTGATCGGCGGCGCGTACTTCGTCCAGGCGGGCCAGGCGCTGCAGTTCTACCTGGTCGCAGGCGGCATCGGCCTGGTCCTCGGCGGCACCAACGCGCTGTCCCGGTCGGTGTTCAGCCAGATGATCCCGCTGGGCAAGGAAGCCCAGTACTTCTCCATCTACGAGATCGGCGAGCGCGCCACCTCGTGGCTGGGCCCGCTGCTGTTCGCGTTCATGGCGGGCGCCACCGGCTCCTACCGGTACGCGATCATCTCCCTGGTCATCTTCTTCTTCGTCGGCCTGGTCCTGATGTATTTCGTGCCGATCCGCCGGGCGATCCGAGCCGTCGGCAACCCGGAACCGGCGATTCTCTGAGCCCGATAGGGTTCCCGCCCGTGACCATGGAGCCCACCGCCGATCCCGACCCGACCGACGCTCTGTCCGCCGTGCCCGCCGCAGGCTCGCGCCGGGCGGTGCCCGTCACCGGGCACCTGCGCTTCGACACGGGCCGATGGACTGCGGGAAGTCGACGCTCGCGCTGCAGGTCGACCACAACCACGCCCGGCAGGGCCGCAAGGGCCTGCTCCTGGTGCTGCGGGACCGCTCGGGCAAGCCGCAGATCTCGAGCCGCATCGGGATCTCCCGGGCCGCGATCGAGATCAACGCCGACGTCGACCTGTGCGAGTTGGTGCGGTCGACGTGGGCGGCCGGGTCGCGGGTGGACTACCTGATCGTCGACGAGGCCCAGTTCCTCGCCCCGGCTCAGGTCGACCAGCTCGCGGAACTGGCCGACGACTCGCAGGTCGACGTGTACTGCTTCGGCATCGCCACCGACTTCCGCAGCACCCTGTTCCCGGGGTCGCGGCGGCTGTTCGAACTGGCCGACGACCTGCAGCCGGTCCAGGTCGACGTCCTGTGCTGGTGCGGGCTCCCGGCCCGGTTCAACGCCCGCGTCCAGGACGGTCAGGTGACACGCGCCGGGGACACCGTTCTCGTCGCGGACACGGGGCACTCTCGTGTCAGTACGGACAGTGAACCCCTGTCGGAGCAGTGGTCTACTACGGTCCGTTACCAGGTTCTGTGTCGCAGGCACTTCCGTCTGGGTGATCTGGGGCTCAGCCAGGGGGTCCAAGGTCAACTCTCGTTCGCCTGACTAGGCCTCTTGCGGCTACCATCACCCGGAGGGGTGATATGTCCAAGCCGAATGTGCGATAGCGCGTCACAAAACCGGCGCGCGGGCATCCCTTAGGAGGATGCTGTTGTTGACGGGTGAAGCTTGTCACCGTAAGCGACGGCTGCGGGTGAACGGGAATGAAATACTCGTTTTGCTCGTTGCTCTGGGTAAGCAACACCCCTAGGCCCGTCAAGGGCCGAGCGAAAGGACACCGCCATGGCCGACCGTGTGCTTCGTGGTAGCAGGCTGGGAGCGGTCAGCTACGAGACTGACCGCAATCACGACTTGGCCCCGCGCCGGACGGTTCGCTACGCGTGCCCGAAGGACCACGACTTCGAGGTGCCGTTCTCCGACGACGCCGAAATCCCCTCGGTCTGGGAGTGCCGCCTGCACGGCACGGAGTCGAAGATGATCGACGGCTCCGCCCCGGAACCGAAGAAGACCAAGCCGCCGCGCACCCACTGGGACATGCTGCTGGAACGCCGCACGATCCAGGAGCTGGAAGACTTGCTGACCGAACGTCTGCAGGAACTCCGCGGCCGCCGCGGCGCACGCAGCGCCTGACCTGCGCCACAGACCAGACAGCCGCCCGGGACCCCCAGCTGGGCGGCTGTCGCCTGTCCGAGCCCCTACGTCGCGAGTCCAACGTTCAGAACAGTTGTAC
>NZ_JBOHGC010000312.1:0-15809 GCF_050699995.1 Actinokineospora sp. | reverse complement strand
GCGTTCGGCCGCCCGTTCCGCGCCCGCCTTGCGGATGCGGTCGAGTTCCTCCTGATCCGCCAACAGCTCCATGGCTCCCTTGCGGATCGGACGCAGTTCCTCGATCACTGCCTCCGCCACCGCCTCCTTGACCGCCCCATACGACGTGAACGAGAGCTCCCGGACTGGCGTCCCGGTGCACGCCGACAGGATTTCCAAGAGGTTGGCCAGTCCCGGCTGCGAGTCCGGGTCGTAGGTAACCCGTTCCAAGCCGTCCGTCACCGCACGGCGGATCTTGCGGCGGATCAGGTCCGGCTCGTCGAGGATGAAGACGCTTCCCGCTGTGTCCTGTGTGGACTTCGACATCTTCCGCGTGGGCTCCGTCAGATCCCGCACCCGGGCCGCGGTCGGGGGCATGACCGCCGACGGCACCGTGAACACCTCCCCATACGTCGAGTTGAACCGGCGGGCCAGACTTCGGGCCAGTTCCACGTGCTGGGCCTGGTCGTCGCCGACCGGGACTTCCGAGGCGCCCTGCAGGAGGATGTCGGCGGCCATCAGGACCGGGTACGTCAGCAGCCCGAGCCGGACCATCCCCTGGCCATCCGACTTCTGCATGAACTGCGTCATCCGCGCCGCCTCGCCGTAGGAGCAGGTGCACTCCAGGACCCAGCTCAGCGCCCCCAGTTCCCGCACGAGGTCGGACTGGACGAAGACCTGTTCCGGTGAGATCCCCGCCGCCACCAGCACCGCCAGCAGCTCACGGGAGAGCACTCGCAGCCGCGCCGGGTTGTAGGACACCGTCATCGCGTGCAGGTCGCTGACGAAATAGAGGTCGCCCGGGCGGCCCTGGGTCGCCCAGCGGCTGATGGCGCCCAGGTGGTTGCCGATGTGGGCGTGGCCGGACGGGGTGATGGCGGACAAGCGGGTCATTCCGGGTCTCCTCGGTCAGTCGCCACCCGGACCGGAAACCAAAAGGCCGCCCGATCGGGCGGCCTGGTCGTTGCTCAACGCAGGGGTCAGGGCCGCCGGTCGGCGGTCCACCACTTGGTCACGTTGAGAGTTCGCATCGATACCACGCTAGCGGCCAGCGGGGACCCTGGCAAAGGTTTACCTTTAGGTCATGTACGTCGTATTGATCACTTACACAGCTCCGCTGCAAGAGATCGATTACGTGCTGCCGGACCACACCGCGTGGGTCGGCAAGCAGTACGAGGCAGGCTACTTCCTGGCCTCGGGGCGTCGGGACCCGCGCACCGGCAAGGTGATCATCGTCCGGCCGATGAACCGGGACAAACTCAAGGCGTTGCTGGCCACCGACCCGTTCTCGCTGCGCGGGATGGCGCACTACGAGGTGATCGCGTTCGACGCGACACGGACGTGTCGTGAGCTTGCGCCGTACAACGAGGCGATCATGGAGCCGCTCTAGGCGGCCTTCTTCATCTCGGCCTTGACCCGCTTGAGGGCCAGGACCGGGCACTTCCTGCATGCCGACTTCGAGCGGCAGCACTTCTTCTTGACCTTGCCCTTTTTCATCAGCTTCTTGACCCGGTCCGCAGGTGAAGCGCCTTTGCCCGCACCCATATCGCGACGCCCCATCGGTCGGCTGAACGTGCTGCTTAGGTTAGGTTAACCTCTCCACATCGGCGCGTGGTGCTGCTCACACCAATGGACCAGCTATCCTTGGGTAGCCATCAGCAGCCCTTTCGGCTGCGCGGCTGCCCCCTTCAGCGTTGACTGCGATTGCGGGCTGCCCTAAACGCCCGAGCCTAAAACGCCCGAGAAGGAACCAGGAGCACGCGCGTGCCCACAGCGACCGCCAGCGCCGAGTTGGCCTCCGCCGACCTCCGCCGCAACGATCTCCGCAACATCGCGATCGTCGCGCACGTCGACCACGGAAAGACGACGCTGGTCGACGCCATGCTGCGTCAGTCCGGCGCCTTCGAGGCCCGGGCCGAACTCGTCGACCGCGTCATGGACTCCGGTGAGCTCGAACGCGAAAAGGGCATCACCATCCTGGCGAAGAACACCGCCGTGCGTCGCCAGACGCCCGACGGCCCGATCGTCATCAACGTCGTCGACACCCCCGGCCACGCCGACTTCGGTGGCGAGGTCGAGCGCGGCCTGGCCATGGTCGACGGTGTCGTCCTGCTGGTCGACGCCAGCGAGGGCCCGCTGCCCCAGACCCGCTTCGTGCTGCGCAAGGCGCTGGCCTCCGGCCTGCCCGTCGTGCTCGTGGTGAACAAGGTCGACCGCCCCGACGCCCGCATCGCCGAGGTCGTCGAGGAGACCCACGACCTGCTGCTCGACCTGGCCTCCGAGCTCGACGACCTGGACGAGTCCGTGCTGGACCTGCCCGTCGTCTACGCCTCCGCGCGCGCCGGTCGGGCCAGCCTGAACCAGCCGGAAGACGGCGGCCTCCCGGACAGCGAGAACCTGGACCCGCTGTTCGACCTGCTGATGGCCAAGATCCCCGCGCCGAAGGCCGACATCGACTCGCCGCTGCGCGCGCTGGTGACCAACCTCGACGCGTCGAGCTTCCTCGGCCGCATCGCGCTGTGCCGCATCCACGCGGGCAAGATCCGCAAGGGCCAGACCGTGGCGTGGCTGCGTGAGGACGGTTCCGTCTCCAACGTCCGCATCACCGAGCTGCTGGTCACCGAGGCCCTCGACCGCGTCCCCGCCGAAGAGGCGAGCGCGGGCGAGCTGGTCGCCATCGCCGGTATCCCCGACATCACCATCGGCGACACGCTGGCCGACATCGACAACCCGGTGGCGCTGCCCCGGCTGACCGTCGACGAGCCCGCGATCTCGATGACGATCGGCTGCAACACCTCACCTCTGCAGGGACGCAGCGGCGGCAGCAAGCTCACCGCCCGCGTGCTCAAGGCCCGTCTCGACAGCGAGCTGGTCGGCAACGTGTCCGTGCGCGTGCTCAACACCGAGCGCCCGGACACCTGGGAGGTGCAGGGCCGTGGCGAGCTGGCCCTGGCCATCCTGGTCGAGCAGATGCGCCGCGAGGGCTTCGAGCTGACCGTCGGCAAGCCGGAGGTCGTCACCCGCCAGATCGACGGCAAGTTGTGCGAGCCGTTCGAGCGCCTGACGGTCGACGCCCCCGAGGAGTACCTCGGCGCCATCACCCAGCTGCTGGCCAACCGCAAGGGACGCCTGGAGCACATGGGCGGACACGGCAGCGGCCGCATCAAGGTCGAGTACGTCGTCCCGTCGCGTGGCCTCATCGGCTTCCGCACCGACTTCCTGACCGAGACCCGCGGCACCGGCATCGCCAACGCCATCTTCGAGGGCTACGCCCCGTGGGCCGGTGAGATCCGCAGCCGCCACTCGGGCTCGTTGGTCGCCGACCGCCAGGGCCCGGTCACCGCGTACGCGATGCTCCAGCTCGCCGACCGCGGCACGTTCTTCGTCGAGCCGGGCGCCGACGTCTACGAGGGCATGGTCGTGGGCGAGAACCCGCGCGCCGAGGACCTCGACGTCAACGTCACCAAGGAGAAGAAGCTCACCAACATGCGCTCCTCCTCCGCCGACGTCATGGAGACGCTGGCCCGGCCGCGCAAGCTGAGCCTGGAGGAGGCGCTGGAGTTCTGCGCCAACGACGAGTGTGTCGAGGTCACCCCGGAGTTCGTCCGGGTCCGCAAGGCCATCCTCGACGCCACCACCCGCGGCCGCACTCGTTCGCGCGAGAAGGCCCGCGACGCGAAGTAGTAGCCGATCTCACACGGGCGGCGTCGGGAACTCCCGGCGCCGCCCGCGTGTTTTCGGGTTGGCTGGGCCGAACCGGTGACGTGGCGGGGACCATGGCACCATGGCCGACCAGCTCACTGTGGGAGGAGCAGGGGTGCGCAAGAGCAGGTGGGTGCTGGCCGCGTCGACGGCCGTGGTGTGCCTGACGTCTTGCACGAACGCCCCTCCGCCGCCGCTGGTGACCACGGAGGTGGCGCAGACGGCGCCCACGCGGCCGGTCAACCCCGGTGAGGCCGTGGTCGGCGTGGACAGCGTCGCGGGCGGGCTGAACCCGCACAAACTCTCCGACCAGTCGATGGTCACCACCGCGCTGGCGCAGGCCATGCTGCCGTCGGTGTTCCGCACCGGCCCGGACGGCACCCCGCGGCTCGACCAGACGCTCATGGTCTCCGCGCAGGTCACCAACACCGAGCCGTACACCGTCACCTATCGGCTGCGGCCTGAGGCGTCGTGGTCGGACGCGGCGCCGATCGCCGCCGAGGACTTCGTCTACCTCTGGGAGCGGCTGCGTGACGAGCCCGGCGTCATCGACGGCGTCGGCTATCGCCTGATCACCAATATCTCCGCGCGCGAAGCGGGCCGGGTCGTCGAGGTCACCTTCGCCAAGCCGTACCCCGGCTGGCGCTCACTGTTCTCCTCACTGCTGCCCGCGCACCTGGTCAAGGACAGCCCGGGCGGCTGGGCGAACGTCCTGGCCGACAACTACCCGGTCACCGGCGGCCCCTTCTCGCTGCGCCTGCTCGACCGGGTGCGCGGCGAGGTCATCCTCGAGCGCAACGACCGCTACTGGGACCCGCCCGCCGCCCTCGACCGGATCGTGCTGCGCCGCGGGGACCTCAACGGCATCACGGGCGCTCTGCGGACCGCACACAACCAGCTGGCCCTCACGGCGCTCGGAGCCGAAGGTGTCACGCAGGTGGCCGGGCTGGGGGCCACGGTGACCCATAAGACGGTCGCGCGGCCGTCGGTGGCGACCGTGTTGCTCCGCCCGGTCAGCCCCGCCATGGCCGACACCAGGGTCCGCTCCGCGATCGCCGCCATCGTCGACCGCGGCGCGCTGGTCAAGGCGGGCACCGACGGCGGCCCGCAGTCCGCCCTCACGGCCAACGCGCAGGTCCTCGCGCCCGGCACCGCCGGCTACACCGCGACCGGGCCCGACACCGGTCCGGATCCCGCGCTCGCCGAGCGCCTGCTCACCGAGGCCGGATACCTCAAGACGGCAGGCATCTGGACCTCGCCGAACGCGGTGCTCAACCTGGTCATCGCCGTGCCCGCCGACCGCCCGGCCTATACCGCGATGGGGGCGGAACTGCGCAGGCAGCTCACCGCCGCCGGTATCACCGTCAAGGTGGTCACCCCGCCCGCCGCGGAGCTGTTCACCACGCTCCCGACGGCGGCGACCGCCAAGGACCCGGTGGACCTGCTCATCGCCCCGATGCCGGTGAGCCAGGACCCGGCGACCGCGCTCGCGACCCGCTTCGGCTGCGCGACCGCGTCGGACGAGCCACCCGCGCCGGTCGCGGCCAACCCGGTCGGATTCTGCGACCCGACCCTGCAGGGCACCATCGACTCCGCCGTCACCGGCGAGGTGCCGCTCTCCGCCGCGCTCGCGGCGCTTGAGCCGGTGCTGTGGAGCCGGGCCCTGACGCTGCCGCTGTACCAAGAGGCCGACGATCTCATCGTCCGAAACGATATGACCGGCGTCACCGCCGGACCGCCGATGTCGGGCCCGTTCGCGGGCGCGGCGGCCTGGCGGCGCTCGGCCAAGTAGCCCACTGCGGGTCACCGGATTTCTGCTCTCGGTGAGTGATGATAACGGTCACCTACGGTGCTACCGGCTGGTTGTCACCCTTTGGTCACGATCGCCCGTCCACCGGTGACCGATGCCTGTCTCGTTCCTACCGTCGCCGGGAGTGCGCCGCCGAACGAACCGTCCGGGGGCGAGTAGAAGGCTGTGCCCGCGCCAGACCGGTGCGGGCGCGGCGTCGGGTAGGAGGGCAAGTGCCAGTGAAGAGGTCCACTCTGTCGGCGGTGGCCGCGGTGGTCGGGGCGTCGCTCGTCCTGAGCGGCTGCGCCGGGTCGGCGGGCAAGGACGGCGGCGGCACCGAACCGACCGGCGACATCGCGGCGATGGCCATCGCCAAGGGCGAGTCGGGTGCCAACTACACCTCGCCCGAAGTGCCGGTGACGGACGCGAGCTACATCGTCTCGACCGACAACCCGTTCACGGCGTACAACAACGTCACCGCGGACGCCAACAACTCCTACAACACCTTCGCGCTGACCAAGGTGCTCTCCGGCGCCCACCTGCTCGACGGCAACAACAAGGTCCTGCTGAACAAGGACGTCATGGAGTCGGTCGACGTCGTCAGCAAGGTGCCGCAGGTCGTGTCCTGGAAGATCAAGGAGGGCGTGACCTGGTCCGACGGCGAGCCGTGGGACTGCGATGACTTCCACCTGGCCTGGCTCAGCCAGACCGGCGAGATCAAGAACTCCCAGGGCAAGGACATCTTCGCCGCCGCGGGCACGAACGGCTACGAGCTGATCGAGAAGGTGCAGTGCCCCACCCCGTTCGAGGTGGTGGCCACCTTCGAGGACACCTACCCCGACCACAAGAGCCTCTTCGGCATGTCGACGGACATCCTTCCGGCGCACATCCTGGAGCAGGCCACCGGCGTCGCCGACATCACCAAGGTGCTGCCGACCAGCGACAAGGCCACGCTCAACAAGGTCGCCGAGTTCTGGAAGACGAAGTGGAACGGCTTCGACGCGGCCCTCATGCCGTCGTCGGGCCCGTACAAGATCACCGGCTTCGAGCAGAACAACTCGATCACCCTGGAGCGCAACGAGCGCTGGCAGGGCAAGCCCGGGGGACCGGCGAAGCTGGTGCTGCGGGGCATCTCCGACCAGGTCGCCCAGGCCCAGGCGCTGGAGAACGGCGAGGTCGACGTCAACTCGATGGCCCAGCCCGACGCGAACGCCGCCGAGCAGCTGCGCAGCCTGCGCTCCCAGGGCGTGCGGTTCGGCGCGGCCAACGGCCTCGGCTTCGAGCACCTCGACCTCAACTTCAAGAACAAATGGCTCCGCGACCAGGCGGTGCGCCGGGCGTTCATGCAGTGCGTCAACCGCGAGGAGCTGACCGACAAGCTCATCCGGCCGGTCCTGGAGACCGCCAAGCCGCTGGGCAGCCTGGCGTTCTTCCAGGGTGAGGCCGGCTACACCGACAACTACGCCGCCTACCAGGGCGACGCCGACGCCGCGAAGACGACGCTGGTTTTCGCCGGATACACCTTCGACGCGGACGGTTTCGCCACCAAGGGGGGCGAGAAGGTGTCGCTCAAGATCAGCCACACCGACATCCCGCGACGCAAGCAGACAGTGCAGCTGATTCAGTCCCAGTGCAAGCCCGCGGGCCTGGAGATCATCGACGACGTCGACCCGAACTTCCTCGACACCCGGGTCAGCCAGGGCGATTACGACATCGCGCTGTTCGCCTGGTCCGCGGCGCCGTTCAAGTCGACCCAGAAGTCGATCTACTCCACCGGCGGCGGCCAGAACTGGTCGGGCTACTCCAACCCCAAGGTCGACGCCGCCTACAAGAGCGCGAGCAGCAACCTCGACGAGGACGCCGCCCGCCGCTCCTACGCGGAGGCCGACAAGCTGATCGCCGAGGACAACTACTCTCTACCGCTCTACCAACTGCCGAACATGTGGGCGTGGAAGGGAATCGACAAGGTCTACTTCCAGTCGTTCAACGGCGCTCTCTGGAACGCCAACGAGTGGATCAAGACCTCGTAAGCCGATCAGCCGCCCAGCGCGGCTCGCACCACCGGAGGGGCCGAACCTCGGTCCGGTCCCTCCGCCCGGGCACTCCGGCACGGCGCACGACGCCCGCTCTGGGGTCGAGCGGCCACCCCCGCCGCCCGGGCGCCACCAAGGAGTTCCCGTGTTGCGCTATACCGTTCGACGGCTGCTGATCTCGGCGCCGATCCTGCTGGTCGGGAGCCTGCTGGCGTTCTTCATGGTCGCCGCGGCGGGCAACCCGGCCGCGGAGATGCGAGGCAGGCCCGGGGTCACCGAGGCCCAGGTCAAGGCCCTGGAATCGAGCATGGGTCTCGACCAGCCGATCATCGTGCGCTACTGGAACTGGCTGGTCGACTTCCTCGGCGGCGACTGGGGGCAGAGCATCGCACTGGGCCAGGCGAAGGTCGACGTGTTCGACTCGACCATGCGGGCTCTGTGGATCACCGTGCGGCTCGTCGTCGGCGCGGAGGTCCTGGCGATCCTGCTCGGCGTGACGCTCGGCGTGCTCGCCGCCGTGAAGCAGTACTCGTTCCTGGACTACCTGGCCACGTCGAGCGCGTTCCTGGTGTTCTCCATGCCGGTCATCTGCGTCGCGGTGATACTCAAGAACTACGGCATCCAGTTCAACAACGTGCTCGAGTCCATGGGCATGGATCGGTGGCTGAGCACGGTCAGCCCGGCCACCGGCGGCTTCCAGGGCGACTTCGGCGAGCAGGTCTTCAAGTACACGGGCACCTACCTGCTGCCGACCCTGACGCTCGCGCTGATCAGCTTCGCCGCGTACAGCCGGTTCCAGCGGGCCGCGATGCTCGAGACCCTGCACTCGGACTACGTGCGCACCGCGCGGGCCAAGGGGATCTCGCAGAGCCGGGTGATCTTCCGGCACGCGTTCCGCAACGCGATGATCCCGGTGGCCACCCTGTTCTCGCTGAACTCCGCCGCGCTGCTCTCGGGCGCGATCGTCACCGAGACGGTGTTCGGCTGGCGGGGCATGGGCCACCTGCTGGTGCAGTCGATCCGCTCGTTCGACCCGTACATGCTCATGGGCTGGCTGATGGTCACGGCCACACTGGTCGTGCTGTTCAACCTGGCTGCCGACATCCTGTACGGCATCCTCGACCCGAGGATCCGCCTTGCCTAGCGACCTGCCCCTCCCGGTCCTCCCCGCGGTCACGCACGTGCCCGGCGAGTTCGACACCACGAAGGCGCGCAAGCAGAGCACGATGATCCTGCGCCGGTTCTTCCGGCACCGGCTCGCCGTGGCCAGCCTGGCCGTGTTCCTGCTGGTCGTGGCGTTCGGCTTCCTCGGGCCGCTGTTCTGGACCGTCGCGGTGGACGACACCCGCAGCCGCGGCTACCTCCCGCCGAGCCCGGCGCACCCGCTGGGCACCATCCAGGCGGGCAACGACATGCTCGCCCAGCTCATCCGCGGCACCCGGCTCTCGGTGCAGATCGCGCTGGTCGTGGCCCTGGGCTCGACCGTCGTCGGGGTCATCCTCGGTGCGCTCGCCGGCTACCTGCGCGGGTTCGCCGACGGCGCGATCAGCCGCTTCATCGACCTCATGCTGATCATCCCGCAGATCGCGGTCGCGGCGATCCTGGTCCGCGCGCTCGACGGCAGCTGGTACATGGTGGCGGTCATCCTCGCCGCGTTCGGCTGGATGCAGGTCGCCCGGATCACCCGCGGCGAGACGCTGTCCCTCGCCCAGCGGGAGTTCATCGAGGCGGCGCGCGCCGCGGGGGCCGGGACCCGGTGGATCATCTTCCGGCACCTGGTGCCCAACATGATCGGCAGCATCACGGTCAACGCCACCCTGGCCGTCGCGACCGCGGTGCTCTCGGAAACGGCCCTTTCGTTCATCGGCCTCGGGGTCCAGTCCCCGGACACCTCCCTCGGGCTGATCATCAGCGAGAACTACTCGCAGATCACCATGCGGCCCTGGCTGTTCTGGGGTCCCTTCGTCGTCATCGTGCTGCTCTCCCTCGCGGTGAACTTCATCGGCGACGGGCTGCGCGACGCGTTCGACCCCAGACAGACGAAGGTGCGTGCCTGATGGCCCCCGTCCGCACCGACCCGGTGCTCGCCGTCGACGACCTCTCCGTCACGTTCCCGACCGAGGACGGCGACGTCCGCGCGGTCCGGTCGGTGTCCTACGCGCTGCGTCCGCGCGAGGTCCTGGGGATCGTCGGCGAATCCGGTTCCGGCAAGTCGGTCTCATCGATGGCGGTCATGGGCCTGCTCCCGCGCAACGCGAAGGTGACCGGGTCCATCCGCTACCGCGACCGCGAACTGGTCGGGCTGTCGGACAAACAGCTGCGGACCGTGCGCAACAACGGCGTGGCGATGATCTTCCAGGACCCGATGACCTCGCTGAACCCGGTGTTCACCATCGGCTGGCAGCTCGCCGAGGCATACCGCGCGCACCACTCCGTCTCGCGCAAAGCCGCGTGGGCCAAGGCCGTGGACGCATTGGCGCTGGTGGGGATCCCGCAGCCCGCCCGCCGCGCCACGCAGTACCCGCACGAGTTCTCCGGCGGCATGCGCCAGCGCGTGGTCATCGCGATGGCGATCATCAACGACCCCGACGTGATCATCGCCGACGAGCCGACCACCGCGCTCGACGTCACCGTGCAGGCGCAGATCCTCGAGACGCTGCTGCGCATCCGCGACGAGACCGCCGCGGCCATCGTGATGATCACCCACGACCTCGGCGTCGTGGCGGGCATGGTCGACCGGGTGCAGGTCATGTACGGCGGCACCGTCGTCGAGTCGGCCCCGGTCGACGGCCTGTTCGAATATCCGCGAATGCCTTACACCGTGGGCCTTCTGGGCTCACTGCCCAACCCGGCGGTGCTGGGCAGGAGGCTGACCCCGATCAAGGGGACGCCGCCGTCGCTGATCAACCTGCCGACCGGCTGCGCGTTCTCCCCGCGCTGCCCGCTGGTGATCGACGCCTGCCACGACACCGAGCCCGCGCTGGAACCCGCCGACGGGCGCGACCACTTCACCCGCTGCCACCGCTGGCGGCACCTGGCGGGCCTGCGCAGGCCGCGGGAGCTCTTCGAGCACGACGAGATCGGCGTGCTGGAGAACCCGGCCGCGCTGACCGCCGCCGACCACGGCCTGCCGGTCGCCGAGGACCTCGCGGTCGTCGAGCGCAGGCTGCGCCGCGGCGAGAGGTCGACTTCATGACCACGCCCCTGCTGCAGGTCCGCGACCTGGTCAAGTCCTTCCCCGTGCGTGGCGGCGGCATCATCCCGCGCACCATCGGACAGGTGCAGGCGGTCGCCGGGGTGACCTTCGCGGTGCGCTGCGGCGAGACGCTCGGGCTGGTCGGCGAGTCCGGCTGCGGCAAGTCCACCACCGGCCGGGCCATCCTCCAGTTGCACCGGCCCACGTCCGGTTCCGTGGTGTTCGACGGCCACGAGTTGACCACCATGCGGCCCGGTCCGCTGCGCGCCCTGCGCCGGGACATGCAGATCGTCTTCCAGGACCCGTACGCCTCGCTCGATCCGCGCTGGCAGGTCAACGACATCGTCGCCGAACCGCTGCGCGTGCACGGGACCGACAGCGCCAAGGGCACCCAGCGCCGCGTCGACGAGCTGCTGGAACTGGTCGGGCTCAACCCCGAGCACCGCAACCGGTACCCGCACGAGTTCTCCGGCGGGCAGCGCCAGCGCATCGGCATCGCCCGCGCGCTCGCCCTCGACCCGAAGCTGGTCGTGCTCGACGAGCCGGTGTCCGCGCTCGACATGTCCGTGCAGGCCGGGGTGGTGAACCTGCTGGAGGAACTGCAGCGCAAGCTCGGCCTCGCGTACCTGTTCGTCGCCCACGACCTGTCGGTCATCCGGCACATCTCGCACCGGGTCGCGGTGATGTACCTGGGCAAGATCGTCGAGATCGGCGACCGGGAGGCGATCTACAACCGGGCCACCCACCCGTACACGCAGGCCCTGCTCTCCGCCGTGCCGGTGCCCGACCCGAAGCGCGAGCGGCGGCGCAAGCGGATCGTCCTCACCGGCGACGTGCCGAACCCGGCGGACCCGCCGTCGGGCTGCCGATTCCGCACCCGGTGCTGGAAAGCCCAGGACATCTGCGCCGTCGAGGAGCCCCGGCTGGTCCGTCACGGCGCCACGTTCTCCGCTTGCCACTTCGCCGAGGAGCGCGGGAGCCTGGCGTAGTAGGGTTCGACGGGGGACTCCAAGTTGTGACTCCCGCGTCGGCCATTCGACGTCGGTGCGCGGTGGACAAAGCCGCACCCGCGTCGCCCTACTTGCGCATAGGCTGAATCCGATGTTGACAGCCCCACCACGACTGCTGCTCGTCCACGCCCACCCCGACGACGAGAGCCTGTGCACGGGCGGGACCATCGCCCGCTACGCCGCCGCGGGCGTCCAGGTCACCCTGGTCACCTGCACCCTCGGCGAGGAGGGCGAGATCATCCCCGGCTCGCTGGGCCAGCTCGCCGCGGACGCCGCCGACCAGCTCGGGGGCTACCGGGTCGGCGAGCTGCGGACCGCGTGCGCCGCGCTCGGCGTCTCCGACCACCGCTACCTCGGCGGCATGGGCCGCTGGCGCGACTCGGGCATGGGCGGCGCCGAGGCGAACAGGCACCCGCGGGCCTTCGCCACCGGTGACCTCGCCGAGCAGACCGACGCGCTGGCCGCGATCCTCGCCGACGTCAGACCCCAGGTCGTGATCACCTACGGTCCCGACGGCGGCTACGGCCACCCCGACCACATCCGGGCCCACGAGATCACCGTCGCCGCCGTGAAGGGCGCCCCTGACGTGCTGCGGACGTACTACACCGTGGCGTCCAAGCAGGCCACCGAAGCCGGGCTGGCCGCGCTCGCCGAGGTCGCGGACCTGCCGTTCACGCTGCCCGTGCCGGGTGAGCTGCCGGTGGTGGACGACTCGGAGATCACCACCAGGGTCAACATCGCCGACTACCTGCCCGCGAAGCTGCGCGCGCTGCAGGCGCACGCCACGCAGATCTGCGTCTGGCAGGGCACCGACGGCACCCACAGCTACGCGCTGTCCAACGGCCTCGCCCAGCCGGTCGTCGACGAGGAGTTCTACGTGCTCGCCGACGACACCACCGGCGACGCCGACAGCGACCTGTTCGGCGGCCTCGCGCCGGTCGAGCACGTGGGCGCCGACCGGTGACCCTCGGCGATCGCGTGCGCTACGGCGGCCTGCTGCTGCTCAGTGTGGTGCTCGCGGTCGTCGAGCTGTTCTTCCTGCCGCTGCGGCTCGACGGCCGGGTGCTGCCGAACCTGGCGTCGATCCCGTTCCCGGTGACCGTGCTGCTGGCCGCGTTCACCCTGCCCTGGCTCGTCGTCGCCGCGTCGCGGTTATCCACCCGCACCCCGGTCGCCGCGGGCCCGCTGTTCGCCTGGTTGGGCACACTTCTGGCGTTCCTGCTCGTCGCCCCGGGTGGCGACCGGATCGTCCTGGCTGATTGGCGCACCCTCCTGCTGCTCGCGGCCGGCGCCTTCCCGGCGGCGGTGAAGATCGGCGACGTGCTGGCGAAGGCGACGATCGAGCGGGCGAGGGGAACCAACCGTGGGTGAGGTCATCACCGACAAGCAGGTCGTCAACGTCCTGCGACCGTTCGTCCGGGCGACGACCCCGATGCTCGACGCGCTGCGCGAGTCCGATCCCCTGGGCCTGGTCCGCCGGGTCCTGCCGAAGTCGGGCGAGCTGAGCTCGGGCGACATCGAGGACGGCAAGCAGCTCGAGAAGGTCGACCGGAACCTGCTGGAGAAGCTCCTCGACGGCCTGGAGAGCGTGAAGGTCCCCGGCACCGAGGCGTGGGACGCGATGTCGGTGGACGACCGCGACAGCTGGTGGGTCAACCGCGTCGGCCGGTTCACCGTGCTGCTGGCCTCGATCCCCGGTCTCGGCGGCGCCCTGGCCGACCGCCTCCCCATCCAGGACGCGCTGGCGACGGCGGGACAGGGCCTGCTGCTCTCGGCGATCGCCTCGGAACACGGCCACGACTCCCAGGCCGACCGGGTCCGGCTGATCGCCAAGATCCTCTTCGACCGCGACATCGACCCCCAGCTGGCCGCGGGCCACGGCGACGACCTGACCGACGAACAAGAGGACGCCGCTGCCGCGGAACTGACCGAGGACCTCCGGGAAAGCTCGGAGAAGCACGGCAAGATCACCGTGAAAGCGGCGGGCCGCACCCTCTGGCGCTTCGGCCGCACGCTGTTCGCGTTGGGCGACGAGCTGGACAAACGACCACAGGGCCGCTTCTACCACAAGGCCATCGGCCTGCTGCCGGTCGTCGGCATGGCCGCGGACTACTTCGGCGAGCGCTCGGCTTTGAAGCGAGCGGCCAAGAAGGGCCGCAAGTGGCTGGCCCAAAACCCGCCGACCATGGCTTAAGGCACCCAGTAGCGGTACCGGTGCGATTCGGCATACCCGAGGGTCGCGTAGAGCGCCTGTGCGGGCATGTTGTCGACCGCCACCTGCAACACCCGGTGATCCGTGCCCGCCCACTCATCCAGACCCGCGAGCAGCGCACTCCCCAACCCCTGGCGCCGGTGATCCGCGGCCACCTCCACGACCGAAACGTGCAGGTACCCCTCCACCACGCACCCGCGGGCCGCGCCGACGAGCCGACCGTCCCGGTGCAGTGCGGCGAACCCGACCCGCGGGCCGGACGTGAGCAGCTGCCGCTGCGCCGGGGTCGGCGGTCCGCCCACGACCAGGTCGAACCACCCCGCGGGCGGTGTGTCGGTCACCGAACAAGCCGGACCAGGCACCGCGTGCGTGCTGACCAGCACCGATGACTCCGCGCCTTTCGGGTGCGCCAGATTCACCGACCAGCCCGCCGACGCGACCGCACGCTCGGTCTCCGACCCGACGATCACCTGCACGCACGGCCGGATCCGCTGCTCGTCGGCGAAGCCCACCACCGCCTCAAGTGCCTGTGCCACCGGGATTGCGGGGTCGCCCACGGCCAAGGCGCTGTTCGCGCGCCCCGTGTAGCCGTCGCACGCGCGCAGGCGCCAGTCGCCGAGGGGCTTCGACACCAACGGGGGCCACGCGTCCGCGCACAGCGCTTCGAGAGTGCTCGGATCCATCTCCGCAGTCTCGCCCCCCTGGCCCGGCCCCGGAGAGTGCTCTTCTTCACCGTTGCGAGTGAGTGAGCATGTGTAAGCCTCTACTCGCAGCTAGCCGTTACCGCCGAGCGGTCCTCGTCTTGCCCGGTTACCCGGCGCGGGGTTGACGTTTCACAGCCACCTGCCGGGTCAGCTCCGGTCTTCTGGTCGGCTCCACGTCCGTTTCGTGTCTCCCAGCCACTCTGGTCGGGACCGACTCGCCGGGACAGGGTCCTCGATGCCGACCGCAGCCGGCGCGGTGCCGCCCTCAGGTGACGCGGGTTGGGCACACACGTGCCGGTGGACAGCACGGCCAGCGTGGAGATGCCCACGTCCACCCCGACTACCAGGTCCGGCCGGGCCGGTTGACGACTAGCTCGCTGGACTTCGACGGTGAACGAGCAGAACCACCGCCCGGCCTCGCGCCGCACGGTCGCCGACAGGATCCGGGCCGTCCCGGCTTCCAGTCGTCGGGCGAGTTTCCGGGTGGATTCGTGGGTCTTGATGCGGCCCAGCCGGGGCAATCTCACGTGGTGTCGATCAGCCTCGACGCGGATGGCGCCGGTGGTGAACCGCACTGCCGGGGTGGTGCGGCGTCGGGCCTTGAACCGGGGAAAACCGACCTTGCGACCCTTGCGCGCGCCCCTCGTTGACTCGGAGAGGTTCCGCAATGCGCGAGCCACGCCGTCCAGGCCGGTGTTGAACGATTCTTTGCCGCACTCGGCCCACCACGGCGCGACCTCGCCCTTGGCGGCGTTCCACGCCCGCCGTAACGCGGGCAGATTCCAGCCCAGGCTCGGGGTCAGCTGATCGCCGTGCAGACCGTAGGCGCGTTCTGCGGCCCGCTGGCCGACGTTCGCCTTCACCGCCGCGAGCGCCCAGTTGAACGCAAACCGGGCCGCCCCAGCGTGGCGCTCCAAATCCCGGACCTGCGCTGGGGTCGGGTCCAGGGCGAACCGGTACGCCCGCATCACGGTCGCGGTCATACCGACTGCGCACTCGTGACCACCGCGACCGCATTGGCTGCCCGACGTGACGCCGACCGGCACACCATCACCTACTCAGAGCGCAACAGTTGGTACCCCCGGATGTGGCGAACGCGGCACACTGGGCGCATGAGTTCAGGATTGATCGACCTGAAGCCGTCC